>CAOKRZ010000098.1 GCA_948471335.1 uncultured Christensenella sp. | reverse complement strand
AGAGTTACTATGATAAGGAATGACATTTTGTTTGCTTCCCCTTTTTTCTTTTATCCCTAAAAACAATTTTGCAACAAACTTTGCATCCCTCTTCCCCAAAGGCTCAAGCCCGTCTTCTTGTGACGGCGGATTCCCCTTCTTTCTTAACGCATGATGAACATAAAAAATTTGCATATCTTTTCCTCCTTAACAATCAAATCTTCATTTCAAATTATTGCTTCGCACCCAAGATAAAAAGTTCTTCTTGTTTGGCAATTTATATTTATAATCAGTAAGTGATTTGTTGCTATCAATTATTTTTATTGCTTCTTCAAGCACTTGCTTTTCGTTTTTCCCGCACACATCGATAACATACTCATTTGGCAATAGCGCTCTATTTTTTATCACTTCATTACTTCTTACAACATTTTCAAGAAAAAACAGTCCTTCTCCTTCATTATGCCTTTTAATCATTTGTTGTTTTATTTGCTTTGGTTCACTCGAAATCAGTTTCAAAGTAATGAAATTTGTCCCTTTGAAAAGTTTAGGAATTTCTCTTGTCCTTAAGTCATCAAAATCTAACGCTATAATATTTTTAAAACCTTTTTTGTGAAAATATTTTACTTGTAATATAGTGTTTTGCCAACAAACACTTTCTTCAAAAACACCATCATCAACATTTGCAGGAATAGAAAATTCTGGCACCATATTTTGTTCAATATACACACCTTTGTAATGCTCAAACAATCCTTTCGCAAGAGTAGACTTCCCGACCGCACTTGGCCCAATAATAAAAATAAAATCTTTCATTCCGTTCTCCAATTTAATTATAACATACTTGTATCTTATATTCAAAAAAAAATGAGTCTTATCGCCCATTTTTTTATTTCGTATTCTTTTTGAAGTTTGTATATTTTGGATATTGATTTTCACTTAGGTTTGATGCAAGTTCTTCAAGTTTTGCTTTTGTGGCCTTATCAAGATTCTTTGGCACTTCCGCTTTGATTGTGACAAGCATATCGCCGTAGTAGTCACGATTGAGTGCTTTCACACCCTTGTTTTTAAGGCGCATAACAGTTCCACTTGCTGTAAGCTCTGGAACTGAAAGCGTATAGTTTCCTTTAAGGGTTGGAATGTCAATCTTTCCGCCAAGAAGAGTTGTTGTGAATGGCAGATACAGGTCAAGATAGATGTCATTACCTTTGCGCACAAGCACTTTGTGTGGAAGCACATTCATCTTGATGTTGAGGTCGCCATTCTGTCCTTCTCTTGTTGGAGCGTTGCCTTCACCTCTCATGCGGAGAGTTTGTCCGTCATCAATCCCTGCTGGAATTTTGACTTTGATGGTCTTGCTCATGCGTTTAGTCCCTTTGCCGCCACAGTCAGAGCATTTTTCTTTGATGATCTTTCCTGTTGCGTTACATTTTGGGCAACCCGCTTCACGAATGGTTGTTCCAAACATTGTGTTTTGAGTGAAGCGCACTCGTCCTGTTCCGCGGCATTCTGGGCAAGTCGAAAACTCTCTGCCATTCTTCGCGCCAGTCCCGTTGCAAGAAGAGCATTTTTCAATCTTGCCAACCGTCACTTCTTTTTCGCATCCAAAGCAGGCTTCTTCAAAAGTGAGATTCATTTCAAGGTTTATGTCTTGCCCACGCTCTTGCACGCGCGCACCACCACCTCCACCGAATGCAGAAAAGATGTCAGAGAAGATATCAGAAAAGCCTCCGCCACCGCCGCCGAAGAAATCGCCAAAACCACCAGCTCCGCCTTGTCCGAAAGGATTGCCTTCTGCCGAGCCGAACTGATCATAATTTGCACGTTTTTTAGAGTCACCAAGCACTTCATAGGCTTCATTGACTTCCTTGAACTTTGCCGCCGCCTCTTCAGTTTTGTTTAAGTCTGGGTGATATTTTTTTGCAAGTCTGCGATATGCCGACTTAATTTCGTCTTCACTCGCCCCTTTCTCTACACCCAAAATTTGATAATAATCTTTAGCCATTTACTTTTCCTTTACTAATTTTTAGTATTTCTTGCAATATAATCATAATAATCATTAGACAATTCCGTTATTTTAGTCGCAATAATCTCTGGACAAACATAAGAATGGTTCGATTGTATTATTTTTTCAACTTGGCTATATAATTTTGCTTTCGTTTTCATGACAAGCATAAATTCTTTTGAAATTTCTTTTTTATCATGCCAAACATAATAGCTCTCTATTTCATGAATTTGTCCGCAAGCAATCAATTTCTCGTTTAATAAAATTCCTACAACTTTTGCGGCCTCTTCTTTATTGTCAAAGGTTGTTTTAACCTCAATACAATCATCTTGAACTTGATATCCCCCAAAATGAACTTCTTCAAATCTATTCAATGTTTTTTCCTCCATTTTACCATTGTAAAAAGCTTCAAATTTAAAATTTATTTATTTAGACTTAGATTTTCTTCTTCGCACGAGAGTTGCAATCGCTAAGCAAACTTTGCGGGCAGAAGGGCTGCGCCCGACCCCAAAGTTTGCTTTGCCACCTTACTCGCCAGAAAAATTGTCCATCGG
>CAOKRZ010000097.1 GCA_948471335.1 uncultured Christensenella sp. | reverse complement strand
TTCACTTTAAAACTTGCAGGATTTGCAGCTATTGCAACATTGATTTTGACTGGCGTTTTAGGTTTTGGACATTTGATGTTTGGCAATTCAGCTAAAGAAAAAAGAAATTATAATCAGGCCAAAGCTGCGTTTAAAAGCAATCCTGCATATATGCAATCAGTTGAAAGCGACAAGGCGGTATTGTTGGAGAGAGTCAAAGAAAAAATCTTGACTGAGAAAGAATATCTTAATCAACTAGCTGATTTGGAAAGTCAAGCATACGCTGAAGAATATGTTAAGACGAATTATCCAGATGTGTATGAATCTATTTATAAACAAATGGACTCTGCAGGCGGCAAAGAGTTTTGTTCTTTACTTTTTGGGCTGTTGGGACTGGTTGGAAGCGTAGTAGGCGCACTATTTTTTGGTTTTAACGCAAGGGAGGACTTTATAGATGATTTAGAATGGCTTGCACACCAAATTCAAGATGACAAGAGATACAAAAAAGCGCTCAAAAAAGAAATAAAAATGGAAAAATAACAAAGAAACTTGGGGAGACTCAAGTTTTTTTATTACAAATTTCTTAATAAAAGTTATAAAAAAAGAAGGAAAATGAAAATGTTTATTGTATAATAAGATTATTGAAGAGTTTTTTAGAGAGGTTTATGAACAGTAGAGGTTATCCAAGCGAGTGGCTTTATCAGCTTAAACAAAAAAATGACATTGTTTCTGTGATAAGTCGTTATATTCGTCTTGACAAGAAAGGAAAGAAATATTGGGGATGCTGTCCTTTTCACAATGAGAAAACTCCTTCTTTCTCGGTGAGTGAAGAAGAAGGGCTTTTTTATTGCTTTGGCTGTAAGGAAAGCGGAGATGTGATCACTTTTGTTCAAAAAATGGAGTCTTGTGATTTCTCTGATGCTGTGAAAATTCTCGCAAACCTTGCGCACATGGAAGTGCCTGAATTTACTGGCGATAAAGATTTCGCAGAAAAGAAGAAGACAAAAGATCGTATGCTTAAACTGCTTGATGCGACTTACCAGCACTATAACGAAAACTTATCTCTAAAAGAAGCTAAGCCTGCCCAAGAATACATCAAGCTTCGTGGATTTACAAGAAAGGAGCTTGAAGACTTTCAGCTTGGCTACAGCCTTGGCTGGACTGAAATTGTTGAATACCTGCGAAAGCAAGGTTTTACATACAAAGAGATTGTTGACGCTGGCGTTTGCCAAAGCAAAAACGGAAGATATTATGATGCGCTTTCTGAAAGGCTTGTCTTTCCAATCTTCAACGCTTTTGATGAATGTGTTGGCTTCAGTGCAAGGGCGATTGGAAAGGTTGACTTTGCCAAATATCTCAACACTTCTGACACCTTGGTTTTCCAAAAAGGAAGGGTTGTTTTTGGAATCAATCTGCTTAAAAAGCTCAAGAAGGAAAAGGGGCTTGATAAGATCATCATAGTTGAGGGGCAAATTGACGTTATTGCCATGCACAGAGCAGGTTTCAAAAACGCAGTTGCAATTCTTGGTTCAGCGTTGACTCGTGAAAACGCGCACGAACTTAAGAAAATGTCAAACAACATCGTTTTATGTTTTGACGGCGACGAGGCGGGAATTAAAGCTACGACACGCAGTATTGAAATTTTAAGAGAAGAAGGCGGATTCGCGATAAGTGTAGTTCGTCTTCCTGATAAGCAAGATCCTGACGAGGTTATTAAGGCTCGCGGAAGGGAGTTTATGCAAAGTCTCATTGACAACGCATTGCCTGTTGTTGACTATCTCATTGAGATCGCAAAAGAAAAATATGATCTGTCAAAACCTGATCAAAAAGGCAAGTTTGTCAAAGATGCAATTTCAGTGCTTCAAAAGCTTGATTCGTTTGCTGAAGCAGAAGCATATTTGCCAAAACTTCGTGACATCACATCCATGCCAATTGATGTTTTGAGACGAGACTTAAATCAAAATTCAGCTCAAAAAAATGCAAAAGCAGAAACTGCTGGAAAAGATAAAGAAAAAGAGCCTGAAAATGTTTTAACTTCAAGGCAAAATGGCAATATTAGGGCTATGAAATATATTTTGTCTTCTCTTATTTATGGGAAAGATTATGTGGACAAGCGTATTGACTATAAAAAGCTGTTGCCTTCCTTTGAAAAGGTGATTGAGAAGGCAGAAGAGCGTCTGGCTGTATCAAGTTATTTTGATGTGTTTGACGTTGAGGCTATGCCAGTGCTTAAAGACTGTTTGGTTTTTGATTTTACTGAATATGAGAAATTTGCAAAAAGATATTTTGACGAATGCGTTTGGATGCTTGCTGACGGCGTGCTTAAAGATAAGCAAGCAAGGCTTAACGAAGAGTTTAGAACTTCAGAAAGTCTTGACGAAAGGCGAGAGATTTTAAAGAAATTGACCGAAGTTGCAAAGCAGCTTAGGGAGAAAAGTTTGGAGGAATTCTATGGAAAATAAGATTGAACAAGAGATGAAAAAGATCTTTGATGTCGCTGTGAAAAAAGGCGCTGTCAATGAAGAAGATGTATATTTCAAGCTTCTTAAATATGAAGTCTCTGCTTCTGACATTCAAAAGTTTTTGAAAAAACTTGAAAAGCATGGCGTAAAGATCATCAAGCCAGAGGGAGATCGGAAGAGCGTCG
>CAOKRZ010000096.1 GCA_948471335.1 uncultured Christensenella sp. | reverse complement strand
TTTTGCCACAGCCCATGGCTCAACTTTTTGAATGTAGGTGTTTGCAAGAGAGAAAATATTGAAAATTGAGATGAGCGCTTTTGATACGTCAAAATCTTCAAGCACTTTGAACACATTCTCTTTCTCTTTGATAATTTCTCTTTGAAGTGCTACGTCGTCTTCTTCTGTTGCCTTCACGCGCTTTGGAACAACTGAGCCATAATATTTTTTAAGCATGCTGAGCGTTCTTGACACAAGGTTGCCGAAGTTGTTGACAAGGTCACTATTGAAACGGTTCAAGAAGATTTCAGTTGTGTAGTTGCCGTCAGAGCCAAAAGGTATTTCGCGAAGAAGGATGTATCTTACAGCGTCTGCTGAATACTCTGGAACAAGAATTCTTGGGTCAATGCATTCAACAGATTCTGTTGTTTTGCTTTTTGAAAGCTTGTCTCCACCGAAAAGCATCCAACCATGCGCGAAAACACGTTTTGGGAGGGGAAGATCAAGCGCCATCAAGAATGCTGGCCAAATGATTGCATGGAAGCGCACGATTTCCTTTCCAACCATGTGCACATCAGCTGGCCAATATTTTTTAAATAAGCTTTCGTCTTCGCTGTTATAGCCAAGCGCGTTGATATAGTTTGTAAGTGCGTCAATCCAAACATAAATTGTGTGTTTTGGGTCAAAGTCGACAGGGATTCCCCATTTGACAGAAGTTCTTGAAACACAGAGGTCAGAAAGCCCAGGCTTAAGGAAGTTGTTGACCATTTCGTTGATTCTTGATTGTGGTTGCAAGAATTTTGGATTCTTTTCATAAAGCTTCAAAAGCTTGTCTGTGAAGGCAGAAAGTTTGAAGAAATATGCTTCTTCTTTTTGAGGGAAAACAGCACGTCCACAATCTGGGCATTTTCCATCAACAAGCTGACTTTCTGTCCAGAAAGATTCACAAGGTGTGCAATAAAGCCCTTCATATTCACTTTTGTAGATGTAGCCTTTGTCATAAAGCTTCTTAAAAATCTTTTGAACACTTTTTTCGTGATAGTCATCAGTTGTTCTGATGAATTTGTCATAGCTTATTCCAAGCATTGCCCAAAGCGCTTTTGCGTCAGCAACGATTTCGTCAAGATATTCCTTCTCGCTTACGCCTTTTGCGGCAGCAGATTGCGAAATTTTCTGTCCATGTTCGTCAGTTCCAGTCAAAAAGAAAACATCTTTGCCTTGCTTGCGGTTAAACCTTGCAAGCGCGTCGCAAATGACTGTTGTATAGCAGTTTCCAAGCGTGAACTTGTTGCTTGGATAATAAATTGGTGTGGTGATATAAAATTTGTCTTTCATTTTTTTCTCCATTTCAATAGAGATGTTAACATATTAAGATTATATAAGTCAAGTTAATTATAACCGAATAAAATTTAGGTGAAATAAAAAAAGCACCTAAGGTGCAAAAGTGCCTAAGGCACTCAAAAATCAACGCGTTCAATAAGATAGTCAACGCTGACGCCAAAATAGTCAGCCAGTTTTTTAAGCATATCTATATTTGGCTCAATCTGACCGCGTTCCCATTTGCTTATCTGCTTTTGATTTGATGATATACTCTTTGCAAGAGTGTCTTGCGAAATGTTTTTCTCACTTCTTAGCAATTTTATTCTATCCCCAACCATACTTTATCCTTCTTATATGATATATTGTAGAACAAAATTTTCAAGAAAACATATGATACTCAAAATTTGAGTTTTTTGCGGCGTTATTAGACAAGATTCTGCAAAGTTCGGCAAAAGATAACTTAAAAAGATGGACTCATTTCGTCCATCTTTCACTTTTTTCTAATATGACTTTTCCTTTTTCAAGAGAGGATTTAACATCAACCGTTCTTTGATTTTTTGAGCCTTTGTATTTAAGACTAAGACTTCTCTCTTTAAGGACGAATTTTCCGTCAATCAAAACGTCAATGTATGATAGGAGGTCTTTCGCGCCTTTAACGCAATCTTTTTCAAGTTGTTCAAATAAGAACCCTGAATAAGCTGCAATCTCAAGCCCAAGTTCCTTTATTTTCTTTGCAAGTGGCAAAAGCTCTTTCGCTTGCATGAAAGGCTCTCCGCCAGAAAAGGTCACTCCGGTAAGCAGGGGATTTGATGCGATCTTTTTAAATATCTTCTTTGATGAAATCTTTTCTCCGCCTTTAAAATTGTGAGTCTCCGGATTGTGGCAACCTTCGCAATGGTGTGGGCAGCCTTGAGTGAATATTGTAAATCGTAGACCTGGGCCGTCAACGATTGAATCATTTGCAAGTCCTGCAATTTTTAGTTTTGACATAGTTTTTTCCTTTTTTTGAGGCTAAAAGAAGGGGCGATGCCCCTTTTCTTTTGCAGCTTGAATGTTTTTAGCTGTGTTTTACGCGGTCATGCTCTTCTGCGCGTTTTGCGTTGTTGAAGCGGTCAAGTGTTCCAACAAGATAGCCAGTGATTCTTCTGATTCTTTCAAAGCCAACTTCGCCTTCAGTTTCCTTACGGCCGCAGTTAGGGCAAGTGTCGCCGATGATTCCGTTGTATCCGCAAACTGGGTCACGGTCGATAGGGTGGTTGATTGCGCCGTAGCCGATTCCTTTTTCTTTCATGTGGCGAACAACTTTTTCAAAAGCTTCGAGGTTGTTTGAAGTGTCACCGTCAAGCTCGATGTAAGAGATGTGACCACCATTGCAAAGT
>CAOKRZ010000095.1 GCA_948471335.1 uncultured Christensenella sp. | reverse complement strand
CTTCCGATCTGTGTGGCTATGTATTTAGCTTGTGGAGTTGACCCAAGCAAAACAATTGTGTTTAGGCAAAGCGATGTTTTGGAACATGGCACACTTGGCTTTATTATGACCTTCCAAACGAAAATGGGCGAACTTAACCGAATGACACAATTTAAATACAAATCACAAGCACAAAGCAAAGATGGTGTTGATACAGGCTTATTTGTTTATCCGACTCTCATGGTTGCTGATATTTTACTTTACAACACAAGCATTGTGCCTGTCGGAAGAGACCAACAGCAACATGTGGAGCTTACACGAGATTTGGCTGAAAGATTTAATAAGCGTTATGGCGAAACTTTCTTTATGCCAGATGTGTATATTGCACCTGTTGGAAATAAAATTTTAAACTTGCAAAATCCACTTGAAAAAATGAACAAATCGGATAACGGCGACAACAAAGGCACAATCTTTCTTATGGATGATATTGAAGTTGCTAAAAAGAAAATTATGAGTGCGAAAACCGATAGCCTTGGCAAAGTGCATTTTGATGAAGAAAACCAACCCGGAATATCTAACCTTATGAGTATCTTATCCAAAATAACAAATGAAGATTTTGAGAGTATTGAAAAACGCTTTGAAGGAAGGGGCTATGGCGAATTTAAAAGAGAAGTTGCAGAAGTTGTTGCAAAACTTTTGACAGAAATTCAAGCCAATTTCAATAAATACAACAATAAAAATTTGCTTGATGAAATCTTAGCAAACGGTGCGAAAAAAGCACAACCTACTGCAAGAGATACTCTAAAAAGAGCAACAAAAGCACTCGGATTAAATTAAGAGAGTTCTTCTCTCTTATATAGGCGAATGGTTTAATGGTAGAACTTTGGTCTCCAAAACTAAAAGTGTGGGTTCAATTCCTACTTCGCCTGCCAAATTTGATTTATTTTGATTATTTTTGATTTTCTCGGTGGTCAGTTTTGATTTTTAAAGTTTTGATTTTGCGACAGCCAATTTTTTGATAAAGAATCAAAATTTGGGGCAAAAAATCAAAAAAATCAAAACTTTTACATTTTGAAAAAAGACTTGAATTTGCCAAATTTCAAATCTCTAAAAATGTCACATCTGTATACAGTGATAAAATAATGAAAAAACACTGCATATTGTGGTTTTCGCAATGAAAAAAGCCTTTCGAAAAAAAAAGACTTTTTATTGCATATATTTGGAGCGGATGATGGGAGTCGGACCCACCTCTCAAGCTTGGGAAGCTCGCATACTACCGATGTACTACACCCGCATATATTTGTATTATATATTATTTGCTTGTTTTAGTCAAAACAAAATCAAGTTTTGTTGTAACTTTAATTTAGCTAATAAGAAAAAACTTTGCAAAATTCAAAAAAACAGTTGACAAAAGGGTGGGAGATAGGTATAATTTAAATTGCGTTTAATAAGAGAACCTTGTTGCAATCAATCCCTCTTAAATGTCAACAAGACTACATATCTTAATTGGCGCACATATAGAGATGTAGCTCAGCTGGTTAGAGCACCACCCTGATAAGGTGGGGGTCGGTGGTTCGAGTCCACTCATCTCTACCAGAAGGAGTGGCGATCAAGTCACTCTTCTTCTATTTTCACCGTCAATGAGCGCAAGCGAATTTAAGGAACATACGTTGATAGTTCGCCACTCATCTTTTGCCAGAAGGAGTGGCGATCAAGTCACTCTTTTTTTTATTTCAGTAACCCCACCTTGTGTTGCCTTCAGCAACACGCAAAGTGAAACTTTGCATCAGGGTGCACCCTGTTAGTTTACGCATCAAATCGCAAGATTTGAAATAAGGTGGGGGTCGGTGTCCGCTACGCGACTCCGTGTCTGCGACACATTCGCGAGTCCACTCATCTTTTGCCAGAAGGAGTGGCGATCAAGTCACTATTTTTTTATTTCCGCCATCAACCTTTTATAAAATAAAACAACTCTTAAGCGTAAGGGTTGTTTTAAAAATGCGCTATAAGCGTGACATTTTGTGATTTTGAAAATATATTGATATAAGGAGCTTATATGAAATTTCCAGACAAGATTTGTGAAATTGGTCAATTTAGTGAAGGTTACACTTATGCCAAAGGTGACGATGGCAAGCTTTTTTTATTAAATGATGCGCTTGAGCTTTGTAATGATGAAGGCTCACTGACAAAAGCACAGGACAGGTTGGATGGGGCAAGGGCGCATGGAAAGCTTGCCGAGCCGACATGGAAAGAGTTTGAAAAGCTTATTGCATCTGATGTGAAGGAATTTACACATATTCCGTTGCATCGTTTTGATGATAAGAAATTTATTAAAGCCATGAAGAAGGCTGTTGAAAAATGGGTTAAGAAGCAATCAAATCAAGCTGTCGTTTGGGCGGCAAGAGAAATGGTGGACGCCAAATGCGCCAAGGCAGAAAAAGATCTTCTTGTTTTGAGAGGGCAAATTATCTCTCAGCGTGAAAAAAGATTGCTGGGTATATAAAAAGGCTTGAAGCCTTTTTTTTGACTTTAAGCCTTAATTAAAACAATGGTTTTTCCATAGAAGAAGGAATTGCTTGATTTAAGAGTTTAAGTATGGTTGGTGCAACTGAAGCAATAGATTGCTTCTTTTTTAATTTAACTTTTTTGTTTTTGTTGCTGACCAAAATGAATGGCACTGGATTTGTTGTGTGTGTTCTCACTGGCTCGCCTTCTTCGTCAATCATAAGCTCTGCGTTGCCGTGATCTGCTGTTATGATGCATTCTCCGCCAGCGTCAAGCGTTGCCTTGGCAAGA
>CAOKRZ010000094.1 GCA_948471335.1 uncultured Christensenella sp. | reverse complement strand
AAATCTTCTAGTTTCATTTCAATTATTCCGTCAGGAATGATAACCTTAAGATTTCCATCAGACAATTTCTCAATCTTGATTTCTTTGCTATTAAGCCACGCTTCAACGTCTAAATTATTTTTAACTTCCATATCTTTACCTCACTTGCTTAAATTATATAATGCCCGAAAGAATAAGTCAATACCGAATTTTAACTTTTTTTAAATTTGTCAAAACCAATCAAATTCATTTGACAAATTATTGAATACTATGATAAATTAAATGTAAGGAGTTCTTATGCTTAAAAACAAAGACGAACACAAGCTTGGCAAATATTTAAACGGCACATTTCTATCATTTGTTGCTGCTGGCGCAACTGCACTCTTGCTAAAACTTATTGCTCCAGAAGGGAACTCGCTTTATATGGCACAAATGAGTATCACAACATTCATATTCGGAGAGATGCTCACGATAGCACTAAATACACGAGGAAAAAATGAAGATTCTTTAGAAGGAAGGCTTGAAGACACTGCATCCATCAGTTTGGTAAACGATAAATGTCCAGAAATTGACAAGTCTGACTCAGATAAGGAATTTACTGAATTGGAAGAGTTCTCAGATGAAAATGGTGGCTTAAATTATCTTGGCTCAAAGCCAGAAGAAAAAATGTGATTTTATTTTTAGGAGGACAAAATGTCAGGACATTCAAAGTGGCACAATATTCAAGCAAGAAAAGGTAAAAGTGACGCAGCAAGGGGTAAAATCTTCACAAAAATTGGAAGAGAGATTGCCGTTATTGTTAAAGCAGGGGGCTCTGACCCAGTTTCAAACCCAAGACTTAAGGATGTTATTGCAAAAGCTAAGCAAAACAACATGCCAAACGATACGATTGAGCGTTCAATCAAAAAGGCAGCAGGGGAACTTTCTGGAGTCAACTATGAAAGCCAAACATATGAAGGCTATGGCGTAGGCGGCTCTGCAGTAATCGTTGAGTGCCTTACTGACAACAAAAACAGAACTGCTGGCGATGTTCGCCACGCATTTGACAAGTTTGGCGGTGCTTTAGGCTCTAATGGTTGCGTTTCATATCTTTTTCAAAGAAAGGGAATCGTTGAAATTGAGCGCACTGAAGGAGTAGACAGCGATGAACTTATGCTTGCAGCACTTGACGCAGGCGCGGTTGACGTAGTTGAATATGATGATATAGTTGAAGTTATCACAGAAGCAAACAGTCACTCAAAAGTGGCAGAAGAGCTTACGAAAGTAGGGTATAACGTTATTGAAGCCGAAACAAGACTTGTGCCCGACAACTATGTAGACCTTGACAGCGACAAAATGACAACTTTCAATCGTATGATTGATATGCTTGAAGACCTTGACGACGTTCAAGAGGTTTATCACAATGTGAATATGCCAGAAGAAGAATAATTTTTCTGGTTTTTTTTAATAAAACCTATTGCTTTTACTCAAAATTTATGTTATATTGAAGTTGTAACGAGGGAGATTATGACTGATGATAAGCAAAGAGAAATTGCCATTAAGCTTTCAAAAATGCTTCGGCGAGTGCAAGAGCTTCGAATCAACTTGAAAGAGAATGGACTTTTTGAAATAAATGAAGAGTGCTTCAATCAAATACGAGACTTGCTTAGCAGTAAGATATCAGCTCTAAATTCAAAAAATATTTATTTGAAAAGTGAAGAACTCTTTAATACAACAAAAATCGAAAGCTTATTAACTGAACTTGAATCGATTAATTGCAAAATAACATCTTTGCCTGTGAAGAACGGTTATCAAGATAAAATCGTTTACGATATAAAAGACTAAGGAGGAAGATTATGACCGATTGGAATAATCAAGATTTAGACAAGGAAAAGGAAGAGGAACTCGATGCTCTCAAAGCTGAATTTGATCATTTATTTTTCGGTTTAAAAAAGGCAAAAGAAGCCCTTGAAGGTCAAATCACAATGGCTGACTGGAACACTCTTAATTATTATCTTGAAAAAATCGCAGAAATCGTCGGTGATTCAGAAACGGCCTACGACCGTATCCTTGATGTGTATGAAGGAAGAATTCCTTTCTGTAGCGCTGAAAGAGACAAGGTTAAAGAGTTTGTCGCAGACCTTAAACCTGTTCAAACAGAGGTTTTTAGAACCGTTGGTTCAGTAGCTATATCTACTCCTGAGTCAAACGAAACAATAACTCAAAAAATTGATCAACTTTGTTTTCCTGGAATATTTGAAGACGAACAAGTTGCAAAAAAAGACGATGGGATTTCTGTTGAATAACAAAAGAAAGCAAGCTTTATGGCTTGCTTTTTTGTTTGAATATCATTTGACATATTTTTTGCAGTTTAGTAAAATTAAAGCATGGTAATCTTAGGAATAGACCCTGGCTATGCAATCATAGGCTACGGGGTGATTGATACTGAAAAGAAACCAAGCATGGTGGTTGATTATGGCGCGATAACAACGCCAAAAGAAGACACTATGCCTGTCAGATTGGAAGCAATCGAAGGCAGCCTCAAGTTTTTATTTGAAAAATATAAACCTGACGTTGTCGCGATTGAAGAGCTTTTCCATTTCAAAAATCAAAAGACAGTTATTCAAGTGGCTCAAGCAAGAGGAGTGATCATTCTTGCATGTCAAAAATATTGTGGAAACATTTTTGAGTACACGCCTCTTCAGATTAAGCAAGCATTGACAGGTCATGGCAGGGCAGAAAAGGCGCAAATTCAGTATATGGTCAAAGCAATCTTAGGGCTTTCAAGCATTCCAAAACCAGACGATGCGGCCGACGCGCTTGCAGTTGCGATTTGTCACAGTCAGACAAGCTCGGTGTTAAATCCAAACCGCGCCAGGTGAGTGGCGTTGCCACTTATTATCTACAAGCTTTATTCAAAAGTAAGTTTGTTTCGGT
>CAOKRZ010000093.1 GCA_948471335.1 uncultured Christensenella sp. | reverse complement strand
TAGAAGAGCCGTTTCCAATGTTGCAAGTGATTGCCTTAACCTTGCTTTTGTCTTTTTTAAGCACTTTTGCAAGTTCCTCAACAACATATCTGTGACTTGTGCCGTGCATACCAAATCTTCTGAGGTTAAATTTTTGATAATCTTCATATTTGATGCCATACATATAAGCTACTTCTGGCATAGTTGCATGGAATGCAGTGTCAAAGATTGCGACCATAGGTGTTTTAGGCATAACTTTCTTGCAAGCTCTGATTCCAAGCGCGTTTGCTGGATTGTGAAGTGGAGCAAGAGATGCAAGTTTTTCAACGTCTTTAATCACCTTCTCTGTGATAACAACGCTTTCTTTATAGATTGATCCACCCATAACTACACGGTGGCCAACAGCACTGATTTCTTTGAAGCTTTTGATTACGCCAATTTCTGGATCAATCAAAAGGTTGAGAACTTTGGCAATTGCCTCTTCATGATTTTTTGCGCCTTCAAATTTTTCTTCTTTGCCGTCATGCTTATATGAGATTACTGGACCAGCAAGACCAATCTTCTCACAGTTACCCTTTGCAAGCACTTTTTCGCCGTTCATATCAAAAAGTTGATATTTAAGTGAAGAGCTTCCTGCATTGATAACCAAAATTTTCATAGGTTCTTCTTTAACTATTTCCTTTTTCATTTTAATCCTCCTTTTGTGCCTGTAAGGCTGTTACCGCCGTGATTGTCACGATATCCATCACGCTGCAACCTCTTGATAAGTCATTGACTGGCTTATTAAGCCCTTGCAAGATTGGACCAATCGCGTTAAGTCCACCAATGTATTGAATTGTTTTATAACAGATGTTTCCTGCATTCAAATCTGGATAGATAAGAATGTTTGCGTCTCCTTCAAGTGGGCTGTCAGGACACTTTTGCTTTGCAACAGTTTTAACCATTGCCGCATCAAACTGAATATCGCCGTCGCAGCAAACGCCAGTTTCCTTTCTGAACTTTTTGCAAGCTTCGCTCACCTTTGTGATGCTTTCACCGCTTGCGCTGCCGTGAGTTGAATATGAAAGGAATGCAACCCTTGGATCAACAAGACCAAGGCTTTCAAATGTTGCGACTGAAGACTGAGCGATTTCGTTAAGCTCATCCGCGCTTGGATTTGGAAGCACGCCGCAGTCAGCGATCACAAGGCTTTTGCCGTTTAAGAATTTGTTCTTTCCATAGACAAGGAAGCATGAAGAAACAACTCCGCCCTTTTTCTTTGCCTTGATGATTTGAAGCGCCGGCTTAACTGTGTTTGCAGTTGAAGCTTCTGCACCAGCAACCATTCCGTCAGCATAACCAGTTTCAACAAGAAGTGTTGCAAAGTAATATGGATCAAGCGCAAGCTTCTCGGCTTCTTCTTTGCTCATGCCTTTTGCCTTTCTTTTTTCATACAAGCATTTCACGATTTGGTCTTGATGCTCAAATGTTTTTGGATTGAGAATTTGGAAAGAAGCAAGTTCTTTATCTCTCAAAATAAGTGCGCTTTCGTCACCAATAAGAATGACTTTTGCAAGCTTTTTCTTTTTAATAATTTTAACAGCCTCAATTGTTCTGTCACTGAAAGCAGCTTCAGGAAAAACAATTGTCTTTTGCAGGCTTTTTGCTTTTTTATATATTTCTTTTATTTTCATAAACCCTTCTTAAAACTAAATTTTTAACATAGAATTTTATGAGAAAAACCTTTCTCATTAACAAGTGTATTATAGCTTTTCTTGCACAATTTTGTCAAACATATTGGAGTATATTTTGAAAAAATACAAATTACTTTTGTCACTTTTTATTTTGTTTATCATTTTAAACATGGTGCTCTTCCCAGAGATCTATATTAAGGAAACTTTAAACGGGATATCTGCTTGGGCATTCAATGTTTTGCCATCAGTTCTACCCTTCATTTTCTTCACAAAAGTCCTCTCTTCTTTAGGCGGTGTTGAAAAGGCAAGCCAAGTTTTTTCAAAGCCAATGTATAGTCTTTTCAAAGCGCCCGCAGTTTCAAGCTATGTGTTTTTGATGAGCATAATTTCAGGCTACCCTGTTGGCGCAAAAATGACTGCAGACCTTTGCACAAGCGGAAAGATCTCTCGCAGCGACGCCTTTAAAATGACTTCGTTTTGTTCAACTTCAGGGCCAATGTTTATCATCGGCGCTGTTGGAATAGGCATGCTTCACGGCGCAGTTTATGGCTACATTATTTTTGCCGCCCATGTTTTAGGAAGTTTCTTAAATGGCTTGTTATACAGAAACATCAAAGTTAAAGAATTGACTCCAACCTTCTCTGATGTGAAAGAAAGAAAACCCGACCTTTCTTCAATTGTTTCAGACTCTGCCACAAGCATAATTTCGGTTGGAGTGATCATCGCAATCTTCTTTGTTGTTATTCGCGCCATGTCACCACTTTTTTCACTTTTGCCAGCACCTATCGCCCCAATCTTTGAAGGAATGATTGAAATCACAAAAGGTTGTATTGACATTTCAAAGGCTTTGACTCCAAGGCTTGCAGTAATCGCTTCAACCTTTGTGATAAGTTTCGGCGGAATTTCAACAATGCTTCAGTCGCTGACAATGCTAGGGCATATAAAAATGCCCGCTCCACTTTTCGCCCTACAAAAGTTCACCCACGCGCTTTTGTCAACCACACTTGCCGCAGTCTTTGTTTTGTTGATTTAAAATGTTTAAAATTTTTCTATAAATAAATTCTTGACAACAGTTTCCAGATAACATAAAATACAATTAAGGATTTAAAAATGGTTTTTGTATTTGATTTAGATGACACAATTTGCGAAACTGATGGTTATAGTGAAACTTATATTCAGGATTTTATAAAATTTCATAATCTTCCTTACAAGAAAATTGCAACAATTGTTCGCTTTGCAGAAAGTAAATT
>CAOKRZ010000092.1 GCA_948471335.1 uncultured Christensenella sp. | reverse complement strand
GGTTTAGTTTTATTTTATATTTTTTTAAAAATTTTTTTACAGACTTAATTAAGCGACCTTGTATTTTTTGTGATCTATTATAAATAAACAAAAAACAACCAACACGACTCTTATTATCGCAACGACAAAGTCAAGCATTGCTCAAAAGTTCTGCAAGAAGACATATTATTTTAAGCATGGATCAGTTGCTGACAATTTAAGTGCGCTTGATTAATTTATAATATAAGATCATCTCTGGGGGCGACGCCCTCTTTTTTTGTTGATTTTGCGCTTGCTTTGAATAAGGTTGAAGGGTCAAGCTTTCCGCCTTTCATTAATCCGTCAAAAAGTGACATGTCGCCTTTGCCGCCCATAAGCTGCATAAGCAAGGGAAGCATATTTGAAAGCCCGTCATCACTAGGGCGCGAAAAGCCTTGAATGGAAGCGGTTTGCTCAGGCTCATATGCTTCTTTTGGATAATTTGCAAAGGAAGGATTTGGCGCAGCGCTTTGATTTTGCGTTTGATTTTTTTGTCCCATCAGGGAAGAAAGCATGCTAAAGATATTGTTTTCCATGATAGTTTATATTCTTATTTTTGTTAAAGTGTGCAAGTTTAGAAAAGCTCTCATATAATAATTTAAGGGAGGAATAAATGGCACGACTTTCACAGTTTCACAGCGAAGATAAAAAGACAAATAATGCAGAAGAAGATTTGATGTCAAAGTTTGATGAATACAAAAATTTAGACAAGGCTGAGCTTAACCAAAAGCTTTTTGAAGAGGTTTCAAGACAAAAAAGAGATGGAAGTTTTGACTATCAAGCACTTGAAAATATGCTTGAAGCGATCAGAGGAAATTTAAGCGAAAGTGACTATCAAAATGTTAAAAGGATGCTTGAGCTTTTAAAATGAAAATATGCAAAATTGACAGGGCGCTTCTCACTCGCACAGAGGCGCTTACCGAAGGCCAGCGGCTTGATTGTATCGTCAAAGCTTATGACTATGACAGACTTAAAAAATTTTTGTTACATAAAAAAATTGAAATTAGGCATGAATACTTATTCATAAAATCACTTCATTTGAAAGTGACGAAGAAAGAACTTTTGTCGCTTGCCCAGTTGACGCAAGTCGCTTTTATTTATTCCTTATCTTGTGCAAGCGCGCTTATGCAGGTGTCGCGAAAGGTGCTTGAAGTTGATAAACTTGATCTCTCAGGCAAAGGAGTGACGGTTGCTTTTATCGACACTGGAATACATGAGCATTGCGATTTTATTGTGGGTGAAAATAGAATAGTCTTTTTCAAAGATTTTATTCATGATAGAAAAAGTCCTTATGATGACAATGGGCACGGAACTTTTGTCAGCGGGGTATGTGCTGGAAATGGTTCACTTTCTGGTGGGAAGTTTTCAGGCATCGCTCCGGCTGCAAAAATCATCTCACTTAAAGCGCTTAACGGAGACGGGGAAGCGTCGGCGGACAAAATTTTGCAGGCTATGGAATGGGTGTATCTTCATCACAGGGAGTATTCAATCAAAGTTGTTTGTATGAGTTTTGGAAGCGAGCCTATTGGGTTTAACGATCCAATCATGGCAGGGAGTGAAGCGCTTTGGAATGAAGGAGTCGTTGTCGTTGCAGCGGCAGGAAACAGTGGACCTGAGTTTCAGACAATCAAAAGCCCAGGAGTGAGCAGTCAGATTATCACGGTTGGTGGATTTGATGACAATAGGCTCAGCGATGAAGAATTCAAAGAAAACTTTTTTGAAATTGCTTCCTTCTCTTCGCGCGGGCCGGCTTTTCAAAGGTTTAAGCCTGACCTTGTTGCACCATCAGTTGATATAACTTCATGTGCGATTAAAACGCCATACACAAAACTCAGCGGAACATCTGTTGCAACACCAATGATTGCAGGGTTGTGTGCGCTTCTTCTTGAAGATAATCCAAAGCTCTCTCCAAGAGAGATAAAAAAGCTTTTGCTTTCTTCATGCAAAGCGATTTCGTTCAATAAAAATCTTGAAGGATTTGGGTATCCAATTCTTGCAAAAATATTGAAAAAAGAAGGAAAAATCAATTAGTCCTTCTTTTTTAAATTTTTTAAAATTTCAACTATTTTAACTGATGCGTCAAAATTTGCTAACTTTTTCATGTTTTTTTTGAACTTTTCTCGATTTTTAAATAAATTGTTAAGTTTAATTAAAAACATTGCGTCGTCATAATCTTGTTCTTCCAAAACATCTGCTACGCCATATTTTGCAAAAAGTTTGGCATTTTCAATTTGATCACCGCGTGAGCATTCTTTTGACAGTGGAATCAAAAGCGCAGGAAGTGAAAGAGCGACAAACTCATTGATTGCGCCAGAGCCGGCCCTTGAAAGCACAATGTCTGCAAATGCGAAATAGTCACCAATATTTTCAGCATAGCTTACCTGTTTATAATTTTTGTGAGAATGAGTTTCTTTTGCTTGCTTGCCTGTGATGTGAATGACGTTAAAATTTTCACATAGTTTATCAAGGTTTACCCAGACTTTTTCATTGATGAATTTTGCGCCAAGCGATCCACCAACAACAAGCAGACAAGGAAGGTTTTTGTCAAAATTGTTGTTATCCCAAACCTTGCTTTTTTTGCCCTCAAAAATTTTTTTTCTTATCGGCTGACCAGTGTATACGCATTTTGGATTATCTTTCATTGTGTCAGGAAAACTTGTGCACATCACATCACATTTTTTCAAAATGATCTTGTTTGCAAGCCCCATTGACAGATCGCTTTCATGACTTACAACTGGAATGCCAAGCTTTGCTGCAGCAAGAACTGTTGGTACTGAAACAAAGCCGCCTTTTGAAAAAATAATGTCAGGGTTTATCTCTCTAAGCTTTTTCTTTGCGTCTTTTATTGCCTCAAAAAGTTTGAATGGGATAAGAAGATTTGATAGGGTGAGTTTACGTTCAAGCTTCACCGTCCTTATCTCATGAAATGTGATATCTTTTTCTTTTGCAATGATTTCTTTTTCCATTCCTTTACCGCCAATGAAATGGACTTCCACGCTTTC
>CAOKRZ010000091.1 GCA_948471335.1 uncultured Christensenella sp. | reverse complement strand
ATGACTATGAAGAGATGCAAGTTGCGATCTTGAAAGATGTCACCATCAACGGCAAGAGTGAGAAAAATCTTTATTTAACGATATTTAACTATGACGGCGAGAAAGTGAAAAATGGCGACATTGTCACATTCTCTGCAAGCGTGAAAAGCGAAAAGCTTTTTGAGTATGGAAAGTTTGACACATACACTTTTCGAAATGGGATTGGCTATTCGGCGACTGCATCGCGGGAAAATGTTGTTGCGATTGACTCGAAGCTTAAAGCTGACGAAAAGTATCGGCTTTATGCCAAAAGTCTGCTTGAAAAAGGTATGGGGAAAGAGCAGGCAAGTATCTCTTATGCCGTGCTGTTTGGCGACAAAACGGAAGTTCCGTCTGATGTCAAGCTTGCATATCGTGATGCGGGAATAATTCACATTCTCACAGTTTCAGGGCTTCATGTTGGGTTTTTGATTGCATTTATTATGTTTATATTCAAAAAGTGCAAGCTTAACAGATATGTTTCGTTTGCGCTTATGGCAATCTTCCTTATTCTTTACAGCTGGCTTTGTGGCTTTTCTCCGTCTGTTGTCAGGGCGTCTGTAATGGGAATTGTCATCATGCTTTCTCGGCTTGGAAGCAGGCGTTATGACAGCTTGTCAAGTCTTGGGGTGGCGGGACTGATCATTTTGATTTTCAGTCCGCTTTCAGCACTTGACGTTGGATTTTTGATGAGCTTTTTCAGTGTGGGTACAATTTTCTTTGCCTTTCCTGCAGTTGCGAGATTGCTTGTGAAATTTTTGCCAAGAAAGGCGGCGGAAATGATTTCGCTGACAATTTGCGCTCAGCTTGGAATAGTGCCATTTCTTTCAATCTTCTCTGAGTCGTTCAATATTTTGTCAATCATTGCAAACTTCGTCATTCTTCCAATTTTCACAATCACATTTCCAGCGCTTTTTGTTTGCAATGTGATAATTTCAATCATGCCATTTCTTGCGCCGTGCTATATAGTTTTCAAATACATCTTTTTGTTTATGACAATGGTTGCAAAATTTTTCGCTTTGTCTTCGTTGAGAGTTCCGCTAAGCGAACTTAAACTTGAAGTCGTCATTTGTTTCTATGTGATCATCTTTGCAATAAGCGACTATTTTCTTGTCAAAAGGCTTGTCAAGGGCGCGGTCGTTGCAGGCGGACTCTTTATGCTGGTGCTTGTGAGTGTTTTAAATCTTATTCCAACTAAAGTTGCAAGCATAGACGTTGTCACTTTAAATGGATCTTCTCAGTCAATCGTCTTGACTTCTGATACCGGTCAAAGGCTGGTTGTTGGGGATATCGGCAAAACATATTGGAACAAATATTCAAATCGGACGCAAGTGCGCGGCTTTGATTTCTATGTTTCAGACGGCGCGGCAAGCAGCTCAGATCTCGAATTTATTTCAAAGCAGAATTGTCAAAGTGTGCTTGTTTGCGACACACTTGAAAGCCCAAAAGAAGGCGTGATTGAAGGGAAAAACAATTTTGTTTATCATCTTGGTAATTTCTCAGTTTGCTATGTTGAAACTGAAAATGTTTTTATTGGAATTGAAATATCTTATTTTTCTCACACGATTTTCTTTGCAACTTCCTCCAAATTGAGTTATAATAAAGCTGAGATCGCAAAAAGCTATCTTGCCACAAAAAGATATGACCTTGCAGTTTTAGGAGTCAATGACGCTTTGAGTCAAAGTTTTCATGACGCGTTTGTTGTTTCTCAAAGCGGGGAAGAGGGGTTATCATATGCTCATGACGGAAACTTGAGACTTAAGTTTTTAAATGAAAAGTGGCTTGCAAAATGCTTAGATTAAAGGAAAAACATTGAAAACACTTAAAAATAGGCTTAAAAACGGGGTAAAAAGTTGTTATTTGGTTTCAGGAGATGATTATTTTCTCTTTGAAAAAGCTTTGTCAATGATAAAAAAAGCCGCTGGGCTTGAAAACCCTGATTTCAACCTTATCAACTTTGATGACGACAACTTCTCAATGAAAGCTTTGCTTGACGGCGCTGAAGTTATGCCACTTGGCAGCGAAAAACGTGTGATTGTTGTTAAAAACGTAAGCAAAATAAGTGAAAGCGACAAAAAATTGTTTTTGGAATATCTAAAAAATCCTGTTGAAAGCACGGTTATAATCATACTTGACTTTCTTGATAAGTTTTCTTTCATTAAAACTTGTGAACTTGTTGACGCAAAAAGAATGGACACAAAGATGATTTCATCGATTGTTGTGAGTGAACTTTCAAAAAGAAACAAGCAGATAAGCGCGGAAGGGATTGACACTTTGATTGACTTTTGCGGTGGTTATCTCACTCGAATTATGAATGAAATCGAAAAGCTTTGTTATTATGATTTAAGTGAACCTCTGATCACAAAAAACCTTGTTGAAAAACTTGTGAAAAAAGAAAATGATTTTGTTGTGTTTGAGCTTACTGAAGCTCTTGGCAAACGTGATGCCGACAGAAGCCTAACTCTTCTTTCTCTTCTTGTCAAAGACCCAGGCACGCTTTCGCTTATCACAAATCACTTTCGAAGGCTTTTCTATATTTCAGTTTCTGAGCTTGACAATTCATCGCTTGCAGCTCTTCTTGGCGTGAAAGAATATGCCATAACGAAGCAAAAAGCGCAGGTTAAAAACTTTTCAAAAATGCAACTTAAAAAAATATACGCACTTTTAGAAGAAGTGGATTACAAAATCAAAAGCGGAGCAATGCTCAGCGAAAACGCGTTATACTTTTTAGTTTTCTCTATTTTATATATCTAGCACGACTTTACCTCGTGTTTTTTTACAATTTTTTTGCAGCGAAATTTGCAGAATTTTCTCACATTGCATTTCTCGACAAATTCTCACTAAATACGCCGAAATATGCTTTTGTGATTTTAAGTCGAGCTGATATACTTGCCTTGCATTTCAATTTTATCGCTGAAAATGAAGAAGAAAAAAAGGAGGTTTTTATGAAAAGCGATTTACTTAAGGCTCTTGCGATTAAAGCCAAAAACAGAATGATGAACAAAAACTATAAAAAAGAAGAAGCA
>CAOKRZ010000090.1 GCA_948471335.1 uncultured Christensenella sp. | reverse complement strand
AAACGCAAGATAGGTGGATAACAGATACCGCAGGAACTGGCACATGGAAGACTTATATCTATAAGTGGGGATGCGGCTCTTCAGGAACATTCTCATCAATAAACTATTTCTATATCTCAGGAGGAGAAACCGCAACAGAGGCTAATCCACTTGTTTGGCAGGTAGGTTATGTCGGCACTTTTGATGCAACTGGACTGAGTGTAAGCGCAAACGGCAATCAAACAACAACTTACACTTTTGGAACAGGTGATGTATCTTTGGTTGCACTTTGGGAGCCAAATGACTATAGCATCATTTTCAATTCAAATGGTGGCGGCGGAACTATGAACGCACAGACTCATACATATGGCTACAGCAAAAATTTGCCTTACAACAGTATGGGAAGACGTGGATATGTTTTTCTTGGTTGGAACAGAAATCCAATTGCGCCTTTAAAGACATTGAACAGCTCAGTAATTCAATACACTGACGGCGCAAGCGTATCAAACCTTACAACAGGCACGGGGAGTGTGACACTCTACGCAGTTTGGCTTGAGACGTGGTCAGTGCATAGATCTTCAACCCTAATTCAGGATGCTGACGGAACTTATCTTATCAATTCATCGGAAGACTTTGCATACGTGGCGTATGATGCGTTTTATGGTGGCGATCATGGAAATTCATATGCTGACAAGTCCTTGAAATTAACAACCAATATTGACTTGTCAGAATGGTATTGGGAGCCTATTGGGACTTACAAGAAAAATTCAACTGGCAATTCGTCGATATATACTCCTTTTGCTGGAAATTTTGATGGGCAAGGGCACATTGTTTCTGGATTGAAAATATACAATGATGAATATAATGGTTACGGTTCAATAGGCCTCTTTGGTGAAATCACTGGAATTGTTGAAAACTTAAAACTTGCAAATGTCAACATTCATTGCACTGGATACTCTTATGTAGGTGCAATTGCAGGTGAAGCTAGAGGTATAATTAGAGATTGTGAGATCATGTCAGGCACAGTTGAAGGATATAGAGTTGGAGGCGTTGCACATAGCGTTCAAAGCGGTGAAATTTACAACTGCATAAATAGGGCAAAAGTGATTGGAAGCAATTTTGCAGGTGGCATAGTCGGAGAAGTAAACTCAAATGCAGATGTATATGGATGCATCAATTATGGCAGGATTGAAGGGGGAAACTATACAGGTGGAATTGCTGGACATCTTTACAAAGACAGAAGCGGTGGTACACTTGATAACCACGTGACTGTAACAGGGTGCATTAACAACGGAGAAGTTGTTGGCCGTTATGCAGCAGGCGGAATTACTGGACAGGCAAGTGAGGCTTCAATAATTTCATGCTCAAACAGGGGATCTGTTTCAGGCACTTATTCTAAAGGAGTTGGTGGAATCGTTGGTGAGATTTATTCTTCAAAGAGTGCGACAATAAAATATTGCTCTTCAATTGGTTCGCTTTCAGGTTCAGGTGTAAACACTGATCACATCATCTATGCTGGAAGAGGCACTGCGTACGTGATTGGATGCTATGCTCAATCAACAGTAAATGGTACAACTTACAAACAAGCTTATGGCGTTGCGGAAAGTTTTAATGATGGCTTCAGATTTGTTGAAGGAATGAATGACAACTTGCCAATGCAGATCGCTTTGTTCCCTTATGCGGCAGAAATGCCAAAACAAACAGACGTGTTTGAAAGAGGACTCAGCGGATTTACACTTATTTAAAAAAAATAGAGGAGTTAAACCTCTATTTTTTCTTGTAAAATATTTTTGTTAAAATTTTAAGCTGCAAAGATTTGGTTGAAAATCTTGTAAAGAAGGTGAGAATTTTGTTTCCAGTGCCCATCACATATTGCGGTTTAAGTTTTTTCTTATTGATAATTTTCATCATGATTTTTGTTGCTTTTTCAAGGCTCATTCTTTTGTTCTCGCGATCTGAAATTCCGCTTGAAGCAAGTTCGATTGCCTTGCCATAGCGCTCATTTGTGTCAAAGTTTTGAACTCGGTTTTTAGAGAAGTTTGTCCTTATTTCGCAAGGGCAGATTGCGGTTGATTGAATTTTTGTTTTTGACAATTCAATTCGAAGGCCGTCTGAAAGCATGCTGACGGCTGCTTTGCTTGAAGAATAGAAGCCACGGAATGGGACAGGGTAAAGCGCGCAAACTGAGCTTATATTCACAATCTTTGCATCTTCTGCAAGAAGGGGGAATGCAAGCTGAATGGTTGAAATAAGGCCAAGGACATTGACATCATATTCTTTTTTAACTTTTTCAAATGGAGTGAGTTCAATCGCGCCTAAAAGTCCAAAGCCAGCGCAAGGAATAAGTATGTCAATCTTATCAAACTTTTTGGCAATTTGTGCAAAAACTTTTTCCATTTCTTCATGATTGGTGACGTCGCAACAAAAGTCGTCATCGTGAGTTGAAATCCCGATGACATTATCTCCATTTTTGATAAAGGCTTCTTTAAGCGCTTTTCCAATTCCGCTGCTTGCGCCTGTTATAACAATGTTTCGTGATTTTTTGCTTTTCATAATTTCTCCTAATTTCTTAACTTTAGTATATTATATTTTCTTTTAAGTCCAAAATAAAATTGACTAAAAATTTAGTTTATGCTAATATTAAATCAAGGAAATTTTATGAATACAACAAAAAGAGCGCTTATAATCACTGCAATAGTTTTGAATTTTTTATCAGTGGGCTTGTATCTTTATTTTGCCATCAGTGAATTTTTACTTCCACCGCATGAGAGAATTCCGCTTTATTTTATCATTTATTATTTCATTGAAATCGCAACTTATCTTGTGTGCAATGTGCTTCTTATCTATTCAATTGCTGGCAAGGGACTGATGTTCCGCTCAAGGCAAGGGTTCTATATGGCGGGGGTTGTCATTTCAATCATTCTAGGGCTGTTCTCAGTTGCAACTATTCTTCTGATCATTTCACTTTTTATCAGTGATCTTGTTTGGGTTAAGCCAGAGAAAGAGAAAAAGGAAAAAAAACCAAAAGAAATTGACAAAGAAAAAGAGATTGCAAGGCTTAGAAAACTTAAGGAAGAAGGCAAACTGACTGAAAT
>CAOKRZ010000089.1 GCA_948471335.1 uncultured Christensenella sp. | reverse complement strand
ATTTTACGCCCCAGAAAACTTGGCATATAGACAAGAAATGGAATTGACACTTAAAGAATTTGAAAATCCAGCTATGACTGCTGATGAGAGAGCAAACAAACAGCTTGAATTTATGGACAAATATTTCACAAGCAACAACGTCATCAGGTCCGCCTCTGAAAATGCTGCAGAGTTCACTGATACCAGCCTTCCTACCTTCAAAACTGCATATACTGCTGAAGCTGCGACTCCAGAGACAAGAAAGACAGCGCTGGATGGTGTTATCACAAAATATTTCCCAGACAGCAGTGACAAAATCAAAGAGCAAGTTAAAAAACAACTCGTCGAAATTGCAGAAGCTTCTGATGATACAGTGAAAACTGCCCTTCAGGAAAGGTTCACTCAAGACTATTTCGGAAACAAACGCATGGAATTTTTGAATAAACTTGAAGCAGCAACTGCAGATGCTGAAACCGCAAAGAAAACCCGTGAAACACTTGAAAAGCTTAATGAGATTCAAAAGAAACATCAAAAAGCTGAAAAAGAGATTTCAGATGCAATTGTAACTGCAAACGAGATCTTCATAAGACAAACTTTTTCAAACAAAAACCTTTCAGAAGAGCAATCTCTTGCGAGAGTGAGGGAATATGCCGATTCAATCTATCAGCATTATCTTTTCAGCGAAGATGCAAGCAAGAAGGATTATAAAACTTTTATCTATCGCTTCCCAGAAAGCATCAGAGGCGAAGTTGTTAAAGCGATTGAGGCTTCAAAAAATAAGTTTGAAAGCAAACAAACTATTCTTAACGACATTGCAGCTGACGAACGCACAAATGAAGGTGAAGCGAGAACTAAGCTTGACTTTATTGGGATAATAGAAGTTTCAAACGCGATCACTGAAGAAATCAAAAAAACAACAGAAATAGATAAACTTGCTGAAATTTACGTCAACGCATCAATTGCGGTTGAATCGGAAGAACTTTTTGAGAAAGAATTTCAGGCATTCATTAAAAAAGTTGAGAAAGACTCAAATATAAATTTAACAAATGATCAAAAAGACACAATTAAAAGCATGCTTGGCACAAACAATCCATATGAAGTCACTGGTTCTAAGATTACAATAAACAAATTAAAAAGAAATGAACAAAGCAGCGAATACTTAAAACTTATTGAAAGCGTTGCACCAACAGATATTGATGTTAAAATTACAGGGCTTGATGGTGATGATGCTATTCAAAGAGAAATAGAACTATTTACTGGAGGCAAAGTTGGCATAAAGCAAATTCAAGAGTTAATGAAGATTAAAGCAAAGCTTGAATATTTTAAGAATAAGTCTGAAGAGCTTGCTGGCGATATGCTCTTACCATCACCTTCTAGTGACCCTTCAGTAATCAAAAAAACTTTTGAAAACACAATTACTGAAGAAATTGACAAATTCCACGCATTAAAAAAAGAAGCTCTTTCCTATGTTGATCTATTCCCTAAGCTTAAAACAAAACTTTCTGAAGCTTTTGATAATGATGAAATTCACAACAAAGACGACATTCTTAAAGTTATTGTCGATTATGGAAAAACTGATGCCGACCTTAAAGAACTGGCCGAAAAACTTAAAACTTCAACTGATTATAACGCCATAAAGAAAGAGATTGAATTTAAGCGCGACACTGAAAGAGCGAAAATTGACAAGGAAATTGAAGCGCTTGACCTTCCAGAAGAATACAAAAAGGCTTTTCTTGCGCAATTCGGTGACGAAAAACGAAGAGAAGAAATCAAAAAACAAGAAAAGGAAGAAATCAAACAGTCTAAAGAAGACCTTAATAACGAAAGAAAAGATCTTAAGAGTGCGCTTAAACAGATTTTGAAAGCTAACAAAGATGCAAAACTCAGCGACATCAAAACTGAATTGCTTAAAGAATCAGAAAAATATGGAGATGTTTCTGCACTTGGCTTAATTGAAGAAGAAATCAGGCTTCTTGAACAGCATTCACATGGACCAAGAAAAGACAAGATCAAATATCGCGATGCAAAGCGCGCTGTCAAACAAGCGCTCAGCAGAAGAAATATCAGATCAGCAAGAAAACACAATGATAATGGTGATTTGGATATTGCTCGCAACAAGAAGAAAGTTGATCTTGTTGTGAAACACGTAAATCAACTTCTTAAAGACAACAAAGGAAACATTGTTGACGACACTGCGATTGAGAAAGACTTAAGAG
Organism: uncultured Christensenella sp.; assembly: GCA_948471335.1. Classification (GTDB taxonomy): domain Bacteria; phylum Bacillota; class Clostridia; order Christensenellales; family UBA1242; genus Caccovivens. The sequence continues at coordinate 951 of CAOKRZ010000089.1, read as the reverse complement.
ATTTCCTGGATGCCATCAATGCAGGTGACCTTGAAAAACTTGCCAACCTCTCCCCTGAAGAGCTTGTTAAAGCACTTCACAAGAGAAGCAACGGCAAGATCAAAATCAGAAAAACGAAGAAGGAACTCAAGAAAAAGATCAAGAAAGACAAGATTGAAAAGAAGCTGAAAGAGAAGAAGAAAAAAGAAAAAGAAGCGAAAGAAGCAGGCATCATTCCTGGCAGTCAAGGCGGAAAGATGAAATACACTGGCAAACAAGCAAAGAAAAATGCCAAAAATATCAACTCAATCAATGAATTGGCAGTCTCAAGCAAAACTGTCACTCGTGACGCTGTTGGCGCTGCAGTGGAGCATGAAAGAACAATGACTTCAAGCAGCGAAAGAACTTTATAATCACAAAACTTAAAAGGAAAATATATGAAAATTGGCGTAGTTGGACTTCCAAATGTAGGGAAAAGCACTCTCTTCAATGCAATCACTGAAGCAGGGGCAGAGAGTGCGAACTATCCCTTTTGCACAATCGAACCAAATGTTGGCATTGTTGATGTGCCAGACCCAAGACTTGAAGTTCTCGGGAAACTTTATTCAACACAAAAAATTACACCCGCTTCAATTGAATTTGTTGACATTGCAGGGCTTGTTGCCGGTGCAAGCAAAGGCGAAGGCCTTGGCAACAAGTTTTTAAGTCACATTCGTGAAGTTGATGCCATTGTGCATGTGGTGAGATGTTTCGAAAACGAAAAGATCATTCACGTAAGTGGCAGAATAAACCCGATTGAAGACATTGAAGTGATCAATCTTGAACTTGCCCTCGCAGACCTTGAGCAAGTGACAAAAAAGCTTGAAAAAGACGCAAAACTTATCAAAACTGGCGATAAAAGCTTGATCGCAGGCGTTGAACTTATGAAAAAGGTCAAAGAAGCGCTTGAAAACAATAAAATGACAAGGACGC
>CAOKRZ010000088.1 GCA_948471335.1 uncultured Christensenella sp. | reverse complement strand
GGCTTCTTAAGGTGGATGAGCTTCATATGTATGATGTCTATGCACCATTGGTGGATCAGGATGAGCAAAAGATTGATTTTGAGCAGGCGAAGCAGATGGTGAAGGAAGGGCTTCAGCCGCTGGGAGAGGATTATATAGAGCTTCTGGAAAAAGGATTTAGCGAGCGCTGGATTGATGTCTATCCAAATGAGAACAAAAGAAGCGGAGCTTATGCAAATGGGATTTTCGGTCACCATCCAATTGTTTTGACAAACTTTAGTGGCAAATATGAAGATGTGACAACACTTGCACATGAGCTTGGTCACGCAATGCACACATACTTTTCAAACAAAACTCAGCCAGAGCCAAAAAGCGATTACACAATTTTCTTGGCAGAGATTGCAAGCACGACGAATGAGATGCTTCTTTTGCATCATCTTCTTAATCAAACCTCAAACAAGAAGACAAGAATGGTGCTTGTTGACATGGTGTTCTCTCAGGCAAAGTCAACAATCTTTAGGCAGACAATGTTTGCTGAATTTGAAGAAAAAGTTCATGCAATGATCGAGGCTGACAAACCTGTGACAAAAGAAGTTTTAAACAATTTGTATTTGTCTCTCAATAAAGATTATTTTGGCAAAAAAGTTAAACTTGTCAAAGAAATTCAATATGAATGGGCAAGAATCCCTCACTTTTTCACAGCATTTTATGTGTACAAATATGCTGTTGGAATGCTATGCGCACTGTATTTCACAAATTCAATTTTAAGCGGGCAGGAGGGCGCTGTTGAAAAATATATTGGGTTTCTTTCTTCGGGCGGCAAAGACACTTCGGTTAACATTTTGAAAGAAGCTGGCTGCGACGTTGAAGATCCAAAAACTTTTGAAAGCAGTTTTGAATATTTAAAGAACCTTTTGAAAGAGTTATAAGAAAGCGCTCATTACATTTGCGCTATTGTTGCGTTCATAAAAAAACACCTGAAATTTTCAGGTGATTTTTTTATTAAATGCTTTTTGTAAATTCTGCTTTGAATTTCTTATTTTCTTCCTCAATTTCTGTCAATTCTCCCTCAGGCGGAGTGATACCCAGTCTCTCAAAAAGATATCTGCAAAATTCAGGACCTCTTTTTGAGAATTGTTTAACAACTGTAAATATTATATTCATTGGCTGTTCATAATAGCCAGCAGGATAATCCATAAATGTTCTGCCATCACAAAGCCATATAATAAAGTCAAAAACTAGCTCAAAATCTTCGCCTCTGTCAAGTTGGGCTAAAACTTCCAAACTGTCTGAAAGAGACCAAAGATAAAAATCTTCTGCAAAGCCGCGAGTAAATTGCAGCCATTCTTTTTTCCTTTGTGGATAAATGTAGTCTAAGCCTTCTTTTGATATTTTTTTATACTCTTTCATTGCCAATTTTTTATTATTTTTTTTCACTTCATCCCATTTATCATCTAAAAAAGCAACAAGGTCTTGGCTATAGCTTTCGCCTGACAAGTCTTTACATATTGAATTCACGTCATCTAAAAGTGTATAGAAAATGTCATTTCCAAGAACAAAATATACATTTTGATTGCGTTTTTTCATATAATTAAACAAAAATAGAAACTTTGTTATTGTGCCTGAATCTTTTCTGCAATCAAATTCATTACATCTTTTTGCACTGGAAATTACGAGTTGTGGATTAACTATCTTAGCCATTTTTTGCCTCCAAGTATATTTTGATTATACCACATAAAAAGTTTTTGTCAATACCACAAAAAAACACCTGAATTTTTCAGGTGTTTTTTTAATCGCAACATTTTTGGCTGAGCAAATAACCTGCCATAAAGTAAACCAAACTGCATGGAATTGAAAAGTTGATGCAGCCGCAATTTGGTTGGCAGGGCGGTTTAAATTGTGGCTGAAAATCGCAGCAAGGCCAATCAAAATCTTTGCAAGGACGATTGCATTTTGCATAAGGATTTTCGCAGTCGTATGGTCTGTTGCAAGGTCTGTTATGACATGGCGGAAATGGAGGCGGACAATTGCAGTCAAAGTTTTGACTATTATTGCACCCACAATATTCTCTGCCGCAACCACAGTTGCAGCCGCATCCGCCATGAAGGTCGATGTAAGAGCCTGGACAATATGTTTGTTGTTTCATGTTTTTCCTCGGTTAATGTAAAAAGTTGTATTTTTTGACTGAATTTTTAATAAGTATATGTTGATGAAGGTCTTCTCTGCATTTCTTGTTATTATTGGCACTGTGATAGGCTCTGGCTTTATGAGTGGAAAAGAAATCGTTGTGTTTTTCTCTCGGTTTGGGCTTTTTTCTTTTCCGTGCATAATTTTCGGTTTTGTTTTGTTTTGGCTTTTATTCAACTTCTTTTTAAAGCAAGGAGACGAGGCCATTGAGCGTTTGAATAAATCAAAGTTTTCAAATCTTGTCAATTTCATTATTTGCACAATTCTTTCTTCAGCAATGATTGCTGGCTGTTTACAGCTGCTTTCGTCTTTTCATATGATATTTAAAATCGTTATCATGTTGGTGATTATTCTATATTGTTTTTTTATAATTCGAAAAGGTCTTGGCAGTCTTGAAAAAGCAAATCTTTTCCTTGTGCCGATCATGGTTATTGTTCTGATTTTGGGGCTTGTCACTTTGCAAAAAAATGGAATGAGTGAGCTTTTTAGGGCGTACAGTTTTTCGCCTTGGGGAATTTTTTATTCTCTTTTATATGTGCTTCTTAACACATCAAACTCATGCATTGTTCTTGCAAAGCTTGGCAGAGGAATGAGTGGGAAACAAAAAGCGCGAGTATCCTTTTTTTCGGCGCTCGCACTTTCTTTGATTCTGCTTTTCGCAAATTTTGTTTTGCTTCAAAATAGTGAAGTTTTCACGCAAGACATGCCACTTTTGGCACTTTTTAAAGGCAGGTCCATAGTTATGAGCTTTGTCATTTTGCTTGGTTGCGTGACCACACTTTTTTCACTTATCTACACCTCTTGTGGGTCTATCAGGGGATTTTGTAAGAATAATTTTATCATTGGTGTTTTTTGCGTGTTTGTGCCGCTGGGGATAAGTTTGTGTGGGTTTGGAAATATTGTTTCTCTTCTCTATCCGCTTACGAGCGTGCTTGCAGTTTTTCTTCTTTGTGATTTATTTTTTATACCTCTTTTCAAGAGGG
>CAOKRZ010000087.1 GCA_948471335.1 uncultured Christensenella sp. | reverse complement strand
TTGAGAAATTGGAAGTGATTGAACAAGAAAATAAGGCTGCGAAATCAAAAGGTAGAGAGTTTTCACCTAGAAAAGATTTGATTATTTTATAAAATGAAACACCACACAAAAATGTGGTGTTTTTTAATTAAAAAAACGGCATAATGCCGCTCAAAAACCTAGAGAAATGAGAATTGCACGATTAACTTCTTTCATTTTTCCTTCGTCAAGTGTTGTCACTTTGTCGCGAAGACGACGCTTATCAAGCGTTCTGATTTGCTCGAGCAATGCAACTGAATTTTTGGGCAAGTTATATCTTTCAGCTGAAAGATCAATATGCGTTGGAAGTTTTGCTTTACCAAGCTGGCTTGTGATTGCAGAAACAATAACTGTAGGCGAATATTTGTTGCCTACGTCGTTTTGGATGATAAGCACAGGACGAACGCCACCCTGCTCACTTCCAACAACAGGGCTTAAATCAGCATAATAAATTTCACCTCTTCTTATTTGCTCGTCCATACTTCCTTTCAAGCTCTAAATTATCAACAAGCTCCGCCTCTTCCATTGCCTGCAATTCTTGATAAGCGGCAATGATGTCACGCGGATAAGCTTCTACTTGCATATTATGCTGAGCGGTCTCAAAAGTTGACAAAGAACTTTGCCTTAAAATGTCGTCGTGCTTTGCCTTGTTTTTTTTCGCCAGCTTTTCAAGCTCTTTTTGATATCTTCCTTTCATGATTATCTCCTAGAAATATAAATTTTAAACTTTAACTTTAATTTGAGAAAAAAGCGCGCAATTATGCACGCTCAATTTATTTGTTATGTGTTTTTTTTAAATTATCACCGCGATTGCCGTCGCGTAAGCTTTTGTGTGAGAAAGTGAAACTTCAATCTTTTTGCCAGCGAATTCACTCTCCATTTTTTTCTTTGCAACACCATTCAAAACCACATAAGGTTTGCCAGAAGGCTGATGACAAAGCTCAATATCTTTAAAGCGCACTTTGCTGTCAGCACCTAAGCCTAACGCTTTCATGACCGCCTCTTTCACACAGAATAGTGCCGCGATGCGCTGATGAACCAAACTTTCACATGAAGACTTTTTCACGTATTCAATTTCTTTTTCGTTTGCAATTTTTTTAAGGAAGGCATCGCTTTCGTCAATGCGCTCCACTTCAAGTATATCAATCCCGACCATTCGTCACCTTCCTAACCACCGAAGAAATCATGTCAAACGAAAAGCCTTTGCCCGCAAGGTGGCGGTAAAGCTTTTCTTTAGTTTTTTGATCGACCTCTTTGTTTTTCAAATATTTTTCAGCAAGGCGAGTGCAAAGCACCTCTTCGTCTTCGCGCTCAAATATGCTTTCAAGCTTTTCTTCAATAATCTCGCCGTCAATGCCTTTTGCAAGAAGATCATACTTGATCTTTCTTCGCCCTTTTGAGTTTGAGTATGTGCGAATGAAATTCTCAGCAAAAATCGAGTCATCGATGTAGCCATATTCCTTAAGCTTGCTGGCCGCTCTATCCACGCACTCGTCAGGATAGCCCTTACCGCGAAGATAGTCTCTTATACCCTTCTCGCTTTTCATTCCTTTTTCAAGATAGCCAAGCGCGCGATCAAAGGCTGCCAAGTCCCCATTTTCAATCTTGATTTTTTTGAGAAAGTCAAGGTCAATCTCTTGCCCAGTTTTAAGCTGATACTTTGCCAAGATCTCGCTTTCAAAATCACCTTCATTGTTGCCATTGACAAAAAGATAATACCTTCTTCCTTTGCCAATCTTTTTGATTTCAGTTATTTCCATGCTCACCTCAACAGCTCACTTGTCACTTTGGTGTATACCCGAACAAGCCCGCCAGCGCCAAGTTTAACCCCGCCAAAGTATCTTACAATGAAAACGCAAACATTTTTCTTTCCACGCTTTTGAATAACCGAAAGTATAGGCCTGCCTGCTGTTCCGCTTGGCTCGCCGTCATCTACCGCCTTTTCAACAAAAGGATTCTCAAGACTGCACGCCCAGCAAATATGAGTTGCTTTTTTGTATTCTTTCTTCAACTCTTCAAGCGCCTCTTTAATCTCACTTTCACTTTTGCACTCCAAAAGAAAGCCATAAAACTTTGACTTTTTTTCGATTATTTCAACACTTTTAGAAAAATTTGTCATTTAAGGACAACCTTTATAAAGTTTTTCTTTCCTTTCTTAAGCAAGAGTGAACCATTTTCAAAATCAGATTTTTTTACAACACGTGTAAAATCGGTTACCTTTTCACCCTTCATTGAAATCGCTCCGCCTTCAATCATTCTGCGGGCATCACTTTTTGATGAGCAAAGTTTTGTGAGCGCCAAAAGGTCACAGATGCCAATGCCGTCGCCAAGAGCTTCAAGCACAAACTCAGGTGCATCATCCCCACCTTGAGAGAAAAGGTTTTCACTCATTGTTTGAGCCTTGATTGCATCTTCTTCGCCGCGAACAAATTTTGTTACTTCAAAAGTCATGATGCGTTTTGCTTTGACGATGTCTTCTTTGATAAGCGCTCTGACCTTATCCATTTCCATATCAGTGAAAAGCGCAAACATCATCTCAACGCAAGCGTCTGGAGTTTGGTATACGCCTTGATAGAAGTCATAAGCTGAGATTTTGTCTTTATTGATCCAAATTGCACCCTTCTCGGTCTTACCCATTTTCTTGCCTTCTGGAGTGAGAAGAAGTGGGTTTGTTGCGCCAATAAGTTCAACATCTGTGTTGTTCACAAAATTGAGCTTTCTTTGCAAGTTCACTCCAGCAACAATATTGCCCCATTGGTCACCGCCACCATATTGAAGTGTGCAGCCATATTTTTTGTTAAGGTAAACAAAGTCGTATGCTTGCATAAGCATATATCCAAGTTCGAAGAAAGTCAATCCGCCGTTTTTGATGCGGTTTGCATAAATCTCGCTTGTAAGCATTTGGTTGACATTGAAATGCACGCCGATTTCACGCATGAAGTCAGTATAAGAGAGATCTTTAAACCAGTCAGCGTTGTTGACAATGATTGCAGGGTTTTCCCCTTCAAAGTCAAGGAAGATTGAAAGGCTGTCTTTGATTTTCTTGATGTTCTCTTCAAGCTCAGCTTTTGAAAGCATGCTGCGAAGCTCTGTTTTTCCACTTGGGTCACCAACACTTGCAGTTGCGCCGCCCATGAGTAGCAAAACTTTATGCCCAGCCTTTTGAAATCTGCGCAAAATTGAATAAGGCACACAATGCCCAATGTGCAAGCTGTCCATAGTTGGATCAGTGCCTTCATAAAGTGTGATT
>CAOKRZ010000086.1 GCA_948471335.1 uncultured Christensenella sp. | reverse complement strand
GGCAAGGCATTTTGCCCCTACAACAGGCTATGGATATGATGATGTAGGCCGTGACAATTTGGCGAAACTTTATGCAAAAGTTTTCAGGGCAGAAAATGCAATTGTCTCTCCGCTTATTACTTGCGGCTCTCATGCAATCTCAACTGTGCTTTATGGACTTTTGAGACCAAATGACACTCTTCTTTCTGTGACAGGAAGCCTTTATGACACTTTGCAAGATACGCTTTTTGGGAAGGATAACGGTTCGCTTGAAGAATTCCTTGTGAAATATCAACAAATTGAGCTTGCAGGCGACGAAATTGATATTGCAAATCTTGAAAAGAAATTAAAGGTGCTGAAGCCAAAGGTTGCTTTCTTTCAAAGATCAAGAGGTTATTCAAGCAGAAAAGCTTTGAGTGTTGAAAAAATGGCAGAAGCTTTCAAGATTATCAAAAACCTTAGCCCAGAAACTTTCATCGTTGTTGACAACTGCTATGGCGAATTTGTTGAGACAAAAGAGCCTACAGAAGTTGGCGCTGATGTTTGTGTTGGGTCGCTTATAAAAAACATTGGAGGGGGGCTTGCTCCAACAGGTGGTTACATTGTTGGAAAAGACAAAGCTATTCAAAAAATTGCAACGCGTTTTACATCTCCTTCGCTTCTTTTGGAAGTTGGATCATTTGAGCAAGGTTATAGGCTTTTCTATCAAGGGCTTTTTACCGCTCCGCATGTTGTTGCCCAGGCAATCAAAGGGGCAATGCTTGTTGGTCAGGTTATGCAAGAGAAGGGCTATAAAATCATCCCTTCAAACGATGAAAAAGCTTTTGACATCATCAAGTCAGTTGTTTTCAACACTGAAGATGAACTTGTGAAATTTGTGCAAACAGTTCAGACAATATCGCCAATTGACAGTTTTGTCACTCCAATGCCATGGGATATGCCTGGCTATGAAGATAAAGTCATTATGGCTGCGGGTACTTTTGTTGGAGGTGCTTCAATTGAACTTTCTTGTGACAGCCCAATCAAAAAACCATACATTGCATATTTCCAAGGCGGGCTGACTTACGAACATGTCAAGATCTTCGCTGAAAAACTTTTACATCTATATTAAAAAGAAGGACAAGTCTATTGTTCTTTTTTTTCGTCAAATTTCGTAAGATAGGGTATGCAAATAAAAAGTAGAAGAAAAAATAATATTTTTTTTAATATCAAAAATCTAATCTGCGATTGCTTTTATCAATCAAAAATTAAGTTTTTCATTATCGGATTTGTTGTCCTTGTTGCACTCTTGACGGGAATTATCGTTGCAATAAAGTGCTATTCAGGTTCAACGCTTGCTGACCTTGGCAGGTATGGGCTTGTTGATATGTCAAATGGTATGACAAGTTCTTTTTTCTCAAGACTCATGTCAATGATATTTGTCATGCTTTTATTATTTGGCTTTTCGTATACAAAATTTTGCATGCCGCTTGCTCTTATCTTGATTGCATATAGGACATATTTAATAGGGCTGAACTTGACAATAATGTTCATCCTTTTCGGTCTGCCGGGGATGATTGTTTCGCTTCTTATAGCTTTGCCTTGTCAGCTTATAGCCCTTGCGATTATGTGCGTATTTTATTTATGTCAGTGTAATTGCACAAAAGAATTTTCGTGCTGCCATGGAGCGAAGGGTGGGCAAAAACTGCAACTTCTTATTTTAGGGCTTATTTGCCTTGTGCTTATTTGTCTTATAGAGACGCTTCTATTGGTGCTGCTTAGCGCAAAAGTTATCCTGGTAATTTAAGGCTATCGCGAATAAATAAGACTTTTTTGATAAGACTAACTTTTAGAAAAGGAGAGTTTTATGAAAAAGGTCTTTTTAAATTTTGGAATATTTTGTGTTATGCTCAGCATACTTGCAACAACATTTTGTGCTAGTATGCAAATTTTGCCTACAACAAGGGCAGATGTTGAGCTTCAGTCAAAGTCAGCGTGCCTTATGGAATTTGACTCTGGAGAAATCCTCTACGCAAAGAATGAGAAAGAGCATTTGCCTGTTGCAAGCATGGTGAAGATGATGACAATTCTTTTGACTCTTGAAGAAATTGACAATGGAAATCTCACTCTTGACACCATGATAACAACAAGCGAAAACGCCTCTGGCATGGGCGGAAGTCAAGTGTTTATAGATCCTTATGTTGAGTATAGAGCTGAAGACATGCTTAAAAGTGTGATTATGGCATCAGCAAATGACGCGTCAGTTGCGCTTGCTGAGCATATGAGCGGAAGCGAAAAAACTTTTGCAATCAAAATGAACAACAGGGCAAAAGAACTTGGAATGAACGACACAAACTATGTCAATTGCACAGGTCTTCCAGCGCCAGAGCAATATTCATGTGCTTACGACAGCGCAATTCTTCTTAAAGAAGTTTCAAAGCATGATCTCTATCACAACTATAGCACAATTTGGATGGACGAACTTGTTCATCCTTCGGGAAGAAAAACCGGGCTTGTAAATACAAACAGGCTTATAAGATATTATGAAGGTTGTGACGGCGGAAAGACCGGGTCAACAAATGAAGCGGGCTGCTGTCTTTCAGCTTCGGCTAAAAGAAACGATATGCGTCTTATTTCAGTTGTTGTTGGCGCGTCAAACAGCCAAATGAGATTTAACGAATGCTCAAGCCTATTCAACTATGGCTTTGCAAACTTTGAAAGCACTGCAATTATTGATGAACAAGTCTCTTGCAAAACTCTTCCAGTGACAAAGGGAAAAGTTGCCAGCGTTGACATCTTTGCAAAAGAGAAGTTTGCAGTTGTGCTTAAGAAGGGTGATAAAGGCGGATATGAGGTAAGCTATTCTCTTCCATCAAACATCAAAGCGCCAACAAAGGCTGGGGATGTTGTTGGAAAGGCAATTATCTCAAAAGACGGAGTTGTGGAAGCTGAAGTTGAGCTTATTGTCAAAGAAAATCTTGAAAAACTTTCTTTCAAAGACTGCATAGACAAAATTGCAGCAGCTTGGTAGACCAAGTTCTCAAATGGGGCAAACATCCCCATTTTGCTTTTTTCGCACATTTAACAGCCTCAATTAGTTGCCTTTTCTTTTTAACTTTGTTAAAATAAACCTATGCTATATTTCATCATGGCATTAGGTTTAAGCGGCTGGGACATTTTAACAGCAGTGCTTGGATATATTATGGCATTATGCTTGGGCATCATTCTTCACGAAGTTGCGCATGGGTTTGTGGCACTTAAATGTGGCGACAACACAGCAAAAGTGTTTGGGAGGCTTTCACTTAACCCAATGACGCATTTTGATCCAATGGGGCTTTTGTGTTTTGTTTTCATTGGCTTTGGTTGGG
>CAOKRZ010000085.1 GCA_948471335.1 uncultured Christensenella sp. | reverse complement strand
TTAATTTGACTTATAATCTTTATGGAAACGGAAAACAACTTGATTTATCAAAACTTTCTGTTTCAACATTAGAGAGCAAATTGAGAATAATTCGAAACAATATTGTGCTTGATAACGTAACAATCACAGGCAATGAAAACACTGGAAGTTTGATTGACTTCTCAGATAAAGGAAACGTTGTTTCAGTTCAAGGCGTATCTGGCGTGCAAATCAACAACTCACTTATTGAGAATGGAAACTATTGCTTGAAACTGTCAAACTCAAGCGTAACTATGACGGGCTCAATAATCAGAAATTCTTATCTTTCAAATGTTCTTGTAGGGGAATCTACGTTTGTGGCAAAAGATAGCATTTTTGAGAAATCTTTGCTCAGCTCAATCTTACTTAAAGATCAAGATGCAAATTCAACTGCTTCAACTGTTAGACTTCAAGGAAGAATATACATCTACAATTGGTTGACGCTTGATGAGATTTCAGAAGGTCTTAAAGGTTTCTTGACTGAAGTTTTGCCTAAGGAAGGAAACATTTTGACAGACAACGTTGTTGACTTTGTTAAAGGTCAAATCAACAGTAAGTTTGAGAAAGAATTCGCGTATAAGTATAACGGCAAATCTTATTATGAATTTGGCTCATTAAACTTCAATTTGAATGCTTTTGGTTACAACATGGCAAGTAAGGGTGACATAATCCGTGAAAGCTTAAACCCAACTTGCAATTATGAATTTGGAAGCATCCAGAACATGAAATATCTTGAAGTTGCAACTTTGAGTATAACTGTTCTAAGCTTGAGAGGAGGAAGTGGCTATACACCATTCTTGACTCCTGCAAGCACATACCTTGGAAATGATGAACTTTTCCAAGGAATAAAGCAAAACATGATTCAACTTAGTGGAATCACAAACAATAATTAGAAAAGAAAGGAGAGGATATGAAAAAATCGAAGATTTTAAGCTTATTTATAATTTTAATGCTACCGATTGTTGGCATATTCTTTCCAATCCTTTCAAACTTCGGAAAGAATGCTGACGCAACAATTTCCGATGTATCTGGTGAAAATTTTATATTAACAGGACAAAATGGCAGCGCAACAAAACACTATTTCTTCGACAGCAGCAACAATGTGACTTTGCAATGTGTTAATGTTGAAGAAGGACAAGACGGCTATTACACATTTACTCAAAATAATGATGTCAGATATAAACGATTAAGCAGTGGATATGCAGACATCCGTCTTACAGATGAAATGAAAGCTTTTGCGGAAGCGGGCACGCTTTATGCCTATGCATCATTTGGCTTCAATGCAGGCAACAACAACTTGCAATCGAATATCAGAGTAAAAATTTCTGGACTTAACCAAAAAGGATCAGAAGTTTCTTCAAGTGAAACTCGAACAGATGAGTCTGGCGCGAGAAGCACAACGGCAATTTCTGTGAAGGGTGCAGAGACAGTCAGATTTCACTTTGAAACATTGGCTGAAACTGGACTTGGGAAATATTCAAAATTCACTTTATCAAAGCCAACTATTCATTTCTACACCGATGCTGGAGAATTGACTCTTAAGCGAAATAATGGCGGAAATGTTGAACCAGGGGAAAGTATATCTGAATTTATTTCAAATGCTGTAACAAGCGTTTCAAGACCTACTGGATCATCTGTATATTGGGGACACGCTCAAACAATACATAAAATAAAATACGAAATCACTGAAGGCGAGGAATTTGCAAAGATCATTGTCAGCGACGTTGATAACGTTTATAATCTTCAAATTCTCAACAGTGCGCCTGAAGGACAGAAAATTTCAATAAAAGTTTCTTACATCAAACAATCAAACTCTGACCATGAAATTTCACAGACAATCAATTACACTGTTAAAAAAGACTATGGAACGATCAATGTTGAAACAGAGTTCGGTGATGAACGACCAGCAGCGAACATTGTTTTCCCAGAAGAAGCAAAAGTTGGCGCAATTATATCACTTTCTGTAAGAAACGTTAATACAGCAGGTGGGTTTGCCTTCATTGGCTGGGAAGTTGACGGAACAATAGTTTCAAGAAGAATGGTGTATTCTTCATATGTTGTGAAGAAAGGACAAAACAACATCACAGCAAAATTTTCTAAAGAGATTTCAATAAACAAAGTCACTGCTTCAAAGGTTTACGATGGGACAAACGAAGTCACAGATTATACTGTTGACTTCAATGGCAAAATGGAAAATCATGATTTGACGATAAAAATGAAGACGTCAAGTGATAACATCGACTTCCCATTCACTTATGCAACAACAAATGTTGGTGAGAATATAACCTTAGAATATGATAATGTAAACCTACAAAAGATTGTTCTTGCCGGAAAAGATGCAGACATTTACACAATCAATGCTGAAAATATAACCGCAATTTCTACAACAGGAACAATTACAAAACGTGATGCTTTGATTATCGCTGAAAGCACAAGCAAAGAATATGGAAACAATGATCCAATCTTTACTTATACAACTAAAGATGTGCTTGATGCTGATAAAGATTATTTAAACGGCGAAATTGGGAGAGAAGAAGGCTCAGCTGTTGGAGATTATGCATTGAATCTCGGAACGATCAGCCATAGCAATTATAACTTTGCATTTGAAAACAATGGCGCGGTGCTGACCATTGAACCAAGAACTCTTTCATTAACGCTTATTGCGTCTTCAAAGGATTATGATGGAACAACAGATGCACAAGTGAACATCACAGTTTCAAATGTATTTGCTGAGGAAGATGTGAAAGCCAAAGCGCTTCATGCAGACTTTGCACAAAGCAGCGTTGGAACTGGAATTGAAGTTCACGTTGACATTGAAAATATCATACTTGAAGGCGAGCACGCTGAAAATTATCGACTTCCAGAAACGATCAACATAGCGTATGCCGACATCAACAGAAAAGTTGTTGTTGTTTACGCGCAAAGTGGAAGTGTTGTTTATGGCGAGGAAGCACATCCAACATATTCCTGCGAAGGAATAATTGAGGGGGATGAAAATGTTGTCAGCGGAGAGGTCTATATAACAGGCAAAGACGTAGGCTTCCATGACATTCAAGGCGACAGACTTTCTTGCAATGAAAATTATCGCATATCTTTCGTTTCTGCTCAGTTTGAAATCACAAAACGACCAGTTGTTATTCGAAGTGAAAGCTATGAAAAGCAATTTGGTGATGAAGACCCAATTTTCAACAACTTTACTTATGAAAATGTTGTTGAAGGCGAAACTATTGAAGGCACTCTTTCAAGAGTTGAAGGATCAGCTGTTGGTCAGTATGCGCTCACTCTTGGAGATCTTGCTGAAAAGAATAAAAACTATTCTTTCACGCTTGAAGCTGGTGCCGTTCTTGTTATCAAAGAAAGAGCCATTACTGTTTATGTAAGCTTTGTTGATAAACAATACG
>CAOKRZ010000084.1 GCA_948471335.1 uncultured Christensenella sp. | reverse complement strand
TTTCTTTTATCTTTGATGCGTGATAGTCAACATCCTTGCCCTTATCAAAATGCTCGGCAATCACATAAACATTTCCATCAAAGTCAGATGCATACCAATGCGCCGAAAGCGGATTGTTAAGCCCGGGGTCAATTGAGATGTTATCATACCACTCAGGCGGAACTGGGAATGGATCAATAACATGCACATTTTCATCAAACTCACCGTAGACCATTCCGCCGCTGTCTATAAACTTGCCATAGCGCCTGCTGTCAAGTTCTTCTTCGCTTAGCGTTGAGGCAAGCGCCTCTATTTCAGCTTTATTAAGATATGGATTGTCCGCCCACTCCATTTGCGTATACCAAACTTCATCATCAGAATTTTCATTCAGATAGATTTTGTTGTAAACCCATGTCAACCCTTTAAGAGGAGTCATTGTGCCAAAAATAATGCCACACCTGTCTAAAATGCGCATTCGGCATTCTTGATAAATGTCATAAGGCGGTTCTTCATCAAACCACACAAAGTCAAGCGATGAGCCTTGAAACTTTTCTCGACCTTGATCGCAACTTTTAAATCCAATTTTTGACAGCCCACCAAAAACATTTCGAACAAGTATGAAATCAATGATGCCACTGCTTGCACTGTCTGCCCTTCCGCTTGCCATAACAATTTTTTCAATATAATCAGGTCGCAGATAGTGCAATACCTTTGCTTGCGCAACATCGCGTTGAACTTGCTTTGACAAACTGACAACCCAGCCACTGATGTTTGGCTTATTTCCGCGATATGGATGAATGCCTCGTGCAAGCAAAACCGTCTCAACTGCCCCGCATTCAGTTTTTCCACTTCGATTGCCACCAAAGACCCACCTATTTTTCTTTTGGCACTTGTGAAAAAGCATTTGCTTTTCGTGGACGACTTCTCCGCTGTTATACTTTGCGAGGTTGTCACTCTCCTTCCTGCGAAACAATTCTTCTTCAACCAGCTTAAGTTTGCTTTTATTTTTATTCATTTTCAACTCCTTTGCCAAAATCAACGCAAAAAACTTTTTTTATGACAAAATTTTGCTATCATAAAAAAATAAAATGCCCTAAAATTGAGCCATGAAAAAGATAATAGTTTTTTTAAATATGATTTTTGCCTTATCTGCAATTTTTTCTTTAAGTCCTATTCCGGTCACTTTTGCAGAGTCAAATCAAAAGGAATTTTATGCCAAGGTCACAGACGATGACATCTATCTTTATTCCTCTGCTTCGGCAAGCTTAACGTCACAGCTGTTTGAGATCCCAAAAAGCTATTTCGTTCTGCTGCTCGCTGAAAAAGGCGATTTCTTCTATGCTCGTTACAATGATGTCTATGGCTATGTCCGCAAAAGTCAAGTTTCCGCCATGGACGGAGCTCCCGAAATGCCATTCTTCACAAGCTCTATGCGCGTTATCACTCCCGGCGGACTTCCATTATATTCAAAACCAAGTTCACAAGATGGCGAAGTGGTTGAAAGCATTCCATTCCTAAATCAAGACATCACCTATTATGGCAAATGCAGCGGTGAAAAGTTTATTCCAGACAAAGGCTCAACATGGATTTTCTGCAAATACACAACTGGCGAAAGCAGTTTTCAAGGATATCTTTATTCACTCTATTGCGACAGCTATCCTGAGGAAATTCCGTTAAACACAGAAACCTTCCCTCTTATCACAGCTCCCCTTTTCCCAGAAGTTAAACCAGACCAACTTGCCGGACTTTCAAACACAGCAAAAATTTTAATTATTGTTGGCGTAAGCGTGCCATGCGCAGTTATTCTCTATCTTCTTATAAGGCCAACATTATCTCATGGAAATCTTCAGAAAAACAAACGAACACCTTTTAAGCGAAAACGAAAAACAGATTATTTCGAATTTGACGAAAGTGACTTGGGCTGAGAAATGTTCTTTGAGTTTAAGTTAACTAACTGCAAGCCTGTTGATTCTTGACTCACTTATTTCAAGTTTTTGCCCCTTAAGACAAAAGCCCTTATATATCTCACAAATCCACTTCTCATTTGCTAGGTTTTTTGCGAGTCTTTGATCGCTATAGCCTAGCATATTTAATATCGACGAAAAGCTTTCTTCAGCTGATGAAAGTCTTCTAAAATATGTCCTCTCAGTAAGGTTGTGCCTTAAAGCAATTCCTTCGCCTTTGTCTCCGTCAATATACTTTTCAATCAAAAGCTCTCTGCCATAGCAAACCTTAAGTGCTTCTTCGCAGAGAAGCTTTAAGTTGATAAGCGTCTTCTTTCGCTCTCCAAGCTTTATAAGACTTTCACAAACAGCCAAAACATTGTTTTCAGAAAAGTTGTTTCCACACATGTAAAATGAATTGGAAGCCTTTGTGTCAACAATGCGATCAATCGCATCGCTTATCCTCTCCAGATGCCTATAAGCTGTTAAAATTGTTTTTGCCCAAGTGTTGTTTGTCATGAAATTCCTCCTTTGTTCACCCAAATTATAAAAGTTAAAAAATCTATAGTCAATGTTTACTGCCACCTTTTTGGCATTTTTGTAAAATTTTTCAAAAAATTATCGACAAATGACTACAATTTGCCGTCAAAATAAAGTCAATTATCTCCCTTTTTAAACAAAAAAGAACATTTTTCAGCAAGTCAAAAACCATTGTAAATCAAATAATAACAAAAAAATAATAAACTTAAAAATTTAGTTGAAAATTTTTGTAATATATGCTAGAATGGTAATGTTTGAAAATAAAGCTTCTTTAAAACAACTCCCCTGCCTTACCTATGCAAGAGAGTTGCAACAAATCGCCAACGAAAGCGTGATTTCGTTTGGTCGCAAGATGAGAAAAATTGCGACCAGTTTGTAAACTTTTGAAATGCAAAAGTTGAGAGCATAAAGCAATAATTTCTCATTATGCCGAAGTGGCGGAATGGCAGACGCAGCAGACTCAAAATCTGCCGAGGGCAACTTCATGCGGGTTCGACTCCCGCCTTCGGCACCAAAAAAATACCGATAAATTGTCGGTATTTTTATTTTAAAATGTCTTGTTTTTTCTTATTATAATCTTCTTCCGTTATAAGACCTTCTTTTAAAATTTCTTTAAGTTCTATAAGTTGTTCCTTTATTGGCTTGCTTTCAACTTGAGGTGAATCAATATCAGACATAATCTCTTCAACCGATTTACTGTTTAACATATATTCAAGTAACGCACTAATCTCCTGTAAACTTTTTATACAGTTTTTGTAGCTAGAACTATGAAAGAAAAAAATAAAACTGTAACACTTTCCACCGTTATGCTAATTGCACAAGGTTTTAATATATCTTTAATAGAGTTTCTAGACAGCCCATTATTTGATATGAACAAATTAGTAATTGAATAGCAAATTAACAAGTCTCAAAAATTTTTTATTAAAAAACAAAATCTTAGGTAAAACCTATGATTTTTTATTGGATTGCTAACCCCAATATAGGCCATTGACTTTTTGTTTAATCTATGGTACAATGAAAGAAAGGAGAAATAAATGGATCGATT
>CAOKRZ010000083.1 GCA_948471335.1 uncultured Christensenella sp. | reverse complement strand
ATATTTTTTTCAAACTTCTCTTTTTCATTTTCATAGGTTGAAATCAAACGCTTACCGTCAAGAATGCTCTTTTTCTTTGCGTCAAGCTCTGCTGGCTTTGGCTTCAAGCCTTTCAAATCCTTAAGACGAGAGGCGATCTTTTTCTGCGCTGTTGACAGACTCGAAAGGTCATTTTCAAATTTGTTCAGCCCTGTCATGTTCGCCCGCATCTCGTCAGTAAGCCCACTTTCAAATGCCATTTGAGGGAAGAATGCAGTTATTTCAAAAGTCTCAACACCCACGCCAAAAAGTTCGCGCCCAAGGTCTTTTGAATAATCCTTGCTTTTCAAACCCGTATCAAGATCGATAAGCTCAAAGGTATCATTTTCTGGAGTATCAGCAAAAGTTCTTGTCACCCTGTAAGTTTTTTCTTTCACACAAAAAGTCAGACTGCCTCCATAAATTCCACCTTGCCAAGGCTTAAATTTGCTTCGCTCCGCAGCGTATGGTTTCAAATTCCCCTTCTTTGGCATCGAATAAAACATAGCCTTCAAAAAGTGTGACAATGTGCTTTTGCCCCAACCATTTTGACGGCAAAATTGAGTCAAATTTTCATTGAAATCGATATCAAAATTTGATAATTTGCCAAAATTTTCGATATGTAAAGATTTAATTTTCATACAGACAAATCATCTCCTCTTAACGCTTCAATTCCACTTTGGCAAACAAGATTTTTTTCTTCTTCGCTCAAATCACTCTCTTCAACAAGTTTTAAAAACTCAGCTTTGAAAGAAAGCTTTTCTTCTTTAAGCTTTTCAAGATTAACCTTGATTCTGCTTTCGTCAACAAGCTCAAAATAGAAATATTGATTTTCAAAAGAATTTTCAAGCTGTGACAAAAATTTTTCGCAGTCTTCACTGCAAAAACCTGTAAGTTTAACCCTGACAAGCCAGTTTTGATCAACACGATCAAGTGCCTTTTCAATTTTTTCTTTTATTTCATCAAACTTCTCTATCCCAGTGATGTCAGCTTCAACAATTTCAAACCTTCTGTTTGCAAATGGAACAAAGCGGTGTTTTACCTCTCCATTTTCAAGTTCAATTTCAGCAAAACCCTTTTCACCGCATTCATCAAAGCCGTGAGAAAAAAGACTGCCGCTGTAAACATAAGTGCCTTTTTCGCCAAGCTTTCCACTTTCAAATGTATGGATATGCCCTAAAGCCAGATAGTCAATCTTGCAATTTTTAAAAGCGTTTAAATCAATGCCATCATTTGAGCTGGGATTAAAAACATCCCCATGAAGAAGATGAAAATGAAATTTGTCATCCTTGTAAATTGGGGGCAAAAGCTCATTCCCCTCTTGCCCCGAAATAGTATAATTTTCAAAGTCAAAAGTTTTTATATTCTCATCAAAGACAATAAAGTTTTCTGGAACTTCGTCAATCAAAAATTCCTCATCATGATTTCCACGGACATAAAAAGTTTTTATGCCGCTTTTTGCGACAATATCAAAAAATGAATTTTGAAGCTTTTTTGAATACGCGTTTCCGTCAAATAAATCGCCTGCAATGAAAACCGCTTCACAGTCGATCTTCTTTGCATAATCAAAAAGCCTTCTAAGTGAAACTATTTCCTCTTCTCTTAAAATTTTTGCCTTCTGCAAAGAAAGTTTTTTGATTTTCGCACCAAGATGCAAATCACTTATATGAATAAACTTCATTGTTTTCTCCATAAAGAGTATATCATACATTTGATTTATAACAAAACAAAAGCCTTCCAATTTGAAAGGCTTTTATTTGTCGAATTATCTGATAACATGTCCTGCGATTTTGCCGTTTGTTTGAATTGAAATTACATTATCTGTGCCTGTGTATCCATGAACATAGAGAGGCATTGTAAATGCTGTGGCATCAATAAACTCAAGCGAAAGATTCTTGCTTAGTGCGTTAATATACTTCTCGTCAGTTGTCTTTGCTTCAAAAAGGAATGCGCTTGTTTGATATACACTCACGTCAACATTTGAAGTTTGTGCAATTACATAGTTTTTAGAATTTACTGTACCTGTGAAAGAAAGCTTAATTTCTCCGCTGTTGCTTTCAAACTTGTTGATTTTATCTGCGCTTAAAATATTTCCAATTGTCGCTTCAATTTTGCCATTGACTGTTGAAATATAATTTCCACCTCTAGTGATAGCCGTGTCATATCCAACTCTAACACTGCCCTTATTGAGAGCAATGTTCATTTTGTTTTGAACTTCTCCAATAAAAATTTTTGCGTTATTCCCGTAAGGAATGCTAACTTCACCTTCAATTTTCTTAATGTTAATTTCTGGCGCTTTTATGCTATCTCGTGACTCTCCAGTTGAAAAATGTCCCAAAATTGATTTAGTAACACTAAATTTACCACTTGTTGTCACCAAATTAACAGTGCCAACAATATTCCCTGCCTCAAAAGTGCCATTTCCTAGATTTAAATTAAGAACAAAATCAACAGTGTAAGTTGTGTTTCCGCGTATATAGTTAAACTTAATTTTCCCTTTATTAGTGGTTATATTATTTTCTTGAGTCAATCTCACGTCAATATCGCTTGTTATATTACCTGAATTTGTTACCAGCGCAACAGGGATTGCTTCAATTTGGCAATATTTATTAAACTTAATATTCCCAGAATCAGTTTTGATAGCTAATCCTTTTGGTGCTATAGAATTAACTTTAGAAATAGGTTGATCATCTTCTTCACCAGCAGCCCCTAATGTCACATTGCCTTTTTCTGTCGTAACTTCTATAGTGGCGTCATTGAAAAAGCTGGTGTTATCATAAAGTTTGACTTCTCCTGTTTTTTCGTCCTTTATCAGTTCGCCCTTTTCATCTAAAAAAGCTTGTTTTTCTGGAACAATTATATTTACTTGCACTTTGTTTGAAAAAAATACAAATCCATCAGGTTCAGCAATATTAATCACTAAGTGATCTGCAAATTCAGGTCCTGGCCCTGGTTGTTCATATAAGCCAAAGCTTTTAATTTGAAAATCCGTATCTTGATTTGACTTAGCAAAGCCTGAACATTTTTTTACAATTTGAACAGTGTAAACGTTAACCTCATCGCTCTTGTAGATATTAACATTTGCTCTTTCAGTGTTCACTATCACTTTATTTACATCCACAAAGTTTAGCTCTCTAACATGAGCTTCCTCTTCAAGCTGAATTTCATTAAGCGTTACTGTTTCATTATAGCTAAAATACTTAAACCCCAAAATTGACTTTCCTGGCGAGAAAAGCATGATTGTGACAATGACCATAAACGCCGCAACAATCAAAAGAATAAACATGAATAGATAAAAAGCAAAACCTTTTTTGACTTTATCTCCAGCCATAAAATCCTCCCATAAATATATAATAGCACAAAAGAAAAAAATATGCAAGCCGTTTTCCTTGCATATTTATCTTTTATTTAATCTATTATTGCCTTAATTCTTCTTATTCCGCTTGAAGAAGACTCTTCTTTCAATATTTTGAAATGATGAAGTTCTCTTGTGTTTTCAGCGTGTGGTCCGCCACAAATCTCTTTGCTGACGTCGCCAATTGTATAAACTTTCACTTCTTCGCCATATTTGTT
>CAOKRZ010000082.1 GCA_948471335.1 uncultured Christensenella sp. | reverse complement strand
CGAGTGCGTGGTTATGGACAGAGCTTTGCCACGTGTTGAAGACGGGCTTAAGCCTGTTCAACGTCGTATCCTTTATTCAATGATCGAACTTGGAGTGACTCCGGACAAGCCATACCGTAAATCAGCGAGAATTGTCGGCGATTGCCTTGGTAAATATCACCCACACGGCGATAGCTCAGTTTATGACGCCATGACTCGTATGGCGCAAGACTTTGTTTTAAGAGCGCCTCTTGTTGACGGACACGGAAACTTTGGTTCGGTTGACGGCGACAGCCCTGCGGCTATGCGTTACACTGAAGCAAGACTTGCTCCGCTTGCACTTGAACTTACTCGTGATCTTGAAAAAGACACTGTAAGGTGGAGTTTGAACTTTGACGACACACTCAAAGAGCCTGATATGCTTCCAGGACGATTCCCAAACCTTCTTGTTAATGGTGCGTCAGGAATTGCGGTTGGAGTTGCCACAAACATCCCTCCTCACAACCTTGGGGAAGTGATTGACGGCGTTGTTGCATATATTGACAATCCAAACATCAAACTTGAAGAGATGATGAAGATCATTAAAGCGCCAGACTTCCCAACAGGCGGAATTCTTATCTTTGATGATGGGCTTGAACAAGCTTATAGAACAGGCAAGGGCAAGATTATAATCAGAGCAAAGGTGAGAACTGAAACTGTTGGCGATAAAGTCAGCCTTATCATCAGCGAAATACCTTATCAGGTCAACAAAGCAAGTCTTCTTCAAAAGATTGCTGAACTTAAAGAAACAAATAAAGATAAACTTTCTGCAATCGCAGAGATCCGCGATGAATCTGACCGAAACGGAATGAGAGCGGTTATCAGACTTAAAAAAGATGCAAATCCAAAGAAAATCCTTGAATATCTCTTCAAGGCAACAAATCTTCAGGTTTCTTTCGCTTTCAATATGGTTGCAATTGCAGACGGAAAGCCAAAGCAACTTTCTCTTATGGAGATCATTTCATACTACACGGCATATCAAAGAGAAATCATTGTCAGAAGAACAAAATTTGACCTCAATGCTGCAAGAGAAAGAGCGCACATTGTTGAAGGACTTTTGATTGCAATCAAAAACATTGACGAAGTGATCAAGATTATCAAAAAGTCTGCAACGACAAGTGAAGCAAAAACAAGGTTAAGAGAAAGATTTGCTCTTTCAGAGCGCCAAGCTCAAGCAATTCTTGATATGCGTCTTGCAAGACTTGTCAACCTTGAAGTGAACAAACTTCAAGAAGAACTTGCTGAGCTTAAAGCCAAAATCGCAGAGTACGAGCGTATTTTGGCGTCTAAACGCGCTCAACTTGATATTGTAAAGAAAGAAATAACAGAAATAAAGAAAGCGTATTCAAATCCAAGACGCAGCGTTATCGCAAAATCTGGAGACATCAGGCTTGTTGAAGCAAAAGAAGAAAATGAAGCAGAAGACACCAAAAACTATGTTGTCGCAATCACAGCTGCCGGAACTTTGAAAAAGGCAAGCGCAAGAAACTACGCTTCTTCTCAGAAAGTTTTGACTGATACATCAACACTGACTGATGTTCACACAAAAATGCTCACGCTTTCATCAAAAGATACAATCCTTATCATCACAAACAAAGGCAACTGCGTAAAAACAACTGTTGGAAACATTCCAGAATGCAAATGGCGGGATAAAGGCTGCAGCATAGTCGCAATTGACAAGAGCGCAAGCATAAATGAAAAGATTGTTTCATTTATTGTCCCTGTGCAGAATACAAATGTGCTTATCTATACACGTGACGGACTTGTTAAACGCTCGAAGATAGAAGATATGGTGACAACAAAATCATATTATCAAGTTGCAAAGGTCGCTGACAATGATGACATTATCGGCGCAGAAATTGAAAGAGCGGGCAGCATTTTGATGCTCACAAAGAATGGTATGAGCTTGAACTTTGATAAAGGTGATGTTCCAGTTCAAGGCAGAATTTCTGGCGGCGTGAAAGGAATCAATCTTGACGAAGGCGACAGTGTGATCTTTGCTGGACAAAATGATTTCAATCAAATTGTCGCGCTCACAAACAACGGCTATGTCAAGAGAATAAGCGCAAAAGAATTCCCAGTTGCTCAGCGATATCGAAAAGGTGTGAAATACATCAACTTTGCAGGCAACGGAAAAGAAGTTGTGTTTGCTTGTGCGGGCGACGGAAACATCGTTCTTGCAGTTGATTTTGGCTTAAAGATTCTTCCGCTTGAAACCAAGAAACTTCCACTTTCTGACAGACTTTCAACAGGGAATGAAATCATCAAAAAACAATTTATTTCAGTAAGTCAATATTTAACTTAAATTAACTAGGATTCAAGATCCTAGTTTTTTTTATTTACTCAAACAGCGTTGCTGCTTTGTGTCATAATGGCAAAAACAGGCAAATATAATATCGTGAAAAGGTGTTCGACAAAGGTTGTCAATTTTTTACAAAAAGTTGAAATTTTTGAATTTGAGAAAATCCTTTTAAATCCTATTATATAAAGTGAGGTTTGCAATGCCATTTTGCGTAATCAAATCGAGAACAATTAAAATCGTTTTATCAATGTTTATTGTCGCTGTGCTTTTATGCATTTCTTTTGAAGGCGGCTCAGCAGCTGCGGTCTTTTTTGGAAACAGCTCTCGTCTTGTGCCAATCTATAACGTCAAGACTGAAGAAAAACAAGTCGCAATTTCTTTTGATGCGGCTTGGGGTGCTGACAAGACTGAAGAGATAATTTCAGTTCTCAAAGAGTTTGACGCAAACGCCACATTCTTCCTTGTTGGTTTTTGGGTTGACAAATTCCCAGAAAAAGTCAAGGCAATTGATGATGCTGGGCTTGAAATAGGCACTCACTCAAACACTCATCCTGACATGGCAAAGCTTGCTTCTTCCACAATGAAAAGTGAGCTTGAAACTTCAATGAAAAAAATTGAAGATTTGACAGGAAAGAAAGTTGAGCTTTTCAGACCGCCGTTTGGCTCTTACAACAACGCGCTTATAAACACTTGCGACAGCCTTGGACTCAAAACAATTCAGTGGGATGTTGACTCTCTTGACTGGAAAGGGCTTTCTGCGGGAGAAGTGACAAACAGGGTGCTAAGTCGAGTTAAAAACGGCTCAATCATTCTTTGTCACAACAATGCGGACAATGTCGTGGATGCGACAAGACTTATCTTGCAAGGGCTGAAAATGAAGGGGTATAAAGTGACGTCTGTGGGAGAACTTGTTTATAAAGACAATTACACAATTGATAGGAATGGCACGCAAATACAAAAATAATGGAGGAAAAAATGAATTATACAAAAGTGTTAAACAATGAGGCATTCGTTGCGGGGACTGTGGCATCTGAGCCACAAAAAACTCACCAAGTTGAAGGTGAAAAATTTTATGAATTTAAAGTTGAAGTGACAAGACTTTCTGAAACAATGGACTATATTCCAGTCACAGTGACTGAGAGATTTTTGGCTGCAAATAAAGTTGAAGTGGGCAGTGAAGTGAAATTACGTGGAGAATTTAGAAGCTATAACAAAAAAGACGATGAAAAGAATAAACTTGTTTTATATTTCTTTGCGAAATCTATTATGACTGAAGAAGAAATT
>CAOKRZ010000081.1 GCA_948471335.1 uncultured Christensenella sp. | reverse complement strand
ACAACCGCTAAGCTATCTTCTCTTCGGCGAATATTCTTTTTCCCCTTTTCTTCTTTGACAGAAAGAGCGAAAATCCTATCGTTTTTGATTAAAGATGAAAAGTCATATTCTTTGAAAAACTCAAACACTTCATTGCCAAAAGGAAATGTAAGTTTGCACGCATCAAGATCAAAATCAAACTCACAATCTGTTTTGATTGTTGCAAGCGTTTTTGACATAAACGCATCGTCTTTTGACAAGATAAGCTTTTCTTGAAGCTTCCCTTTGATGTCGTCAATATGTTTATATACATTTTCAAGGTTTTCATAGGTTTCAATAAGACTTATCGCAGTTTTCTCCCCAACACCTTTGACGCCAGGGATGTTGTCAGAAGTGTCGCCCATAAGCGCTTTAAGATCAATGACCTGCTGTGGCTTATCAACTCCAAAAACTTGTTTTAAGTTTGTAAGCGTGACTTTTTCAACCTCACTTACTCCCTTTTTAGGCATCCAAACAATGCTGTCATTGTCGATCAGTTGAAAAAGGTCTCGATCTCCTGAAAGAAGAATCTTTGGGCATTTTGTTTTTTTGCTGATTGATCCAATAATGTCATCAGCTTCAATATTTTCAAACTCAAAGCATGGAATATCCATTGTCTTAAGCATCTTTTTCAAAACTGGGAACTGTGAAATAAGCTCTTGTGGCGTTGGCTTTCTTTGCATTTTATATTCACTGTAAAGGTCATTTCTGAAAGTCTTTCTTGCATGGTCAAAGCAAACAGCAATATGGGTTGGATTTTCTTGCAAAATGATTTTCACAAGAATGTTTGCAAAGCCAAAAACCGCACCTGTTGGTTCACCTTTTTTGTTAGTTAAAAAAGGCAAGGCATAAAATGCCCTGTTTGCGATGCTGTTTCCGTCAATAATCAAAAATTTTGTCATGCTCTCTCCTTAAATCTTCAGCAGCCCGAGCAAAGAACGTATTGGCCCTGGAATGACAGCTGTGAGTATGTAAAGCACAACGACAATTACTAAAATTACGAAAAACGCAATTTTGAAAGGGTTTCCAAAAAAGTTTACCGCTGCAAAAGCAAGGATGATCACAAGTCCGCCATAAGTTGCAACATAGTGAAGAATTTGCCCCATCGTCCCGCTCACGTTTGGATCAAGATTGAGATAAGCAAGACAAATGATATAGACCATTGAAATTAGCGATAAAATAAAGTAAAGAATAGTTTTCATCTGCACCTCTTTTTATCTTTATAACATATTTGTCATAAAAAACAAAATTATTCTTTAACAATTTTTTCTTCAGATTTTTTCTTTGATTTTTTAAGATGTTTTTCTTTGTTTTTCAAAGGTTTAATCTTTTTGCTCTTCTTAGCCTTTTTTTCTTTCTTAACTTTCTTAACCTTTTTTACCTTAGGCTTTTTTCTCAAGAATTTTTTTGGAATTGAGCCATCTTCTGGAAGTGCCTCGTTCAAAATATCAAGATTTGCGAGGATGTCTTTGCAAAGTTTAAGGCTCTTGCCCATATAGAATCCATCTGCAATTCGCTCGTCAAGGCTCATGCCAAGAGTAAGGATTTTTGCAAGTTTGAGTTCTTTGTTATTCTCAACAATTGGTTCAATTTTCTCTTTTCCCATAGAGATAAACATTGATGTTGTTCCAAAGTTGTAAAGATGATGATAAATCGCATCAAGCTTAATTGATTTAAGGTTTGTGATAAAGCAGCTTGTGTGGAATGGGCTTGCTTTGATAAGTGATTTTGGAAGCATACCATGATGATCGAGGAAATTAACAAGCTTCATTGCCCAGCGGAAAAGGAAGTCAGGCAAATGACAAAACTTTCCTGCAGCTTTGGTTGTGGCATGCACCTCTTCAGGTTTAAGATTCTTTGCGATCTCGTCATCAATGATTTGCTTGATTTGAGCAAGAGTTTCTCTTCCTGTGAAATAGAATTTCAAAGTGATATCTTCAGCCTCATCCTCAAGTTTCTTTTTGATATCCATAGAAATGCTGATATAGTTTCTTTGATATGTAGTCCCACGCATAATAAAGCGGTTCATCTTTTTTCTGGTGTATAAAACACGCACAATTGTTGCGATCACAAGGTGCATATAGCTGTATGAGTTGCCAAGACGGCGTTCTTTCTGAATAAACTCATCAATTTTGTCGCAAGGTACTTTAACCTTAATGAGATTGACCGCGTCAATCCTTTGAGGCATGAAAAAAGGTCCTGCCTTTTCGATGATATTCATCCCCTTAACTTTCTTTCCGTCGCTTCTTAATCCAAACATTTTCTTTCCCCTATTTTTTAAACTTCTTTCTTACGATATTTCTTTCGCGCCCGTTTGCGCTTGGAGTGTAATAAACACGGTCTTTCAGCGAATCAGGCATGTATTGTTGCTGCACATATCCTCCAAAATCATGCGGATATTTATATCGTCCATGACCGTCAGCATTTGTGCTTGGATGATTTTTTAAGTGATTTGGCACGCGGTTGTCGATCGCATTTTCAGCGTCTTCTTGCGCCAAATGCATTGCATTGACAACTGAGTTTGACTTTTCAGCTTCACAAACATAAATGATTGCATGCGTAAGCGGAATAAGCCCTTCTGGCTGTCCCATTTTTTCAAGAGCATACATCGCACTTGTTGATAACAAGAGCGCGTTGCTGTCTGCCATTCCAACATCTTCAGACGAGTGAGCAACAAGTCTTCTTGCAATAATCATCGGGTCACAGCCAGCTTTAATAAGCCTCATGCTGTAATAAAGTGCAGCTTCCGCGTCGCTTCCACGAAGGCTTTTGCAAAAAGCTGACAAGTTGTCATAAAACATGTTCTCATCAAGAGATAGCGCTTTTCTGTCAATAGACTGCTCTGCATCTTCTCTTGAAATATGAATCTTTTTGTCTTTGCCAATTTTTGAAGTCATCACTGCAAGCTCGAGTGCGTTAAGTGCGCTTCTGTTGTCTCCGCCTGATGCGAATGCAAAATATTCAAGCGCGTCATCTGAAATCTCAACTGGCATATTTCCAAGACCATTCTCTTTATCGGCAAGAGCCCTTTTCAGTGATTTTACGATGTCTTTTGAAGAAAGAGCTTTAAATTCAAACACGCGGCATCTTGAAACAATCGCGCGCGTCATCGCCGTGTAAGGATTTTCTGTTGTTGAGCCGATGAAGAAAATGCTTCCCTCTTCAATTGCCTCAAGCACGCAATCAGATTGTGCTTTATTCCATCTGTGGCATTCATCAAGCATCAAGAAAGTGTCTGTGCCAAACATAGCTTTGTCTGCCCTTGCCTGCTCAATGATTTTCTTTGCGTCAGCCACGCCGCTTGTGACTGCGTTAAGTCTGACAAAGTTTGCTTTCATGCTGTTTGCAATGATATTTGCAAGCGTTGTTTTGCCTGTCCCTGGAGGCCCATAAAAAATGCAACTGCCAAGTGTCCCAAACTTGATAGCCCGAACTAGAAGTGTATTCTTTCCTACAATATGTTCTTGTCCAACAAACTCGTCAAAGCTTTTTGGCCTCATTCTTTCAGCAAGAGGAATGCGTTTTGTGTTTTCCATTTCAGTGGCAGTATAACATCTTAAGCACCAAAAGACAAATAAATTTCCTTATTT
>CAOKRZ010000080.1 GCA_948471335.1 uncultured Christensenella sp. | reverse complement strand
CAGGGAATGAATTCGTTTGTTGTAAATAACAATTTCTTTTTTGGAATTAATATATTCCGCCATACAATTTGCGTCTTTATAATAGTTAACATTAATTTTTAATTCTTCCTTACTCACGTGAGAGATAACACTATTTTTGTAAGGAGTGTGATAAATCAAAATCTCTGCAAGCGTTTGAATATCATTTGCAGTTTGCTTTTGGCACATAAATTTATTAATTATCTGAAATAGTGATTTTCTTACTTCTTCGTTTGTCATATTTTTATTATACAATAAAACAAGCGAGGTTTCAAGAGGGACTCGCTAATTTATTTTCATTTTTTGATATATTTTTTTCATAGTGAGCGCATCTTTTGGCATATCTGACATGCTCTCACAAATTATTCTCATTGAAAGGTCATATTCCACAAGAACTTCGGCAAAAGGATAAAATTCAGGCCCATAAATTAAATCATCAAAATTTAAATGTCGTATCTCACCTTTTTCACCATATTGAATCTTTGAAAAGTGAACATGCGCCATGCTTGTTCGCTCACGCCCAAGTTTTTCAATGCTGTAATCAATAACCCTTTTGAAGTCTTCTTTTTCTTTCATCGACCCCTGCTCCAAAGCATTTATATGCCCGAAATCAAAAGTCGGAAGAATATGAGAATTCAAAGAGCAAAGATCAACGACTTCTTTATACGTGCCAATTTGCATAGGTTTACCCATTGTCTCTGGGCAAAGATAAATTCCATCCAAAAGGCTTTCTTTTTCAAATTGATCCATAGTTTCTTTAATTCGCTCAGTCATAAGCGAAATCGCATCGCTTCTTTCAAGCTTTCCGCACGAAGCGGCATGAAAAACAAGCCTATCTGCGCCAAAAGCTTTTAAGAATTTGATGCCCGTTCGAAGATAGTTTTGACTTTTTTGATACATGATTTCATCAGGATTTGCAAAATTGATATAAAAAGGCGCATGAATTGAAACTTTGATATTTTTCTCTTTGAAAAGCTCTCCTGCTTTTTTTGCAAGTTCGCTTGACATATGATAACCATGTCCGAATGAATATTCATAGGCGTCAAGTCCGTAGTTTTTGATAAAATCAGGCACTTCCAAAATTGATTTATGCCCTTGATTATAAAACTCTTCGCCGCATCCAGATGGCCCAAAAATTGCGCCCATTTCAGCCTCCCTTAAACAAATCTCAAATAAAACTTAAGTTTCCCTTCTTTCGCCTCTAAGACGCCTAAATATTGTTCCCCATTATAGGCGTTATAAAATCCCTCTCCCTCATGCCTAAGCCAAACACCATTAAGTAAAAGAGCAGTCTCTTTTTCATCAAACTGTAAAGCGGGAAAATCAAAAAGACTTTGAAGCTTAATATAATCAAATTTGCCAGCTTTGACATCTTCAAGAGTATAAGCATCTTTAAGTTCGAATCCACCGCATCTTGTGCGTATTATGTTCAACATAACACCACATGTTGATAATTTCTCTGCCATATCGCGGCAAAGAGAACGAATGTAAGTTCCACTTGAGCATGAAACTTCAAAGGTGAACTCATTTTCTTTTTCATGAGAAAGAAGTTTTATTGAATATATTTCGACTTCTTTTCTTTTAAGCTCCACTTCTTTGCCTGCCCTTGCAAGATCGTATGCC
Organism: uncultured Christensenella sp.; assembly: GCA_948471335.1. GTDB lineage: Bacteria > Bacillota > Clostridia > Christensenellales > UBA1242 > Caccovivens. Next base: position 1,987 of record CAOKRZ010000080.1, on the reverse strand, counting down.
TTTTGCCCATTGATTTTCTTTGCAGAGTATATAGGTGGCAACTGATTAATCTTTCCGCACAGCTCTGGCAAAACCTTCAAGACATCTTCTTCTGAAATAATTTTGTCACATGTGCCAGTCACTTCTCCTTCAAGATCAAGCGTGTCTGTTGTCTGTCCAAAACGAAATGTCGTTTGATAAGTTTTATCCTTTTGAAGATAGAAATCAAAAAGCGTTGTTGCTTTATTGATAGTCACAGGCAAAAGCCCTTCTCCAAGCACGTCAAGAGTGCCAAGATGACCAGCCTTTTTCGCCCCAACTGCTTTTTTGACAATGTTTACACAGGTGTTGGATGAAAGCCCACGTGGCTTATTTACGAGAATTATGCAGCTATTCATTTATTCCTCTTTTTAAATCTATCACGCATTGCCTTGACAACTTTTTCAAATGCTTCTTCACCTGTTCCGCCTATGATTGTTCCACCAGAAGAACAAATATGCCCACCGCCATTAAATCCGATGGCAATTTCATAGACGTTATATCCTGTCATAGAACGAAAAGAAAGTGAAAATATGCCCTTTTCTTTTTCAACAATGTTGCATGACATGTTGACGCCTTCAATATTTAATAATTCGCTGCTGAAAGATGAGCAATCAGCTTTACTTGCCTTGCAAGCTTTTAAGTCAGCTTGTGAAATAAAACAAACAGCGAAACCTTCTTTAAAAATTCTCAATTTCTCATAAAACAGCTTTTTAAGATTGATAACTTTCATTGATGTAGCTCTATATTCGGCGTTGTTGACTTTTAAAGTGTCTGCACCAAACTCAATCAGTTTTAAAGCATTTTTAAAAGAGTTTATATTCGTATTAGAGTTGATAAATGAGTAGGTGTCAGATGAAAGCCCTGCGTAGAGGTAAGTCGCAATCTCTGGAGTCACTTTCACCCCAAGACACAGCAATAATTCTAAGATTATTTCACAGCAAGAAGATCTTTCAGAATTCACATAGTTTATAAGTGCAAAATTGTCATCGCCATGCACGTGGTGATGGTCAATCTTGATTGTCAACGGAAATGACAAAAAGTAATCTTCAAATTGTTCAAGCATATGCTTAGCTGCCACGTCAACTGAAATGAACAAATCAAAGTCATTCGCATCAAGTTTATTTCGGACAACATCTTTCTCATCAGCGAGAAGAGAGAGGTCGACAGTAAACTTTTCGGCACAAAACATAGTCACTTTTTTGCCCATAGCTTCAAGCGCTTTGCCAAGTGCGAACATAGAGCCTATGCAATCCATATCAGGATTTCTGTGGCAAAAAAGCCCTATCGAATTAGCCTTTTTAATTTCTTTTTTTATCTGTTTGAAAGTTTTATTCATCTTCATCCTCTTTTGGTATGTTAAGATTTTTGAGAAGTTCGTTCACTCTTATGCTTGCGCTTGTCCCCTTGTCAAGAACAAAACTAAGTTTTGGCATGAATGGCATATCCACCATTTTTGCAAGTTCACGTTTAATAAAGCCTTCCGATTTTTTGAGAACATCAAAGGTCTGTTTAAGCTTAGCTTCATCTTCTTCGTCAAGTGCGATTATAACCTTGCAATATTTGAAATCAGGAGTTAATTTAACTTCGCTGACATACAAAAATGGACTAAGACGTGGATCGTTCATTTTTGTGGTGATAATCTGGGCAATGCATCTTTGAACTTCGCTGTTTGCCCTTTCAATTCTGTTTGACATAAATTCTCCTTTTAAGCAAAAGAGGAATTGCTTTTTGCCCATTCCTCTTCTAGTCTATCTTTTGATTGGCTGCTTGATATAGCATTCAAGCATATCGCCTTCTTTAAAATCAATGTTGTCATGCAACTTGATTCCGCATTCAAAGCCTTTGGCAACTTCTGCCTTTTCATCTTTGACAATCTTGAGCGAATCAATGCTTGTTACGCCGATTTCTTCATCGCCGCGCATAACTTTAACGATTGCGTTGCGAGTGATTTTGCCGTCTTTAACAT
>CAOKRZ010000079.1 GCA_948471335.1 uncultured Christensenella sp. | reverse complement strand
TTAATAATAATCCACTGTTTAATCGCTGTGGAAATTGTAATACAAATTGCGGCATGCCTATAAACAGGTGTTGTCGCCCTTTCCCTCCATGCTATAGCTGCCCTACTTGTCCAGCTGGACCTGTTGGACCAACTGGACCAATGGGACCTGCTGGCCCTATAGGACCTACCGGACCTACTGGAAGCGGAACAGGTGCTACCGGACCTACTGGACCTACAGGAGCAATGGGCCCAACTGGATCTACTGGAGCAACTGGTGCCACAGGCGCACAAGGCGTTCAAGGTCTTCAAGGTGTTCAAGGCCCTCAAGGACCTACTGGACCTACTGGTGCAACTGGTCCTCAAGGCGTTCAAGGAATTCAAGGTCCTCAAGGTATTCAGGGCATAACTGGCGCGACAGGAGCAACAGGCGCTAACGGAATCACAGGTCCTACAGGCGCAACCGGTGCAACTGGAGCTAGCATAACCGGACCTACTGGCGCCACTGGAGCGACAGGTCCTACTGGTCCAACGGGTGTGACCGGCGTAAGCGTGACAGGCGCAACCGGTCCAACAGGTCCTACTGGCCCACAAGGTATACAAGGCCTAATCGGGCCTACTGGCGCGACAGGAGCAAATGGAATCACAGGTCCAACTGGACCTCAAGGTATACAAGGTTTAATTGGACCAACTGGGCCTACCGGCGCAGATGGTGCTACTGGTCCTACCGGAGCAACTGGTGCGACTGGCGCAGATGGGATCACAGGTCCTACTGGCCCACAAGGTATACAAGGCTTGATCGGACCTACTGGTCCAACTGGCGCCAACGGTGTTACAGGCGCAACAGGCGCTACCGGTCCAACTGGCCCAACGGGTGCGACTGGTGCCACAGGGGCTACTGGTCCGACAGGTCCTACCGGCGCGACTGGCGCTGCAGGTGTTGCTGGGGCCACCGGTGCAACTGGAGCGACTGGCGCAAGCATAACTGGACCTACTGGGGCAACCGGCGCTACGGGTGCGACTGGCGCTTCACTTACCGCGAACTCTGCTTTTGCCGCAAACACAACTTCACCAACAATAGCAGTCGTTTTAGACGGAACAAATGTTCCACTTCCAAGCAACCAAATTTTACCTGCTGGTATAACAGTTGACGGAACAAACACTGTGTTCACTGTTGCAACTGCAGGAAAATATCAAATCAATTATGAGCTTCACTTAACTGCAGGCATTGCCGCAGGTACACGAATCCTAATCAATGGAACAGCTTATACCCCTTCAACAATCCAACCACTGCTTACCATTTCAAGCTTCAATAACAGCGTTATCGTGAACTTGACAGCAGGCTCAACAATATCACTTCAATTGTTTGGCCTTGTTGCTGCAGCAGTTTTGCAAGCTGGAGCTGGTGCAAACCTTTCCATCATTCAATTGGGTTAAAAAAAGAAAAACACGGATCTTTCCGTGTTTTTTATACCTTCTTTATCTTTATTTTTATACATGAAAATTATACTCGAGTTCATAAGCAGCCAAAATGATTTGTTTTGAAATTTCCGTTCGCAAAAATTTCATACCAACATAAGGATATTTAAGCCTTACCCTGTCAAGCCCGTCAGAATCTTTGAGAATTTGATAGATAAGCTTACAACGCTTTTTATCTTTGGCGTTGTATTTTTGTTCGACTTTTTCATAATCTTTATCATCAAGACTATGCCCAGTGATTGCACATTTCAAAATCTTTGTCTCATCTTCATCAAGCGGCAACTCCAGCTGATCAAGCTTAGCAGCGCCAAGTGCGCCATGTGCAGCATCTTCGTGGTCATTACGCCTGCCAATATCATGATAAAGCGTGCCATATAAAACAAATTGCAAGTCTTTTTCATCAAGCCCAAGCTTTTCTGATATGAAAAATCCAAACAATGTCGTCCTTAAATTATGGCTTATCCCATGCGTGTCACTTGTATACAAAAACTCACATTTCAGTTTATCAAGATTCTTTTTCAATAGACTATAATTCTTCGATTTCTTGATAGACTCAATAAAACTTTTAAGAGAAATTTGTTTTATACCCGCCTCTTGAAGCTCAGCTTTCTGCTTTTCATAAAAATCAAAAGAAGAATACTCCTCATCAATTGTTTTAAATTTTTCTTGCTCCAAAAACTTAATAATATCTGCAGGTTTCATATTTCTCTCCGTAAAATTTCAAAATTATAGCCCTAAAAATTATTTTTGCAAAAGCACAACTCCTTCTCCGATTGCATTGATAGGCTGGTCAAGAAGCACCTTAAACCCAGCTTTCTTTCCCTTTTCCTTCAACCAGCTTCTTTGAACGAGATATTCATTTTCTCTCTTCGCAACAAGAGGTCCGCATGTATGCTCATTTTTCTCACTGAAAGAAGCAATCTTTTCAGCTGTTTTGATGTTTTCTTTTGTCAGATCTTTGTACTTTAACGCAGCCCAAAATGTTGAAGCGTAGGCTTCTTCTGAGCGAAGCTTCCAAAACTCTTTAATTTTTTCTTTATCGCTAAGTTTCACATTTTCTGGAATAAAAGTTTCCAAAACACAAACATACGCGCCTTTCTTCATGTTTTTATAAAGATTTTTCAAAAATTGAATTTTGTTTTCAAGTGGATCGACAATGTGGTGGAAAGAATAAAGCATAAAAACAAAATCGGCATCAGTTGGCTCTTTAGCAAATTCTACCATATCCTTGCAAGCGAAACTCACATTCTTAAATTTGTTCAGTCTTCTCGCTTCCTCAACGATATTTTCTCTAAAGTCATAACCAACTATCGAAATCCCCCTCCCGCTATATCTCTCTGCAAGAAGGAATGTTGACGCGCCAGTCGCACTTCCAAGCTCAACGATCTTTTTTGGCTTTGTCAAATTCACAATGTTTATAAGACACTCTTGAATGCCCGTGTAATAACTTGTCGAACGCAAAAAGTTATTGAAAACTTCTTCGCTATTATAAAATGATGGTGTTTTATCATAATTTTTCATATTTTTCTCCTTGTTTAATAGAAATTTTAATTTTTCTTGATTTCAACTTCTGCAACCATAACCTTAGATTGCTCAAACCCAGAAACGGTGTCGTCAATATAGTGGTCAATTACGTTAAGCCCTGCGCGGTCAAGCTCTGCCAAATATTCTTCCCAAGTGACAATTCTGCAAGAGGTTGCAGCGACCTGAATGGTTGAATCCCCAAAAGCCTTTTCTGCAAGTTCAAATGCTTCTTCTGTGCCAGTGTTGCGAGTGACAATGCCATTTCCCATAACAATAATAAAGGCTTTCCCTTTTTCATTCAGGTGATCTCTAACAAAGGTCAAGAACTTGTTTCTCTCCTCGTCACCTACAAGCATGTGCAGAACTGCAACTGAATAAATAAAGTCGTATTTCTTTTTTAAATTGTTGTCAAGCGCATCCAAAACAAAAAACTTTTTGCCATCAAGCTTCATCTCTTTTGCTTGCTTCTTGCACCATTTGATTGCTTCTTTAGACACATCGCTTGCTTCAAAATTGAAGCCATTTGACATGAGGTAAATCGCATTTTGTCCTTCGCCACAACCGATTTCCAAAATTGAAGAATCTTTATTTGCATGATGCTTCTTTAAAAGTTTTTTCAGAATTGGGCTTGGCCTTTCTCCTGCCCATGCAAGCCCTGTCTCTTTATGAACTTTTTTATATCGATCTTCAT
>CAOKRZ010000078.1 GCA_948471335.1 uncultured Christensenella sp. | reverse complement strand
CAAGCATTTCGTCAATTGTGCCTTTATTGAATGTTGATACTTCACTGTTATCAGCAAAAAGATTGATGTGACCATTGTTCATTGTGCCAAGTTTTGAATCATTAAGAAGATAAGTGATTTCTCCGCTGAGCATGCTTACAAGTTTTGCATTGTCAAGAATGCCTGTGATTGCGCCTGTGATCATGGTGACAATTCTTGCTTTATTCCTCACAAACATAACCTTTCCTTCAGTCATGGTTGCAAGCTCTGCTTTGCCATCAACAAAACGGATAAATCCCCCGTTCATTGTGCCAATCATTGCATGATCTTTGACATAATCAATCGTGCAATCATTGATTGTGGTGATTGAGCTTTTTCCGCCAACTTCAGTGATCTTTCCGCTTTTGAAAAGCCCGATTTTTGCTTTGCCGACAACGCGATCAATCACGCCATTTTCAATCATTTGAATACGTGCTTTCCCAGAAATTTCTTTGAAAGAGCAATTAAAGCTTTCAAGCACAATTGCACTGCCTGTAAGAGTCACATTTTCGCATTTATTCAAAATATGCACACCGTTTGACAGCGTGAAATTGGCTTCTTCGTCATGAATAATTGGATCAATAACTTTTTCTTTTTTTCTGAAACCTTTGCACATACCTTCCCTCCTACTTTTTACAATAATATACCACAATAAATGAAACAAGTGCAAACAAATATTCAACTTTTTTGAAAAAAATGAAAGTTGCAAAAAAATTAAACTTTTTTGAAATATTAGTTGACTTGTCAACCTCTTTTTGCATATAATTCCCCTGTGTAAATTTTTAGGAGGAAAAAATGAGTATTTCAAGTGATAAATTTCTGCCAGATCTTATGCATGACATCAAAAAAGCTTCTCACAGCTATTTTAATGATGTTTTGAAAGATGAAAACATAACAAGCGCACAAGTTTTTTATTTAATGATGCTCAATAAACATAACTCCTTGTCGCAAAAAGAGCTTTCAAGCATAGCCCAGTGCGACAAAGCCCACACAAACAGAATTATAACTCAACTTTTTGAAAGCAAACTTATAAAAGCTGTTGAGCCAGCGGTTATGAGAAATCAGGAGTTATGTCTGACTGAAAAAGGAGAACTTTTGGCAAAAAAGGTTGAACTTGCAAGCAAAAAGTGGCTTAAAATAATAACTAACGATATAACTGATGAAGAACTTGAAATAACTCATAGAACAGCCTTTAAAATGCTTGAGAATGCAAAAAAATATAAATGCAAGGTTAAAAAATGATCAAACAATTTAAATATTTAAAATGGTATGAATGGCTTATTTTTGCAGTAATCGCCCTTCTTCTCGTTGGACAGGTGTTTTGCAATCTTGCAGTTCCTGAAACGCTTACAGAGATATTAAACGAAGTGCCACAAGCCGCAGCTACTCAAAGTTTCAAAAAAATCCTTTTCTTGTCACTTGAAATGCTTGGCTATGTTGCAGGCATTCTCATATGCACAATTGTTGTAAGTTATTTGACTGCTTTTATAATCACAAACCTTATGGCAAGAGTGCGTGGGCATGTTTTTAACAAAGTCAATGATTTTTCAATGAACGAAATCAATAAATTCTCTATCGCATCACTAATCACACGTTCAACAAACGACTTCACTCAGCTTCAACAAGTTTTGATTATGACTTTAAACCTTGGAATCACCGCCCCTATCACAGCAGTGATCGCAATCGTAAAAGTTGTCAAAATTTCAACTAATTTATCAATTGTCAATGTTGTATCTGTTGCATTTTTGATTATCTCTATTTTTGTTGTTTTCTTAATTGCAGTTCCAAAATTCAAAAAAATTCAGAAAAAGATCGACAATATCAACCTTGTCACTCGTGAAAACCTGACGGGACTTAAAGTTGTCAGAGCAAACTCTGCAGAAAAATTGCAGGAAGAAAAGTTTGAAAAAGTAAATGAAGACCTTACAAGAACTGAGCGCTTTGTGCAAAGAGTTATGGCAATTCTAGATCCAATTATGATGCTTCTTATGTCGGGAACAACACTTGCGATCTATTGGCTGACTGCGTACATTTATGGAAGCGACTATTCTGCAATCACTTTCATTCCTGAATTCACTCAATATTCAATGATGATTATTTTTGGGTTCTTAAGCCTTTCAATGCTTTTCATGTTCATCCCAAGAGGAATTGTTTGCGCAAAAAGAATAAATGAAATCCTTGAAACAAAATCTTCACTTCTTGATGGAAATGGAAATATAATCGAGGAAGAAAAAGGCAGCGTAGTTTTTAACAATGTTTCATTCAAATATCCTGACTCTGAAGAATATGTGCTTAAAAACGTTTCTTTCAAAGCGAAAAAAGGTCAAACAATTGCTTTTATAGGTTCAACAGGAAGCGGAAAAAGCACACTTATAAATCTTCTTCCTCGTTTTTATGATTGCACTGATGGCGCGGTTTATCTTAACGGTGTCAATGTCAAAGACTATAAACAAAACCTTCTTCATGAAAAAATCGGATACGTTCCACAACGCGGCGTGCTTTTCCGTGGAAGCGTGAAAGAGAACATTCGTTATGGCAACGAAAATGCAAACGATGAAGATATTGAAAAAGCACTCAAAATTGCGCAAGCTGATTTCGTTTACAACTTAGATGGAGGGCTTGAATATCAAATTGCTCAAGGCGGAACAAACGTCTCAGGCGGACAAAAACAAAGGCTTCAAATTGCAAGAGCGATTGTAAGAAATCCTGAAGTTTTCATTTTTGACGATTCATTTTCTGCCCTAGATTACAAAACAGATAAAGTGCTTAGAGCGCGCCTTAACAAAGCGACAAAAGATGCAACAAAGCTCATTGTTGCACAAAGAATTGGGACAATCATGAATGCCGACCTTATCATCGTCTTAAATGAAGGCGAAGTTGTTGGAATGGGAAAACACAAACAGCTTTTAAAGAATTGTGAGGTCTACAAAGAAATTGCCCTTTCACAACTTTCACAGGAGGAGCTAGTATGAAAAAGAAAAAATTAAATACAACTCAGCCTGCTCGAAATAAAAAAGGCTCGCTCAAAACAATTTTACGCACAATACAGCCTGTCAAATGGCTGGTTATCATTGGCGTTATATTTGCCATTATATCAACAGTTCTTTCAATTGTTGGGCCAAGAATATTAAACAAAATGCTTCACATTTTAGGAGACGCAAATGAATTTTCAATGGAAAAGATCAATAATATAGCCCTTCTTTTGGTTCTTTTATACTTAATTTCAGCAATTTTATCATATTTCCAAGGATTTATGATGTCAAAAGTATCGACGACGATAACAAAAAATTTGCGAAGCAGAATTTCAAAGAAGATTAACACCCTTCCACTTCGCTACTTTGACAAAACAAGTTATGGTGACGTTATTTCAAGAGTATCAAACGATGTTGACACAGTTGGACGAGGACTTAACGGCTCTATCACCAGCCTCATTTCAAGCTTCACAATGATTATCGCAATTCCAATCTTGATGTTCACAATAAGCTGGGAGCTGACTCTTATTGCCCTTATTGAAATTCCTCTCGCTTTCGGAGTTATGCTGTTGATTGTGAAATTCAATCAAAAATATTACTCAGCGCAGCAAAAAAGTCTTGGTCAACTTAATGGTCACGTTGAGGAAATTTATTCAGCACACAATGTTGTTAAAGCATATAACGGCGAAAAGAAAGCA
>CAOKRZ010000077.1 GCA_948471335.1 uncultured Christensenella sp. | reverse complement strand
AATCATTTTGCCTTTCATGTTCTCGTAAACGGCATGGATGCAAGAAGGAGTGAAATCTTTCCCGCCAAGACCATAACGACCGCTTATCACTTTTATGTCTTTTCTGCTTTGGAGGGATGCGATTACGTCAAGAGTGAGTGGGTTAAGTGTGCCAACTTCTTTGACGCGCTCAAGCACGCAAAGTTTTTTGCAAGAAGAAGGAAGTGCTTTCAAAAATTCTTCAGCATAGAAAGGTCTGAACACTCTCACTTTGATAAGTCCGATTTTTTGAACTGGATTGTTGTCAATATATTCTTCAATAGCGCTGCAAGAAGAGCCCATTGAAACTATCACATTTTCAGCGTTTTTATCGCCATAATATTCAAAAAAGTTATACTTTCTGCCTGTTTTTTCAGCAAAATATGCAAATTGAGCTGAAATTTTTTCTTTAAGTCCATTTAAGTGGCGTGCCGTTGTGTTCTCTCTGCCTTGGAAGAAAACGTCTGGATTTTGCGCTGTGCCATATTGATTGTTGTCGTTTGCGTATTTTTTGTTGTTTTCTTTGATCTTGTCAATAAAAGGTGTGTAGATCTCTTCGTCAAGAGGGGTTATCTTTTGGATTTCATGAGAAGTGCGGAAGCCGTCAAAAATGTGCATAGTCGCTCCGCCGCCTGAAAGGGCAAGCGCGTGAGAAATGAATGCCATATCCTGCGCTTCTTGTGTTGAATTTGAAACAAGCATGTTAAAACCTGTCATTCTTGTCGCCATAACATCAGAATGGTCACAGAAAATATTAAGCGCATGAGTTGCAACGCTTCTTGCAGTAACATGCATTACAGCAGGTAAGTTTTCTCCAGCCATTTTGAACATATTTGGAATCATAAGTAAAAGGCCTTGACTTGCTGTGAACGTGCAAGAGGTTGCGCCTGAAAGAAGTGCGCCGTGCATAACACCGCTGACGCCAGCTTCTGATTGCATTTCAATTGTTTTGACCTCTTCGCCCAAAATATTCTTTTTCCCTTTTGCGCTTAAGGCAGTTGCCATTTCTGCCATAGGCGTTGAAGGAGTGATAGGGAAGATTGGAATGACCTGACTGAACTTGTAAGCCACTTCGCCAACAATTTTGCCTGCGTCACAAATTATTTTTTTCATATAAACCTCGATATTTAATATTCTTTTCTAGTATATATTTTTTTGTTTTTTTAGTCAAATCAAAGTGCGTTTTGCTTGAAAAAAGTTGATAGATTTTATATAATAGGCATATGAAAAGAATTCTTTTGACAATTTCATATGACGGGGCAAATTTTTTCGGTTGGCAAAAGCAAGCGGATGATGTGAGAACGGTGCAAGGAGAGCTTGAAAAAGCCATTGAGATCCTTGCGGGAACTCACTGCGAAGTTTATGGCAGTGGAAGAACTGATGCAGGCGTGCATGCTCTTGCCCAGACTGCGCATTTTGACCTTCCAGTGAACATCCCTCTTTCAAAACTTGCAGATGTTTTAAACAGCCTTCTTCCAGGCGACATTGCAGTGACAAATGTGAAAGAGGTTGACGAAAACTTTCATGCAAGGTTTTCAATCAAGAAAAAGTGTTATCGATATATTGTCTACACAGGCAAAGAGAAAGATCCTTTTCTTGCAAGCAGGATGGGCTTTGTGAAATATCCTCTTGACGAAGAAAAAATGCTTGAAGCTGCTTCGCTTATCGAAGGAAAACACGACTTTCAAGGCTTTTGCTCTTCAGCCACTTGCACAAATGATTTTGTCAGAACAGTTTACTCAATCAAGATTATAAAAGAAGATGATAAATACTATTTTGACGTTGAAGGAAGTGGATTTCTTTACAACATGGTCAGGATTATCGTTGGCACGCTTGTTGATGTGGGAAGAGGCAAGCTTAGCTTAGAAAGCGTGAAGGAAGCGATTGAATATGGTGACCGCTCAAAAGCGGGTGTGACAATGCCAGCAGGCGGACTATATTTGAAATACACCAAATATTAAAATTATTTGCAAAACGCAAAGAAAAGTGATAGAATTAAACAAAATGGAGAAAGAAATGACAACAGATAGACAACTTAAACAGCTTTGGTTTAAATTTTTTGAAAAACATGGTTTTAAAAGAGTGGCAGGATATTCAATCATTCCTGAAAATGATCCAACAGTGCTTTTCACAACAGCAGGCATGCATCCACTTGTGCCATATCTTCTTGGTGAAGCTCATCCAGCAGGGAATAAAATTTTTGACGTGCAAAGATGCATAAGAACAGGCGACATCGACGACGTAGGCGACAACAGCCACCTTACTTTTTTTGAAATGCTTGGAAACTGGTATCTTGGTTCTTGCCCAAAAGAAGAGATGATCAAACTTTCTTATGAGTTTTTGACAAGTAAGGAATATTTGGGTATTCCTAAAGAAAGGCTTGCCGTTTCAGTTTTTGAAGGTGACGAAACAGCGCCTCGTGATGAAGTGGCTTTCAAAGCTTGGAAAGATGCGGGGATTGATAAAGTGTTTTTCCTTCCAAAAGAAAACAATTGGTGGGCGCTTGGCGGCGGGGTTGGACCTTGCGGACCAGACACGGAAATGTTCTATGACACAGGCAAAGAGCCTTGCGGCAAGGATTGCTCTCCAGCTTGCGACTGTGGCAAATATCTTGAGATTTGGAACGATGTATTCATGCAATACTTTGTTAAAAACGCAAGAGAGAAAGCGGTTAAGCTTGAAAGACCAAACATTGACACAGGCATGGGCTTAGAGCGAACAGTTGCCGTTCTCAACGGACAAAAAAGCGTTTATGACTCAGGTTGCTTAAAGCGCGTAATTGACTTTATTGGCTCTAAAGCAAAAGTTAAATATGAAGAAAGCGAAAGCGCAACAAGGGCGTATAGAATTATAACAGACCACCTTCGTTCAGCATCTTTCGTGCTTGGTGATGAAAGAGGGGTTGCTCCTTCAAATGTAGGACAAGGCTATGTGCTTAGAAGATTTATTCGTCGCGCTGTCAACTGCGCAAGAAACATTGGTCTTGACTGCAAATATTTTGAAGAGATAGCAAACATCTATATTGAAGAATATGGAATTGACTATGAAGACATCAAAGCAAATGGAGCTAAGATCAAAGAAGAACTTAAAAAAGAAGTTGACAAATTCTCTAAAGCAATTGAAGACGGACATCGTGAGTTTGAAAAGGTGCTTAAAGGCATTGAGAAACACAAAGAGTTTGCAGCGCTTAAGGGTGAAAAAGTTGAGAATGTTATAAGCGGCAAAGCAGCATTCAGACTTTATGACACTTTCGGCTTCCCAGTAGAGCTGACTGAAGAGCTTGCCAAAGAAAAGGGCTATACTGTTGATAAGAAAGGTTTTGAAGAGATGTTTAAAGAGCATCAAGAAAAATCTCGTCAGGCGGCGGCTGGAATGTTTAAGGGTGGACTAGCTGACACTTCAAAACAATCAGCGCGTCTTCATACAGCAACACACCTTATGCTTGCAGGGCTTCAGAAAATGTTTGGCAAAGATGTTGTTCAAAAAGGTTCAAATATCACACCAGAGCGTCTTCGCTTTGACTTCAACCTTGACCACAAAATGACTGCGGAAGAAATCAAAACTCTTGAAGATTTCGTCAATGATGCAATCTCAAAAGAAATTGATGTTAAGTGTGAAGTTATGACTCTTGAAGAGGCAAGAAAGAGTGGCGCACATGGAACATTCTCAAACAAATATGGCGATTCTTGCTTTCAGCTC
>CAOKRZ010000076.1 GCA_948471335.1 uncultured Christensenella sp. | reverse complement strand
TCAGTGCCATTTATCATGAGTTTCTGCCTTGGTATGTCTGCTGTAAGAAGTGGAGGAAGCTCTGAAGAGGACAGCTTTGGGCTTGTTGCAATTTGCTCGATTGGACCTGTGCTTTCAGTTCTTCTTATGGGCTTATTTACAAAAAATATTTCAGTCACTGATTCGGTGACAAATATAAACTCAAGCTATGGGGCAATCGCAGGAGAATATGGCTCTGCACTTTTAGGCTCACTTAAAGAAGTGGCGCTTGTGATGCTTCCAATCATTGCGGTTTTCTTTTTATTTCAGTTTACAATGATGAAGCTTCCAAAGTCTCAAATTATCAAGATTTTGATTGGGCTTCTTTATACATATTTTGGTGTTGTCATCTTCATGACGGGTGTGAACGTTGGATTCTCTGAACTTGGTTATCTCATTGGAGAAAAACTCGCATCGTCAAATTTCTCGTGGATTATATATCCAATTGCGATGATCCTTGGGTTTGTTGTTGTTTTGGCAGAGCCTGCGGTGCATGTTTTGACAAAGCAAGTTTCAGACATTTCAGGGAACACTATTTCAAGAAGAGTTTTGAAAATAAGCTTATCAATAGGCGTCGCAATAAGTTTGACGCTTGCTGTTTTGAAAAGTGTCTTTTCGATCAATATTATATATTTTATTCTTCCTATGTTCGTCATCAGTCTTATTCTGTCTTTTTATAATTCAAGGCTGTTTACAGCGGTGGCTTTTGATGCGGGCGGGATTGCTTCTGGGCCGATGAGTGCAACGTTTTTGCTTCCGCTTGTCAGCGGAATAACGATTGCTTCTGGCGGAGATGTTATGACGGGCGCGTTTGGAACTGTTGCACTTATTGCGACCACGCCAATCCTTGTTATTCAAATTCTGGGTGCGATTGCAAAGGCAACAAAGCAGAAAAGAACAAAATTGCTTTATGTGCCCGATTCTTCAGAAGAAATAACTGTTATTGAGTATGACTATTAAGGAGGAGTGATGAAGAAAAAGAATTATTGCCCATATAAAGCCTTGATTGTTGTAGTCAATGAAGGCAAAACTTATGAAGATAAAATTTTGGCAGTGCTTAAAAACTATGATATTTCTCGAAGTGTAGTTTCTGTTGCTAAAGGAACTGCGCCTTCAAATATATCTGATTTCTTTGGGTTTGGCATTGAAAACAAAACGCTTGTTTCAACTTTTGTTGAAAGTGACAGGGCAAAAGAGATAATGTTTGAACTGAAAGAAACTTTAGAACTTGACAAAAAAAATAAAGGACTTGTTCTTACGTTGCCAATAACTGCACTGAGCAGCAATATTTTAGGATTATGGAGGAGAAATGATGAAACTGACAATAGCGAAAAAGAATGCGCCGAAAGTAAAAACGGAAAAGCAGAAAAAAGTAACAAAAACTAAACCTAGCAAAATGAAAGTCATTGACAGTAAGATTAAGTTTGAACTTATTGTCACAATCATAAACCGTGGATACTCTGACTTTGTGGTTGAAGCTGCGCGTAATGCAGGGGCAAGTGGTGGAACAATCATAAATGGCCGTGGAACTGGTGTTCATGAGAAAGAAAGCATTTTGGGTGTTTCAATTCAACCAGAAAAAGAAATGGTGCTCACTCTTGTAAAGAAGGAAGACAAGGGGAAAGTTATCCATGCAATCGTTGATGGAGCAAACTTAAATAAAGAAGGCAAGGGCATCTCGTTCAGTATTCCAGTTGATGACGTTGCGGGAATAAATCACCTTTTGGGTGGAGAATCTGCAATGCAAGAGGCTGAAAAAAATAAAAAAGAAGATAAATAATTCAAATAATGAAATTTATTTGACTTTTTTCGCGTTAATGTGATATTTAATAGTTAAGGTTTCGTTTATAGTTTCGCTTTGAAGCTATTAAATAGATCTATTATCTATTCTAGATATAGAATTAACGCATTGAAATGATAAATATGCCTCTTTTTTCTATATCGCCAAATAGGGCGATATTTTTATTAGGAAACCTAATTTTTTTTAAGGAGGTATTGGACTATGGTTACAATATCAAAAGAGGACGGAAAGGTGTTTATGTCCTTTCCAGTAAAATCGTTTAAGAGGTTTGCAAACCCTTATGACGAAAGGGCAGAAGCTGCGAAATATCAATGCTTCGTAAATGCCAAAGATATTCCAGAGGAACTGGAAGAATGGATGGATGTCAATCCAAGAGAACAAAACCTTGGTACGGAGGTTTCAAAAAGCATCAAACAATCTTTGCTTGACGCGGGAAATGAAAATTTCCATTTGCTTAATCGAGGACTTTTGATTTCTGTTGAAAAAATCACTTTCAGCAATAAAACAGATTTCGTTGACATTGTTTTAAGCGATCCCGAGAAACATGGAATTATTGACGGCGGTCACACTTTTAAAATTATTTGCCAAAATAGAGAGGGGATTGAAGGTTTGGAAAAATATGTCAACCTTGAATTTATTGACAATTTTGACATGATTGAAAGTTTGGCTGAAGCAAGAAACACATCTGTTGCAGTTGATGACTCTTCACTTGAAGAACTTAAAGGGTCATTTGATTGCTTTAAAGACATTTTGAAAGATCATCGAATTGGGAAAGATAACTATATCAGACGTGTGCGTTTCAAACAAAACGAGCATAGATATGATGAGGAAATCAGAAACAATATCATTGACATTAAAGAAATTATCGCGATTACAAATATGTTCAATCCAAAGCTTTATGACCCAATGAAGGCAGTTCATCCAATTCAATCCTATTCAGGAAAAGAAGTAAGCTTAAGAAAGTTTTTAAATTCTGTTGATGCAAATTTGTCAGAAGAGGAAAAAATTAATCAACGAAATAACACTATCGCTAATATGAGCAAGATAATAAAAGACATAATTCAATTGTGGGATACAATCGAGATTGAATTTCCTGATGTTTCAAAAGAGATCAATCGCAAGTATGGTTCAAAGAAATATGCGAATTTGAATAACGACGCCGTAACCAAAATTTCCTTGTTCTCTAATAGACCGCTGAAATACACCGTTCCAAGAGGAATAATTTATCCTTGCATAGGTGCGTTTAGAGCACTTATTGATGTCAACGAAGAAACAGGGGAGATCACTTGGGCTAAAGGATTTGACCCATTCGAAGTGTGGAACAAAATGAAAACTTCACTTGTCAATATCATTCTTGATAATTCAAAATCAATCGCTGGAGATAAACCTGAGATTATCGGGAAATCAAATTTGATTTGGGATGCACTTTATAAACAAGTCTTGATCTATAGATTGATGAACCCAAGCAGCTTGCCAGCATAAAGTTTCTTATTGCAATTTTTTCAAATTCTATTATCCATATTTCAAAAAAAAATTAAAATAGCCGACTTTGTTTGGCTATTTTAGTTTTTTATGATAAAATGAAAAAAAATGAAGCAAAGAACGGAAATTATAGCACAGGAGTCAAAAAATGCCAAAAACAGGATACTTTGAAATAAAGGACAAAATCATGTATCACACTTCAAATTCCACCAAGTATAAAGTGGGTGACGTGGTCACTTGTGGCAAAGAAAACAATGGGATGCACTTCAGCGTTTTTGAAAAAGAATACACTGTAGACGGCAAGTCAATTTATGGAAGTGACGGTTACATAGAAAAACTCAAGGAACGAAAACTTGTAAAAGCAAAAAGAGTTAATGATTTAAAGTTTGTGATTTGTGATTATGACTTTACTCTTCGTGAAATTGCCTTGGAAGAAGTTCGA
>CAOKRZ010000075.1 GCA_948471335.1 uncultured Christensenella sp. | reverse complement strand
GAAAAAAGATAGGCTTGCCGTCATCATGACAAATCTTCTTGAAGCGATCAGAATTGGCACATCACTTCTTCAGCCATTCCTTCCAGAGTGTTCAAACAAAGTGCTTACGGCATTTGGAATTTCAGAAGACGCAAACTTTGCAGACCTTGACAACTTTGCTTGCATAAAAGAAGATGCCGTGATTGAGCCTATCGCAATCTTGTTCCCAAGACTTGATATCAACGCAGAATTTGAAAAACTTGCAAAGATTATGGAAGATAAAAACAAATAGAAATTTTGAGAGCAAAATGCTCTCTTTTTTCTTTTTTACACTTTAATTTTCAAAAACAATGTGATATAATAGAGCCATGCGAGTGATCAATTTAGCTTCAGGCAGCAAAGGCAACCTTACATACATTGAAGACGGCAAGACAAAAATCTTGGTGGATATGGGTTTGTCGTGCCAAGAATCTGTCAAAAGACTTTCCCTTCTTGAAGTCACTCCTGATGAAATTGATGGAATTTTGGTCACACATGAACACAGTGACCACATAAAAGGTATTGATGTCTTTTCAAAGAAATACAATAAGCCAATCTTCGCACACAGCGATGTTTGGATTGGTCTTAATGACCAACTTAAAAATGTTAAAGACGAAAATAAAAAACTATTCAAAGGCGACTTCGAATTTAAAGAACTTATTGTCCGTCCGGTAGAGGTTCCTCATGACGTAAAGTGCTTTGGTTTCAGTATTGAAAAAGGAAGCCAAAAAGTTTCTCTTCTCACTGATCTTGGACATACAAACGACAGAATTTTTGAAAGCGTGAAAGGCAGTCAGCTTGTGTATATCGAAGCGAACTATAACAAACAAAAATTGTATAGCAGCACAAAATACCCCCTTTCGCTTAAACGAAGAATTGACGGCCCAAATGGACACCTCTCAAATAATGATTCTGCAAATGCAATTGAGCGTCTTATTCAAAGCGGAACAAGGCAAATCGTGCTTTCGCATTTAAGCGAAGAAAACAACACTCCAGATCTTGCTTATGAAGAAATTTGCAAAGCGCTTTCACAGCACGGTTTTTTTGAAGGAACAGACTTCAAAATCGATGTTGCATCTCAAAAACCAGGCGTAATTTTCAGGCTGAAATAGCTTTAAAGCAAAGCTTCAGCACTCAAAAAAAGCCTACAAACGTCCTGGCAACAGAAGAAAATGCGAAATTCCGCCCTAAAAACACAAACTTTTTTAAATTTACCCCTTGAAATGTTGAAAAATGTGTGATAAAATATAGAAGTCAAAATAATGATTGATAGGAGGAAAAATCTATGGGAAAGAAAGATGGTGATCCAATTGTTATTGTTAAAGAGGAAGATGAGACATCGACTGCAGTCAAGATAGCCGCAGGTGGCGCTGAACCTATGGTTAAGATTTTAGGCGATGCTAAAAAACCCGCAACTGTTGCTGGTACAGAGGCCGACGAAGCAGCCTTGGCTGTTGGAGCCGTGCTTGTACCTGCCGAAGAATCAACTGAGAAAAAAGAAGGCGAAGTAACTGCAAAACCAGTTGAAGAAATTGCCGCTGCTGAAGGAACGCCTGTCGAAGAGTCTGTACCTGAAGAGTCAGTTGCTGAAACCGTTGTAGAACCTGCTGATGCTACAGAACCTGAAGCAAAGCCAGAACCTATTGTTGCTGTATCTACAGAAGAAGATGTGGCTGCTGCTAAGCCTACAGTTACAGAAATTGATGATAAGCCTTATATCGAAGAGTTTTTGAACGCATTGTCAGCGTCGACAACAACAAATATTAGTGAATATGTAAGAGAAACATACTTTAAAGATATCAAACCCAACACTATTCTTTCAACACTTGTTTCTCCAGATTTTACTAAAATTCTTGCAGTTCATGCAGTTGATCGAAACAAAGAATCTGGAGTTGCATCTGAAGGAACTCTTAGAGGAATTATCAACAGTGAGTTTAACAATGTAGTATATACTCAAAAGAAACTTCCACGCGCAAAAAAAGAATCTAGGGTTGACTTCAAAGCTCGTAAAGAAAGAGTCTTTAACAACGATTTGAAAGAATTTGTTGAAAATGTTATTAATGAAGCACAAAAAGTGGAAGGAATCTCTTATCCTGTAAGCATTGAAAAAATAAATGGTTACGACGATATCATTCCAACAATCACTTCTTACTGCCTTAGTGTTAAATCTGCTGCGAGCAGCGAAGCAGAACACAAAACAGCAGACAAAATCGTTTCACTTATGACAAGTGTTGTATACACAATGATCAGCAGTTCTGACATCGGTGGCAAGATTGCAAAATCTGTTAGTGCACTTGACATGGAACAATTGAATCAAAAAGTAAAATCAATAGGAGCAGATGAATTAATTAAGAAAACTTGGATTTGTGAACACTTTAACTCTTCTGTGCTTGTAGAAAATGCTAATGATGCAATCAAAACACCAATTTCACAAAATGACATGTATATTCCTAGAGCATTTATCGACGGAAAAGAAACACTCCTCTTCAATGAAAATACTACCGTTCCAGCTGACATCAATGTGGAAACTCTTGAAAATCTTGGCGTGGTTTTGAACAATATTAAAAACGGTGATAAAAGCAACAACAACCTTTTCGCACTTTGCCAAATGATGAAAAACAATTTTGATGATTCAAACCATATTGTCAACTCATATAAAACTTTCCTTGCAACAATGATGCTTCTTAAAAAAGACAATTCATATGATGCTGAAAAACAAACTGAAATTGTTCAAAGCTTGGGAGATATCGTTTACGACCTCTCAACTACAGGCGCTTTAAAAACCGACCTCAGTTCTATTTATCAACAAGTTGACGAAGCAACAGATAAGATGATGGAAGCAGTAGCAACTAAAGCAGAAAATGACAAATTATTTGCTCAAGCTGATTTAACTGGCATTGCTGAAGAACGCAAAGAAATGGCTGAATGGCTTCGTGTTGCACTTGCACAGTATTATCTTGTTTCTGATGAAGACAAAAAAGCGAATATGAGTGAAACAATTCTCAAAGCAGTTTCAGTCAGTGATGAGACTAAAGAGCTTTTCCGTGATGTACTCAATGCAGTGAATGAAGTTCTTGTTAAAAATGGAAAAACACAAATTGATATCAAATTAACAGTTGTTACTGAAACTGCAACAAAACCAGGTGCAACAGCAGATACAACAGCTAAAAAGCCAAAGAGAACAGCTGTAGCTGCCAAAGCTCCTGAAGAATTACAAAGAATCTTCATCAAACATGTTAGAGAAGAAGTAATTCAAAAACTTATTGACCAAAACAACACAGCCATAGAAAATAATAAAGATAAAGAAGATCAAAAGTCTCGAATTGATGCACTTAACAAAACCAATGAATCTCTTACTTTATTGCAAAATGAGTTAAATAGCTTTACTGGTAATATTGTTGCTGTCCTTAAAAAATCTAAAACACTCCCAAATGTTAAACAAGGAATGCTTAAATTATTTAAGAATGAAACTAAATTCCCAGTTGTTCTCACTTACGTTGCAATTGTAGCGAAGAGCATATCTTCTGACAAAGCTGCAGTTTGTGGCACTAAACTTACAAAAGACGTTCCTGATCGCATTCGAAATCTCATTGGTGCAGAAATGGATAATCCACAAAACTTAAAAGACAATTATATAAGTAACGAAAACTTCACTGGAGAAATTACAACACAATTAATGATTACTTATAATACGCTTTACAACAATGACGGGACTCGTAAGGTAATTAAAAAGGCGGATACAGAAATCACAGTCTAACAAAAAAAACAGAGTAACCGATACTCTGTTTTTTTATTGTGTTATAGAAAATTACAAATTTAAAATACAAAAAAAGTCACGATCGTGACTTTCTATTTAATCAAATAAACAATTTT
>CAOKRZ010000074.1 GCA_948471335.1 uncultured Christensenella sp. | reverse complement strand
GTCGGCTTGCAAGCGAGAATGATGAGCCAAGCTCTTCGTAAGCTTACAGGTATTATCAATAAATCAAACACAACAGTCATCTTCATCAACCAGCTTCGTGAGAAGGTTGGGGTTATGTTTGGCTCTCCTGAAACAACAACAGGCGGAAAGGCACTTAAGTTCTATTCATCAATTCGTCTTGACGTAAGAAAAGTTGACACAATCAAAGACGGTGCAAACATCACAGGAAACCGCACACGCGTTAAGGTTGTGAAAAACAAACTTGCACCTCCATTCAGAATCGCTGAATTTGACATTGTTTACGGAAAGGGTATCAGTCAAGTTGGTTGCCTTGTTGACCTTGCGCTTAACGCTGACATAATCAAAAAGTCAGGTTCTTGGTTCTCATATAACGACGAAAAAATCGGGCAGGGTAAAGAGAACGTTAAAGCTTATCTTGAACAAAATGTTGAGCTTTACAATGAAATCATGGACAAGGTTAAAGCAGAAAGCGGACTTGTCAAAACTGAAGAAACTTCTGAAGAAGAATAAGAAAACACTCGCATTAAGTTCGTGTTATTCTTGCGTTCCCAAACAAAAAAAACACCTGAAAATCAGGTGCTTTTTTATTTAAGTTCGTCAGTGCATCCAATATATGCAGCAAGTTCTTCAATAGGTGTTTTTGCTGCGCTTTTTTCTTTTTCAACTGCTTCAAGATGATCAATCATCTCAATAATTTTTTCATATTTGCGGTGATTTTTAGGTGGAAATTTCTAAAAATGCTTAAGAAAATCTTTCATTGCACGCAAAAACGCATCAAATTCAAAATTTTTCATTTTTTCAAGCAGTTTGCAAAATTGCTCATATGTTGTTTTTTCATTTTTAGCCAGTTCACGAAAGTCTCTCAAGTCATCACCTTTGTCCATAAAATGATCAAAAATCTGATTGAAATATTGTTCTTGAACTCTATCTGAATAAGCAAGCTCTAAAAATTTTGTGTCACCCAATTCTGAAATAATATTGAAAATCTTGTCAAAATTTTTGTCGGTTGTTTTTGTATTATCTGCAAGGTATCTAAGATAATATGAATTTTTTAACTGGCAAAGTCTGTCAAGCAAAATCTCATAATTTTCTCCTGTTATTTTGTCAGATATTGCAATTTTATAGAGCATATCTGGACATCTGCTTTCGCTTACCGCAAGCACAAATTTTCTTAGATTTTCACCTTCAAATTTTCCAAGGTCGATTGTTTCAGGGGTATATATTTCTAATTTCCCTTTTCTGAAAAGGTTGAGATAAGTGTCAATCATCGTGCTAAAGTGCTCGCCAGTGATTCTTTCATTTTCCATCACATATTTTACATCCTCTTCGGATTCAGATGACTTCATTTTTTCAACAATTTTTGTTATGTTCTCTTCAGTTAAATATTCAGGGGTGGCATGCGTCAATATTGAATCAAATTGCGTAATTGTATGGTCAATTTTACAAATGCAATTTAAAAGCGCATTGAATTGAGCTTTATTTGTTTTACTATTTATTGCCAAGCTAGATAAATTCTCAACAGAATTTGTCATTTTTACTGTTTCAACACATTTGTTATAGTTTTTGCCTATTACTTTTTCATTATTTGCATATTCCATAAATTCAGAAAAATTTAAATTTTTACAGGCCAAATCGGTAAGGGCGTTAACCTTTATTCCTACAACGTGTTTATGTCCTATCAGATATAGAACATCGACATCAGTTTTTCTATAATCTAAATCTTTGTCACGGTCTTTTTTTGCGAACTCTAAAACAAACTTAAAATCTTCATCAGTTGTTCTTTCATCGATAAATTTTCCAATTTGCTGTATGTTTACATTTTTACTCATGCAAAGCAATGCAAAAAGGACATCATATCGACCATCTTTTATAAATTCGTTTGATAAAAGCGAAGGTATGGTTGCAGAAGTTTGCTTATTTGGATCATTCATAACATCATCTGCAATCATATGGACTTGTTTTTCATTCATACAATCTAAGTGTTTTATAAAAGCAGCAGTTTGCTCTTTATAAAACTCATCAAAAATTGCAGAGAAAAGTTGGGTGTCTTCTACCGCTATGTCTAAAACATCCATAAAAAAGCCGTAACGGGTTGTGTTAAACTCCTCTTTGAGAAGATATTCACTTTGTGATTTTTCTTTAATTTGTGCAATCAATTTTTTAATTCTGTCTTCTGACATTTGTCCCTCCTTAAATTAACCTAAATTCCAAATTTTAAGTTACTTTAATTATACATCAGTAGGGGTGAGTTGTCAATACTCAAAATTAAAAAAAGCGGCATTAAATATACCACTTTTCTTTGCCTATTTTAGAGAATGTTTTGACAACATCAAACTCGGTTATGTTTTCATTTTTATCATGACCGACATAGTTTGAAACGATATAAAATTTTTCTTTTTCGTTTGGCACGCTCAGCGTGAAAGTTTGTTTTCCGCTTTTGCCAGAAATTGAATAAACTTTGTTATTTTCTTTGATTGAGCCTTTATAGATGTCATAACTTATATAGCTTTTGCAATCGATTGTCAAGTTTAATCTGTTGCCGTCAATTGAACTTTTAAAGTCGGGCTTACCAAGCTTTGCCCATTTTGTGGAAGACTCAGGCAAATTGAAAATGGAAAACAGCTCTGTTTGTTTATATCGCTCTGGCGTAAAATTGTTGGCAAGAGTTATTCTGTGATTTTCTTCCACGTCAGTCAAGTCAATCTCTCTTTCAACAATACTGTCTGGGCGTGTGAAGTTTGAGGCGTCTTCAATTTGAGCGAAAAAGTTTTTTGCAATCTCTGTTGGCTGATTTCCGCCTGCGCATGAAATAGGGGTGTTATCAAGATTGCCAATCCATATGCCGCAGGTGTTGTCCCTAGAGTAGGTTATGTTCCACGCGTCAAGGTTAAGACGAGTGCCTTTCTTTCCAACAGTGCCTGTTTTTGAAGCGAGGTTTTGCTCTAGGCTTGCAAGACGTCTTGCAGTGCCTTCTTTTGCGCACGTTGAAAGCATATCGGTAAGAAGGAAAGACGTGTCTTCTCTTAAAACATCTTTTTCTTCAGGCTTATTCACATAAACGATCTTATCGTTTTGGTCAGTTATGAATGAGATGAATTTCGGAGCGGAAAATTTTCCTCCGTTTGCAAAAGTGGAGTACGCGCCACTTAAAGCAAGAATGTTTGTCCCGTAAGTCATTCCGCCAAGGGCGAGCGCGTATGAGTCATCGCTTTCGTCAAAAGAGATGCCCATATCTTCTGCGTAAGATTTTGCCTTTTCAATTCCCACATACGAAAGCACTTTAACTGCTGGGATATTGATCGATTTTGAAAGAGATTCTCGCGCGCTGACATAACCGCGATAAACTTCTCCAACATTTTTTGGATTGTAGCCTGCGATGGCTGTTTTCTCATCAAGAAGTTGCGTGCTTGGATAGATGATGTCTTCGTTGAGCGCAGGGGCGTAGACAAGAATTGGTTTTATAAGCGATCCGGGTTGTCTTTTCGCTTCCAAAATTTTGTATGGACTTGCGCCAACAAATGCAGTTACTGCATGCTTTGTGTTGTCAATAACAACGCCAGCGTGATCGTTTTCGGTCGGAGTTTTTGAAAAAGCCTCTTCAAGCGCTTGTTGCTTAATGCTGTCTTGATATGTATAAATTTTATAGCCTTGCATAGCAATTTGTCTTGCTGGAAGATCAAGGATCTTCATTGCTTCATCAATGGCGGCTTGACTGTAAGAATTAAGTCTGTTTTCTTTTTCAGTGTTGAGGTTGAGCGCGATAGGCTTGCTTTGCGCTGTGAGTGATTCTTGCGGCGTGATTTTCCCGTCATTTTTCATTTGGCTTAGCACCAAGTTTCTGCGCTTTAGACAGTTGTTATAGTGAGATATAGGGGAAT
>CAOKRZ010000073.1 GCA_948471335.1 uncultured Christensenella sp. | reverse complement strand
AATAAAAAGACTTGGCTTGACCTGCCTATGCGTTATCAACCATACTCAAAATTGAAACATAAGCTTATCAAAATGTTTTTGAAATAGGAGATATAAAAATGGAAAAAGTTAAAGAATTTTTTAATAAGAAAAATACGTTTTTGTTTTTCAACTTGCTTGCAGTCCTTCTCATTTGGGTTGGAGACAGCTTGTATATGCAATATGACAAACTTTGGATGAAGTCAGTTACAAGCGCAATCTTTGTGCTTATGGGCGCAGTCAATGTTGTGTACCTTGTTCTTAACAAAAACAAAGATTATCGTTTTCCAGCGATTATGCTGACAGGACTTGTTTTTGCAATGCTTGGTGACATAATCTTGGAAGTTGAATTTATCGTTGGCGCTGCACTTTTCGCAGTCGGACATATATTCTTCTTTGTGGCATACTGCTTCCTTCAAAAGTTCAGCTGGAAAGACCTTATCTATGGCGCGGTGATTTTGATCCCTTCAGTTTTGTTTATCACTCTTGCACCAATCTTTGACTTTGGCGGAGTGATGATGGAGATTGTTTGCGTTATCTATGCAATCATTATTTCACTTATGGTTGGCAAGGGTATTGCAAACACTGTCAAAGAATTTTCTTGGCAAAATCTTATCATCATGGTTGGAAGTATACTTTTCTTCTTCTCAGACCTTATGCTTCTTCTAAACATCTTCGCAGGGCTTCCATACGTCGGCACACTTTGCCTTGCAACTTACTATCCAGCCGAAGCCCTTCTTGCCTTCTCAATTTTTTTGAATAATAAAGAAATGGAATAATTTTGAAAAAGTATTGACTTTTTGAAAATTAAGACATATACTAAAAACATCTTAGGAGAAAATATGAAAAAATTATTTGCAAACAACTCATATTACTACTGCTACAAATAGATAAGCTATATGTAGAAGTTTTGTGTTGCAAATAATGAAAAATTTAAAAACATCTGTCATATAGCAAAAATCGCTATGTGGCAGTTTTTATTTTCAAAGATCTGTCACAAGTGAAAACTTATGGCAGATTTTTTATTAAAGGGGAAAGAATTATGAAAAAGTTTAAAATGCAAATTTACGCCCATAAGGGCGTTGTAATCGATTTGAAAAGTAAGCAAAAAATGATAAAATAAAAAAGGAGAAATAAAATGAAATTTTTAAACAATGCTTTTGAGCAATTGGAAAACCGTGGATTTGTTTTTCAAACCACACATTTGGAAGAAACTAAAAAAATATTAAAAGAAAAACCAATAACATTTTATATTGGCATTGACCCGACAGCTGACGACTTGCATATAGGTCACTTTTTTGGTTTGCAAATGGCAAGAATTTTGCAAGATTGCGGGCATAGGTGCATTGTGCTTGTTGGTGGCGCAACCGCTTTGATTGGAGATCCTACAAATAAAAGTGATATGAGAAAAATACTTTCAAAGGAGGAAGTTGCACGCAACGCAAGAGAGATAAGCCAGATTATAAAAAGATTTGTCCGTGTTGATGGCGAAAATCCTGCAATCATTGTTGACAACGCAGACTGGCTGAAACCAATCTCATACATTGATTTTTTAAGAGATGTTGGCTCTCACTTCAACGTCAACGAAATGCTCTCAAAGGACTTATACAAAAATCGTTTGAAGCAAGGTGGACTGACTTTTATGGAAATGGGCTACATGCTTATGCAATCGTTTGATTTTGTGCACCTTAATGATAAATTTGATTGCGTGCTGCAGATCGGTGGTTCTGACCAATGGGGAAACATTTGCGGCGGCGTGGAATTGTCAAGAAAAATGAATTTTAAAGACGGCACCCAAAGACCGCTTATGATGGGGCTTACTTGTCCACTTCTTACAAATGCAGATGGCGTCAAAATGGGGAAAACTGAAAAAGGCACCCTTTGGGTTTCGCGTGAAAAAACAAGTGCATTTGAATTTTTCCAACATTTTGTAAATTGCCTAGATCAAGACGTTGAAAGGCTTTTGCGTTTCTTCACAAAAATTGACGTTGAAGAAATTAAAAAAATGTGCAAAGAAGATATTGTCAAAGCGAAGAAGCTTATGGCTTTTGAAGTTACAAAACTTGTGCATGGTGAAGCTGAAGCATCTAAAGCCAAAGAGACAAGCGAAAACCTTTTTGCAAATGGCGGGGTAAGTGAAAACATGCCAAAACAAGAGCTTTCACTTTCTGGGCAAATCAACATTCTTGACTTTTTGGCAAAACTTTCAATAATCAAATCAAAGTCAGACGCAAGACGACTTATGCAGCAGGGAGGAATCACAATCAATAACGAAAAGAAAACTGATATAAATGAAGTTTTTGATTTTGACCAAATAAAAGAACTTATTGTCAAGAAAGGTAAAAAAGAATTTTTGAAAGTGGTGATTATCTAATACAAAAAAAATCTAAATCGAGCATGATTTAGATTTTTTTAGTGATGTTTGTTTAAGTGACTTAAATTAGTGAAAAATTTATGGCTCTATTTCCTTTCGACAAAAACAGACAAAATACTCTTTGACAGACAAGGTCGCTATTATTATAATAAAAGTTGTAAAATACTAAGGAGAACAATGGATGAGAATATTTTTAAAAATACTTATACTTTCAGCAATAACATTATTTGCATTATTTAACTATCGGATTCTTAGTTTTGACAAGGGAATAAGCAAAACAAGCATGGGGAATCAAAGTGTTGTAGAAACTTTATCTACGATTACAGGTATTAAAAAAGTAGAATATTATAGGATGCCTTCTGCTGGAGAGCCGTCTGATAATAGTTATCGAGTTTATATTGTAACCAATCATGATGCCTACTTACTTAGTGCAAACAAAAATGATATTGATGCTTTTAATTCGCTTGGGATATTTAGTAGCAATCTAAGGCCTAATAAAGTTACACCGATACCATATTATGTAGAGATTATTGTAGGAATAGTAATTTTATTTATCCCTTTTGGAAAAAGAAAAAATAAAGAAGAGAAAAATTAAAAAAATAATAATTAAACTGAAAAAACAGAGAAGGTTCTCTGTTTTTTATAACTGACAGTCTCAAGGGGAGTGAATGCCCTTTACGTGATGATAATGTAGTATCAACTATATTAATTCAATCAACTCTTTAAAAGTGTTGTAGCCTGCGCTTATGTTAAAATGCCCCCCCCACTGTTTATATTAATGACTTTCGCATTCAAATTTGCAGCAAACTCATTTAAAGCTTCTTGAGTTATAAAAGGATCGTTATCACTTTTAATACAAACTATTTCTTTCGCAACATTTTTTGCCTTAGACAAATCTTTCATAAAAAAGTCTTTATTTATATTATCTACTTCTGGAACGTTGCCAATATAATTATTAAATCCGCTAATAAGTATCAGCTTGTTTATTTTGATTTTATTTTCAAATAAATACCTTACAACAAAAATTGCACCAGTTGACCAACCAATTATTATATCATCATTGGCAATCTTGTATTTATCAAGAATAGTTGACCAATTTTTATATGTTTGATTTTTTGGAGTTGGTAATTCGGGAATAATACAGCTTAAGTTTTTATTTAAAAGTTCATTTTTTAAATATGGAAACCATGCAGTATTTTCATTACAATCAGTTCCGTAAATTGCTATAACTTTCATAATTAACCTCGGAATTAATTATATCATAATTCCTAAAATTTTGTAATAAATTTAAACAAAAAAACAGAGGATGTTCTCTGTTTTTTATAACTGGTAGTCTCAAGGGGGAGCCTTGCCCTAAAAATGACACGCATTTTCAGGGGAAGCGGATAATTGCAAATAAGAACATAGTAATATTCAAGGTGAATAATGCGGAATTATTCTGCCAAGTGGAATTACCGTTGTCGGATTACCCGCTTTACGGCAAGCAAATAGCCGCAAGTTAATCTTGCGGCTTATCGGTTTTGTTTTCGGTGCTAATGGCTGTCATTGCCTCGCGGTAAACGAGCTTTGACAGCTTTTTAGCTTGCTCATTATCGGGCGGCAATTTAGCATATATATTTTTGTCTTTATCGTCAAAATAAATGACAGTTAAGCCGTTTGGTATATTATTCATAAAAAATACTCCTTGATTTCCCACCCATACCCACCCTAAATGGTACAACAAGGCATAAATGGAATTTTGTCATTTTTTATTGAATAATAGCCGATTTTAC
>CAOKRZ010000072.1 GCA_948471335.1 uncultured Christensenella sp. | reverse complement strand
AAAAGAGTCAAGAGAACTTAAGAAAGCGCTTGTTACAATGAAAGGTCAAAGAAAGATCAAAGCAATGAAAAAACTTGACGTTGTTGAATCTTTCATTAAGAGTGGAAACAATCCAACTTGGATGGTGCTTGATGTGCTTCCAGTGCTTCCACCAGAACTTCGTCCAATGGTTCCACTTGATGGCGGACGTTACGCAACAAGTGACCTTAATGACCTTTATCGCAGAGTTATCAACAGAAACAATCGTCTTAAAAAACTTATTGAACTTGGTGCACCAGATGTTATTATCAGAAATGAAAAACGTATGCTCCAAGAGTCAGTTGACAACCTTATCGACAATGGTAAGAGGGGAAAAGCTGTTCAATCTTCAAAACAAAGAGACCTTAAGTCACTCACTGCTATGCTTGGTGGTAAGCAAGGCCGCTTCAGACTTAACCTTCTTGGAAAACGTGTTGACTATTCAGGACGTTCAGTTATCGTTGTTGGCCCAGAACTTAAAATGTATCAATGCGGTCTTCCAAAAGAAATGGCACTTGAACTTTTCAAGCCTTTCATCATCAACCGCCTTGTTGACCTTAACAAATCACACAACATCAAATCAGCAAAACGCATGATTGACAAAGAGAAGCCTGTTGTTTGGGATATTTTGGCTGAGGTTATTAAAGATCACCCAGTCTTCTTGAACCGTGCCCCAACACTCCACAGACTTTCAGTTCAAGCATTTGAACCTGTTCTTGTTGAAGGAAGAGCAATCAAACTTCACCCAGCCGTTTGTGCAGCGTTCAACGCCGACTTCGACGGTGACCAGATGTCAGTTCACGTTCCTCTTTCAATCGATTCAAGAACTGAGGCAAGAAACCTTATGCTTGCTTCAAACAACCTTTTGAAACTTTCTTCAGGTGAACCAATCGTTACTCCTGGACAAGATATCATCCTTGGTTGTGCTTATATGACACTTATTATGCCTGGCGCAAAAGGCGAGGGCAGTGTGTTTATGTCTGAAGACGAAGCAATCATGGCTTATCAGACACAAAACCTTGACATTAAAGCAAAAATTCAAGTAAGAATCCAAAAAGAAGTTGATGGAAAAGTTTATTCTAAGAGAATTGAAACTTCTGTTGGTAGACTTCTTTTCAACCAATACATTCCACAAAACCTTGGCTTTGTTGACAGAAGCAAAGAAGAAAACATTTGCGAACTTGAATTCAACAAATTCGTAATCAAGAAAGACCTTCAAAACATCCTTGCTGCGGCTTATGACAAACTTGGAACAACAGAATGTGCCAAACTTGTTGATAAGATCAAAGAGTGCGGATATAAATATTCAACTCTCGGTGCGCTTACTGTTAATGCGTTCGATATCAACGAGCCAGAAGGCAAGCAAGAAATTGTTGCAGAAGCTGAAGCAAAAGCACTTGAAAACGAAAAACTTCTTCGTCGTGGTCTTATCACTCTTGACGAAAAACTCAAAGCTAACCGTGATATTTGGAACGATGCAACTAAACAAGTTGAAACTCTTCTTTTCAACACTCTTGACGAATTCAACTCATTCAAGATCATGGCTATTTCTGGGGCGCGTGGTTCTAAACTTAACCTTAACATGACCTGCGGTATGGTCGGAATTAAGACAACTGCTTCAGGTGAAATTATCGATATGCCTATTAAGTCAAGTTTCCGTAAGGGCTTGACTCCAATGGAATACTTCCTTTCAGCGCGTGGTATTCGTAAGGGTCTTACCGATACCGCTCTTAAAACAGCCGACTCTGGTTACCTTACTCGTCGTCTTGTCGACATTTCTCAAGATGTTGTTGTTACAACTGAAGACTGCTTCGCTGACGCTGGCGAAAAAGTTAAAGGCGTTTGGGTGAGCGACCTTATTGAAGAAGGCGTTGTTCAAGAAACACTTGCAGAAAGAATTTCTGGAAGAGTTGCTGTTGACGACGTTGTTAACCCTAAAACAAATCAAGTTATCGTTCCTGCAAACACAATGATTTCTGCTGAACAAGCAAAAGAAATCACTGCCGCTGGAATTACAAAAGTTCAAATCCGCTCACTTCTCACTTGCCGTTGCAAGCATGGCGTATGTGCAAAATGCTATGGCCGTGACCTTTCAAACAAGAGCATGGTTACTGTTGGTGAGGCTGTCGGAATTGTTGCCGCTCAATCAATCGGCGAACCTGGTACTCAGCTTACAATGAGAACATTCCACACCGGTGGTGCGGCTGTCGCTCTCGATATTACTCAAGGTCTTCCTCGCGTTGAAGAAATATTCGAAGCAAGAAAGCCAAAGGGTGAATGTCTTCTTTCTGAAGTTTCAGGAAAAGTTTCAATCAGACAAGATAACAAATATTTCTATATCACTGTTGCAACACGCGAAGGTGATGTTGAATATGAAGCAAAGAAACCAGCTGTTTTACTTGTTAAGAATGGCGATACAGTTGAACCTGGCTCTCAAATTACTGCCGGCGCGATCAACCCAGCAGAACTTCTTCGTATGAGAGGTGTGAAGGGCGTTCAAGAATACCTTCTCAACCAAATCATTTCAACATATCGCGGACAAGACGTTACTGTTAACGATAAGCACGTTGAAATCATCATTCGTCAAATGCTTAAGAAAGTTAAGGTTGAGTCTGCCGGAGATACAAACCTTCTTCCTGGCGAAGTTGTTGACATCTATCGCTGCGACGAAGAAAACGAAAGAGTTCTTTCTGAAGGTGGAGTCCCTGCAACTGTTAAAAGAATTCTTCTCGGTATCACAAAGGCATCTCTTTCAACTGAAAGCTTCCTTTCAGCAGCATCATTCCAAGAGACTTCAAGAACTCTTACTGATGCATCTGTTAAAGGCAAGGTTGACAATCTTATCGGTCTTAAGGAAAACGTTATCATCGGTAAGCTTATCCCAGCCGGAACTGGACTTAAGAAATATCGTTCAGTTATGCCAGTTGTGGTTAAAGACGAAGAGCCTAACGATTCTACATTCGCTTAAAATACAAAAAAGTAGTGAATTTTTACTACTTTTTTTTTGTTGATCAAATTTCATTTCAAACTATCGAATTGTATTTGTGTTGAATAATACTCAAAAATTGCGTATTTTATTTGACTATTCGTTTTCACTTTGTTACTATCAAAATATGGAAAATAAAGAGATTACAGTCAAAGAGATAGATGTCAAAGAGATGTGCAATAGGTCAAAGATTGAGGGGATAAATTATGTCATAAATCCTTATGTCGGCTGCACGTTTGGCTGTAAATTTTGCTATGCATGTTTTATGAAACAATTCACAAAACACGCTGAGCCTTGGGGTGAATTTTTGGATGTGAAGAATTGGGAAGAAATGAATTTCTCAAAAAAGAAGGGTAAAAAATTGATAATTGGGACAGTGACCGATCCATATTTGCCACAAGAAGAAATGTTTCGCCGAACTGAAAGACTTTTGAAGGAGCTTGAAGTTTTTGACGGCGAAGTCATCATTCAAACAAAATCAAAACTTGTTTTAAGAGACATTCCACTTTTGAAAAAACTTAAAAATCCTAATATTGTCATTTCTTTATCTGTGTTTGAAGAAGAAGTTGCAAGTGAACTAGAGGGCGGAGTATCGGTCAAAGAGCGTCTTGATACGCTTGAAGCCTTGCATAAAAACGGAATCAAAACTACGCTTTCTGTGTCGCCGATTTTTCCGTGGATAACTGATTTGCAAAAGATTATTGATGCAGGCAGGAACTTTGTTGATGAATTTTGGTTTGCAGGACTTGAGCTTTATAGTGATTTCAAGGGCAAAGTGCTTAAATTTATTGACAACAAATTCCCTGACCTTAGAGAGATGTATGGCAAAATGTATTTCGAAGGCGATACAAGCTATTGGGAAAAGATAAAAAAAGACCTTCCAAATATTTGTGAAGGGAAGGCGTTTAAAGATAAAATAAAAATGTAGCTATTATAATGTTTTACTATCTTTCTTTTGTTTTGGAGTTGTTGAAGATGAGTGCTTAAAGCCAAAGCCTTTAAGAATTTCAATAACCTCATCTTGTGTCATGCCTTCAAAAAGGTCTTCAAATTCATCTATATTTGTTTGTGTCTTTTCTTTCATAATAAATTCCTTTTTCAAATTGTTTGGTAGCTTTTAGGGGAACCTTGCGCTAAAAATGCTAAGCATTTTCAGGGAACACGAACGGACCCCTCGGGGTTCGATCCGAACTCAATCAAACTGCTTAGCAGTTGAGCAGTTTGCTGTTTCAAATTTTTTGGTAGCCTCTAGGGGAATCGAACCCCTGATTCCGCCGTGAGAGGGCGGCGTCTTAACCTCTTGA
>CAOKRZ010000071.1 GCA_948471335.1 uncultured Christensenella sp. | reverse complement strand
CTCAAACGTAAGCAATGATGAGAAAGTGAAAAAAGCAACAGAAATCCTTTCAAAACTTGGACTTGAAAAACATCTCAAGAAAAAGCCAAATCAGCTTAGCGGTGGTCAAAAACAACGCGTTGCAATTGCAAGAGCGCTTATAAATGATCCAGAAATTATTTTGGCTGACGAGCCAACTGGCGCGCTTGACAGCGAAACGTCATTCCAAATCCTTGACATACTCAAAGAGATCGCAGATGGCGGAAAACTTGTCATCATGGTGACTCACTCAGAGAAAATTGCGAAAATTTCTTCTCGAATTGTTGAAATTGCAGACGGAAAAGTTGTCCGTGACGAAAGAAGTGAAACCTATCAAAAGAACACTGACAAGAAGTTTTTAAGTAAAACAAAAACAAAAAAGAAAAACGGAAACCTTTCTTTCTTCCAAGCAATACGCCTTTCTTTCCACAATATGTGGGCAAGCAAAACCAAAAACCTTTTGATGGCGTTTGGAGTTTCAATCTCTCTGATCAGCTTGATCCTTATGCTCTCTTTGGGAGCTGGACTTACTGGTTATATAAGCAGTCTTGCACAGTCCTACTCAAGCCCTGAAATTGTAACCGTGACCAAACGAAATCAAGAAGAAGATGACCCAACCTCTTCGTTTGTTCAAGAGCCTTTCACACCTGATGAAATTGCAGCTGTGCGAGATGATATCAATGCATTCCTTGAAACAACAGACAACGATTTCAGAGTTGACTCTTCAGAGAATATGTCTTATGGATACTCAAGATTTACAGGATTTCCACCTGACGTTGCAACATTTTCATATCTCCCTGATGGAATCAATGAAGATCCTGATAAAGGCGGAAAGATTTTCTATGTCTACACCACCCCAACTTACTACACCAAAGATCAGCTTCTTTGCGGAGAGCTTAGCGGCGAAAACGAAGCAATGTTCTCAAGTGCAATCGTCAAGAAACTAGGTCTGACTAAAAATGAAGATGCTCTTGGAAAATACGTGACAATTCGTCTCCCAAACGGCGGCAAACCACCTTATACAAAGACAGTTAAAATTTCAGCAATTGTTGATGTGAACATGTTTGCAAACTTTGTTATCATGTATGTGGACTATGCCTTCTTAAATTCCTTGGTGGAAGGCGCAGGCGCAACTTTAAACCCAACATCAATTTACATCAAAACAGACGGACTTTCAACCACAAAACTTATAAACAGCTATCTTGACACAAGAAAAGACCTCACTGGCGCGCTTGAAGAAAATATGGCAAAAATGTTTAAAGAAATGATGTCAACCTTCTCAACTGCAATGATTATCATCTCAGTGATCTCACTCGCAGTTGCTGCAATCATGATTCTCACAGTTCTGTATATGAGCGTAACTGAAAGAACTCGAGAAATCGGCGTGCTTAAATCAATTGGTGCGCGCAAGCGAGATATAAAAGCCATCTTCACAACAGAGAGTTTCCTTATTGGGCTGTTGAGCGGAATTGTCGGAATCACGCTTTCTCTCATTATAGGCGGCATTCTCGTTCTCATCCTTAATGCCCTGTTAGGTTTCGCACCAATCGCATTCGTTTGGTATTACTATCTGATCGCCCTCGGCGTGAGTGTTGTTATAAGCGTTCTTGCAGGATTGTATCCAGCTTCCAAAGCTGCGAAACTTGACCCTGTCGAATCACTCAGGCATGAATAGCATCGTTGATGCCTTCTGCCAAAAACGCAGCCACTTACAACATCATATAAAAAATCCACATCTTTTGTGGATTTTTTTTAAACTTTAATGTTCTTTTTATTGAAATATTGTTTGATGCTTTGCACATCGTCTGGTCTGCAAGTGAGATAATCGGCGCCCATTTCTTGAAAGAATTTAAGATTCTCAGGATTTGAATTCACCGCCTTTCCGCAGAAACCAACTGGGACAAGCCCGTCGAAGTAACTATCATTTTTCTTTTCAATGCATTTTCTGATAACAGCTTTCACTTCGTCTTGAAGTTCTTCAAATGCCCATGCATTTTTAGGATCGCCACGTTTCAGTCCAAGCACATCTTGCGTAAGGTCATTAAGCCCAAATGAAAGAAAATCTAAATTGAAGTAATAGTCAATGTCCTCTACGCCCTCTTTTGTTTCTACCATAGCGCCGACTTCGACATCACATTCTTTCATTCCAAGCCCATATGCAATTTCCTTAACAGAATTTCTTGCAAAATTTGAAAAATGTCGTCCATCATTAACATTTGGCACAAGCAAAAATGCCTTTTCCCCGCACTCTACTGCAGCAGACAGAATTGCATAAACTTGAAGTCTTGCAAATCTATAATTTTCTTCAAGGAATTCAAATCCTTCAAAATCTTTATCTAAACTTTCAAACCCTCCAAGGCGATTGTCAAGCAATCTAAAAACAACTTTGCTTCCGTTTGCCGCTTCATAAATCTCTTTTGCCCTTTCTTGTTGAAGCATCAAAAATTGCTTGGCACTTTTTCCAAACGGGTCTGCAATTGCACTTTTAACAATTGTTTGTTTTTCTTCGCTTGAAAACATGTTTTCAGTTCTTACAAGTCCAATTCCGTCAGCGCCAGCTTCCATAGCCATCTTTGTCATTTGCGCGTTATGTGCAGTTGACAGAATCTCAAATTTTCGTTCTGACTGGGTTTCGTTTACATAATATTCGTCATCGTCATCCAAATCAGCCGTCGCGTAAAGCCTGTTTCCGTCTTCATCCATAGCGTCTCTGAGGTCTACAAAAGCAAGTGGCGTGATAGACTTATCAATATTTTTGACTCTGTTTGCACCAATGTGAGAATCTTTCAAATTATGCTTTGCTAGGTCAATCACATCTTCAACATTTGTTGCCCTTAAATCCAATCTTTCTAAACTGCCAATGGCTTCATTGAAGTTGACAAGCGTCAGTTTAGCGTCACTATTTTCATAAAGGCCTAAATTCCTAACAGGTATTTTAGAGCAATCAACTTTAAACTCGCCTTTAGTATAGCTAATTCTTGCGATTGCTTTATCTTCACCACCAATAATCACTCCGTTTAGCATAGGAAGTTTGTCGCCTGCGTAAGTGTAAGCATAATCTTCTTCAATAATTTCTTTTGGAACAACTTCCAAAGCCACTTCTTCAGCTGTCTTTTTGCCTAAAACAAGGTCGATTACACTTTCCTTCTTAAAGCCGATAATGTCCATTGCTTCAACAAACTTTGCACTTTCTTTGTTGTTCTCACTGATATCAGCGTAAGTGTCAATACCATCAACGTATGATTTTACTATAGCGCCCTTTTTGTTTTTCTTCAAGGTTATAATCCCTTCAAATTGCCTATCACTGAAAGTCCCATTGCTTTCAAGAATGCTGAAAAGATATGCTTTTTCAAATTCATACTTTTTTTCACCTACGCGCCCTTTAACAACAGAGAGATAGTTTCTTATGGCAGACTCATCATGATTGTAAAAGTGGTCAACGTGTTTTGCGTATACGAGACCTTTTTCTGTCACAACTTTTTCAATCCAAAGTCGTCGATCCAATTGATCAGGAAAACATTCTCTAAAATAATCTCTGATTAAACCTGATTCTCTTATATCAACTCTTTTCTCAGTCCAATTGAAAGCTATTTTGACAAGCTTTCTCATTTCTTTTCCAATTGCTTCTTTGTCTAAATTGCTCATAAACCCTCCAAGTTGCTTTTATAATAACACATTTCCCCGCACTTTTCAAGGTGTAAACAAAAAAAAGAAGCGACAATTCACTTCTTTTTTATTTGGCGTTTTTGATTATTTGATTTTTAGTTATCCCCCCATTGCTGCCCAATAACCGACTCCTGATTGATATGGACTGCAAATTCTGCCAGATTCTGTATTTACCATAACAATATAATCTTGATCATGCACAAGGCAATAGTAATATGGTGCACTTTCTATATGCGCATATTGTATCCTATCAAACCTTTCTTTTGACAATTCACCTGTCTTAAAATTTAATAAAGCCCAAGGTTCTTCTTCGTTTTCGCTTACAAACGCATAGTTCTCTGTAATACCGCTAAAATATCTATTAAGTTTTATCTCCTATACAATAGCCATCTTTAATAACCTTTCCTGTTTCCATATCTACAAGCAATGATGGTTTATTGTATTGATAAGGAATAAATTTCTCAACATAAGCAATCTTTGAATTCCCACTGAAGACTTTATTGTAGTAAGCAACTACTTCATTTTTTGTTTTATCGACTAAATAAAAAATACTTAACCCACCATAACAACCTTTAGTAATCTTAAATTTTTTTTTGATTCTGGTAAAACCCTTGTCATGTTCCCTCCAT
>CAOKRZ010000070.1 GCA_948471335.1 uncultured Christensenella sp. | reverse complement strand
AATACCCTTGTCATGGTCCCTCCATTTTTTATTATGTTAGCACAAATAGTATATTTTTGTCAATACCCAATTTTCTTAGGCTCTAAGCAAAGTTAAGCTTACAATGAGTTTATCTTGACATGTGCCAGTTTGAAAAAAAACACTAGCTCCTTCTAGTGTTTTTTATTTAATATCTTTTTTCTTGGAAGTTCTTTGTTTAGGTTTTTCTTCACTCACAACTTCTTGTTCGGGCTCTTCTTTCTCATTTTGAGTCCGTTCTTCAATGATTTCATTGCCATTCAAGAATTTGCGTTGACACTGCCCGCCTGCCAGTTGAGATTCAATGCTTTTTATCCCAAGTGAAGCTTTTGAAAATTTGCCTATTATAAAGTGCAAGCAGAAAATGACTGCTCCAGAAAAATTGCATAAAATGTCTTCCATTGTGTCAGTCACAAGTGGAACATCTCCTGGGAAAGCCCCACCTTGCGCAGTCTGCCCAAGGAAATTGTCGCTGAACCATTCAAAAAGTTCCCAAACAAGTTCAACTGCAAGTGAGAAGAAAAAGCAGAATAAAACAACAGTTAAAACATTCAGTTTTTCATACTTTGTCACTCTTGAGATTATGAAAATTCCAAGCATTGCTGCGACGTAACCCATAAGAGTATGCACGACGCGATCAAACCAAAAGACTTCATAATAAATGTCATACACCGCGCCAACGACGCCGGCTACAATGATATACAGCTGATAAGCAAACAAAATCGTATTTGCGATGCGTTTTCTTATGATAAGCTCCAAAATATAAGGCAAAATTGTCAAAATAAGCACGCCAATTGTGACAAGCTCACGATGACGGTCTGGCTTAAGATTCAAAACTAATGCAACGATAGAAGCAGCAAGCATAAGGACTGCAATCACAAGATTGACAATCCTGAACGCCTTGTTGCCTTTCGATAATTCATTAAACTTTTGAAACTTTTTCATTCTTTCCTTTTTATTGACTAAATTTATTTATTTAATCAATTTAAAATTTCTTCAAATCTGCTTCAAGCTTTTCAAGCAGTGCTTTGTTTTTTTCAAGTTTTGAATTTTCATTCTCAATCAAAGCTTTTGGTGCTTTTGCGACAAAGCCTTCGTTTGAAAGCATTTTGCTAGAGCGAGCGATTTCAAACTTGACCTTATCAATCTCTTTCAAAAGACGATCCTTCTCTTCCTTACTGTCAAGCGGAAGAGCAACCTTACAATTTGAAAAAGTGAGAACAACGCTGTTTTCAGGCAAAGCTTTTTCTTCTTGAACAAATTCAAGTTCGCTGAGAATTGAAAGCTTTTTGATTGCTTCACTGCAGCCCTTGAAAAGCGACTCTTTGTCATAACAGAAAATTACAGCCTTAATCTTTTTATTGTCTGGCAAGTTCTTCTCAGCGCGTGCATTTCTTATACCTTTGATCAGTGCGATAACCTCTTTCATATCTTCACTTTCTTTATTGAAAGATTCACCTGCAACTGGCCAAGAAGAAATGACTATGCTTTCTTCATGCATTGGAAGTTCCATGTAAATCTTCTCTGTAATGAATGGAATGAATGGATGAAGAAGCTTCAAGAGTGCTGTTAGCACATGGTTAAGGGTTGCAACTGTACTTTCACTATTATCCCCTTGCATATCTGTTTTTGAAAGCTCGACATACCAGTCGCAGAACTTCGTCCAGAAGAAATCAGAAAGTTCTGACTCAGCCATTCCAATGTCATATTTTTCAAATTTTTTATCAACACTTTCAATCAAGTTGTTAAGTTCAGTTATAATCCACTTGTCAGCAAGATTGAGCTTGACTTCGCTGATCTTCTTAACAGTTTTGCCTTCAAGTTGCATTAAACAATAGCGGCTTGCATTCCAAACTTTATTCAGGAAGTTTCTGCTAAGCTCAACTTTCTTTTCAGAGAATCTTGAGTCAGAGCCGATTGAAATCCCGTCAAAAAGTGAAAATCTGAGTGTGTCTACACCAAAGTTTTTGATAACGTCACGTGGGTCAGTTCCGTTGCCAAGAGTTTTGCTCATCTTTTTGCCATGAGCATCTTTGACAATACCATTGATAACAATGTCATGGAAAGGAATATCGCCATAATATTCAAGTCCACTGAAAATCATTCTTGCAACCCAAAGGTTGATGATCTCTCTTGCAGTTACAAGCACATTTGTTGGATAGAAATATTCAATATCTGGTGTTTTATCAGGGAAGCCAAGTGTTGAAAGTGGCCAAAGCGCTGAAGAGAACCATGTATCAAGAGTATCAGTTTCTTGAACAAGATGTTTGCTTCCGCATTTTGGACATACTGTTGGATCTTCCATTTCAACAATCACTTCACCGCAATCACGGCAATTGAAAACTGGGATTTGATGCCCTGTCCAAAGCTGACGAGAAATGCACCAGTCTTCAAGATTTCTCATCCAGTGAAGATAGCTTTTCTTATATTGCTCATCAACAAAATGAACTTTATCTTCTTCAACAACTTTGATTGCAGGCTCACGAAGTTCTTTCACTCTCACCCACCATTGATTTGATACAAGGGGTTCAATGATTGTTTTGCAGCGTTCACAATGTCCGACATTGTGAGTGTATGGTTCGATTTTTACAAGTACGCCTTCATTTTCAAGATCTTCAACAATTTTCACTCTTGCCTCTTCTCTTGAAAGCCCGGCGTATTTGCCACAGTTTTCATTGAGCGAGCCATCAGCATTGAGAAGATTGATAACTGGTAAATTGTGTCTTTGCCCAACTTTAAAGTCATTTGGATCATGCGCTGGAGTGATTTTCACAACTCCTGTTCCAAAGTCCATTTCAACGTATTCGTCTGCAATGATAGGAATGGCTTTATTAACGAGTGGCAAAATTACGTTTTTGCCAACGAGGTGTTTATATCTTTTATCTTTTGGGTTAACAGCAACCGCAGTATCTCCAAGCAATGTTTCAGGGCGCGTTGTTGCAAGTTCGAGATAGTCGTTTGTTCCTTCAATTTTATAACGAAGATGCCAGAAAGATGATGGCACTTCTTTAAACTCAA
This sequence comes from uncultured Christensenella sp., assembly GCA_948471335.1. Taxonomy (GTDB): domain Bacteria; phylum Bacillota; class Clostridia; order Christensenellales; family UBA1242; genus Caccovivens. The sequence goes on along the minus strand of CAOKRZ010000070.1, from coordinate 1,403 downwards.
CTTCAGCGTCAGAAATCGAACTTTTGCAGTGTGGGCACCAGTTTACAATTCGGTTTGCTTTGTAGATCCAACCTTTTTTATATAAATGAACAAAAACATGACGAACTGCCTTACAGTTTTGTTCGTCCATAGTAAAAGCAAGCCTGTCCCAATCGCAAGAAAAGCCCATGCTTTTAAACTGATCAATGATTGTGCCTTTGTATTGTTTATACCAAGCATCAACTTCTTTAGAAAAAGCTTCTCTTCCAAGTTTTTCTTTGCTTAACCCTTCTTTAGCAAGTTTTTTTACAATCATACTTTCAGTTGAAATTGCCGCGTGGTCAGTGCCAGGAAGCCACATTGCATTAAAGCCCTGCATACGTTTTCTTCTGATGATTATATCTTGAATAGTTTGTTGAAAAGCATGCCCCATGTGAAGATTGCTGGTTACATTTGGTGGTGGCATAATGATTGAATAAGGTTTTTTACTTTTATCAACATCAGCATGAAAATATTTTTTTTCAAGCCAAGTTTTATAAATATCGCTTTCAAATTCATGAGGATTATAAGTCTTTTCCATAATTTCTCCTTGAAAATAATTATATCTAACTGCTCTAAAAAAAGCAAGTAAAATGTAGGCTAGAATTAAAAAGAAAGCACCAAAGAAAGCGTGGCAACATAAAAATGTTTTTGTAAGGAGGAAAAATGCGAACTTTAAAAAAACTTTCTATCTTTTCTGTTTGCCTTATGATCGGTCTCACAACTTGTCTTTTGGCAGCTTGTGGCAAAGATGCAAACAAGATAAGGCTTAACGAAGTGACTCACTCAATCTTCTACGCCCCACTCTATGTTGCACAACACATGGGATTCTTTGAAGAGGAAGGCCTCAAAGTTACACTTGAAAGTGCAACCGGATCAAACACTTCAATGACTGCCCTTTTAAGCGGCAGCGCTGACATCGTGCTTGTTGGGCCTGAAACAGTTGTCTATGCTGAAGAAGCAAAAAATTCACCTGTCGTTTTCGGTCAGCTTACACAGCGTGACGGATCATTCGTGCTTTCAAAAGAAAAGATTGAAGGCAAATTTGACATCGAGATGCTTAAAGGCAAATCAATTGTTATCGGCCGTGAAGGCGGCTTGCCAGCAATGACAATGCTTTATCTCATTCAAGACGCAGGTCTTACAATTGGGACAAATAAAGCTGCTGGCGAAGTTGAAATCATCTACTGCGACTTTGCAATGATTGCAAGTGTTTATGAAACTCGAAATGCTGACTTCTGCACTCTTTTTGAACCTACTGCAACAAACATGGAAAAACAAAACAAAGGTTATGTTGTTTCATCAGTTGGTGAATTGTCTGGATACAAATCAATCCCATACACCTGCTTTGCAACAACAAACTCATACCTTAAAAAACATTCTAA
>CAOKRZ010000069.1 GCA_948471335.1 uncultured Christensenella sp. | reverse complement strand
TCTATTTGAAATATTTTTGATTTTCGCAAAATCAAAATTTCGTCGCAAAATCAAAACAACGAAATCGAAAAAAAAGACTTCGTTTAGTGTGGACACAAATATACTAAACAAAAAGTTCTGTTATCTAAAAACCATGTAACAATAATATCGAGGTATTTATGCGAATAAACATAAATTACTTACTTGACGAGAAAAGCGTTGGCTGGATAAAGACGTTAATAGTGAGATATTGAAACGCACTAAGGATTTGGATGATTATCTAGCTTCAATAAAGGAAGTTCCAAATGCCATTTTAGGCAATTTGTGTATAAGCATGACAGGCGATCATGGAACTGCGCTTTGCGGCAGCAAAAAGACAAAATAAAACAGCTTAGACAGCTGTTTTTTATTTTATCAATTTCTCAGCAGAGCAAATCTCTTTTTCTTTATCTTTTAATATTTTTATGTGTTTAGGCAAAAGATGATTTTCTTCCTCTGTAATGCAATTTTCAAATTCCCCGCAAAAATGTTTAAGTGCCGCCAAGGCAGTCAAAGAATCTTTGAAGTTTTGGGTTGAAGCTATCAAGAATGGTTTATCTTTTTTTAACGTACTTGCAATCGTAAGCATTTGTTCGGCATCGAATTTAACTTTCTTCTCCGCGCTCTTCACTTCGATATTGCCAAACATATCTTCGTTGTTTTTGCATGTCTCTATATCAAAGTTATTTACACTGCAAAGAGTATGAAAAACTCGCGTCGATTTGTTTTTATTCTTAAACAACACATCAAGTTTTTTCACAATGCCATTCTCTCTAAACGAATATTTCAGATAATCATAGCAAAAGTCAAAGTCCATCTTCTTTTGAGCATATATAAATTCCGAAAATTGTTTCTTTACTCTCATAAATTCAGTTTGTTCCCCGTCAAGCCCTTGCTTTTCGATAAATTCTTCGATATTTTTTACTTCTTGCAAACGATTAAGATCAAGAACCAAAGAATCAATTTTGGTAAGTTTTTTGCTGATATAACTTCTGTGTTTCCCATATTTTTTCCCTATTTCAATTTGAGAATAGCCCGACAGCTTCATTTTATAAATATCCCACTCAAAGCTTGTCAAAAAGAGCTTTAGATTTTTCATAAGATTTGAGCATTCAACATTTTGAAGCATAACGTTTTCGAAATCAATACTTTGGGGATCTGCCAATCTATCTTTCAAACAAATTTCATCTTGATCTTTTTCGTAAATGACTTTATCAAAGCTTTCAATCTCACGCTTATGATGATATCTATAAACCATTTTAATTTCGTTGTCAAGACATGTAAGAACAAATGTGGAGAAGTTTGCACCTTTCTGTGGATTATAGGTTATAATACATTTATGAAGTTTGGAAAGGCATTGCGAATATGCTTCATCAAACCAACAGTTGTAATCAAAGTATTTGGGATATTTCTTCAGCGCAAAAAAGACAAGTTTTAGGTTGCGTAAAATAGCTTCGGTTTGGAAGATCTGTTTTTCCGAACCGAATTTTTGATATTCCTCTTGAGCTTTTAAAATAAGTTTCAAGTTTTCTTCAGGACTCAAAAGTGGTTTTGAAACTATCATTTCTTCCCACATCTTTGTTTATAGCATCCTTTATTATGAACATCCAAAAGCGACAAGTTTGATTGCAAAGCAGATAAAAAGCACTTGATTGACGAAAGCTCTTTTTCATCAAACTTTTCATTCAATGCAATGGCAAGACTCCCCGCAAGCGCAACCAACTCTTGCGGCGAGAAGTCAGAAATCCCCTTACTCATATAAAATAATATGCAAAAAGAAGAAGGAAAGATTATAAAATCTTCCCTTCTTTTCTCATTTCTTCTTTGACAATTTCATCGAATTTGCTCATTTCTTTCTTTCAAGGTTAGTTTCTCATACCTCTCAACTCTTTTTACATCTATTATATCTTTATAATCATCAATTTCATTAATTAAATTGAAAATATTATTCTTATGATTTGTAAGAGTTTGGCGACTTAACGCAAATCTCTCAGTGTGTCTATAAGGATTTTCACATTTAACCAATATTAATAATAAATTATAATCAGATTCACTCAAAAAGAATTTTAGATTTTTGATAACATTTGCACGTGAAATATTGACAATGACTTTTTCTTCAAGATATGAAACACTTTCATCTTCAGTAATATCCATAAGTGAATATTCTTCTCCACCTGAATTGGCGCTTGAGCTTGCGTCAAGACTGTCCCAATCATAAACAATTTCAGTCCTTCTTTTTAAACACTTGAGAACAGCATTCTTCACGCATTCGCACATGTAAGTAACGAAATTGGCATTTCCGTCATAGGTTTTAACGGCGTTGAAAAAACTGACCATACATTCTAGTTCAGCGTCTTCATAGTCTCCACGTAGTCGCAATATGTATTCATATTTATTTAAAATCTGATAAATCATTCCGGAATTATGTCCCATAAGTTTTTCTGCAAGTTTGGCGTTTTCACCTTTGGAACTGATAATTTGTTCCTTAGCCGCAAGCGCAAGTGCGCCATTCTCTCCCCTCGGAAGAATAGGCAATCTTTTTATCATAGAGTTTTCTCAACTTTTACTTTGTTTTAAAAAGTATAACAAAAAAAATAGAGCCCTCGTCAAGCCCTATTTTTTAACGTTTAGCCTTTCTCTAGTTTCCTTTTCACCAAGAGATTTGATGATTTCATAAAGTGTTGGAGAGTTCTTTCTTCCTGTGATTGCAACGCGCACAAACTCACAAGCTTTTGCCACATTGCCTTTGAATACTTCAGGATTTGCTTTGTATGCTTTATTGTCCGTTGCATAGCCTAAACCGCCAGCGACTTCTTTAACAAGAGCAAACCACTCTTCGTTTGAAGAAGGGAAAGTGAATGCTTTTTGGTAAGCTGCCATAAATTCATTGAACTTATCTTTGTCTTCTTCTGCAACTTCATCAAGGGTTGGACGGAAAAACATGTAAGAGAAATATTCTTTGATCATGCTCATGTTTGCAATATCCTTTCTTGGTTTAGCTCCACTTCTATCAATGCCAAGGAAGCTGATTGCATACGCTTTATTTTCTTTAAGCCAAGCGGCAAGAGATTTATCAAACTCTTCTGCCCAGTTAAGCCAAGAGTCATAAAGCTCTTCTGCGCTCAATCTTGAGATAACATTTTTTGAAATATCTGCAAGTTTGACAAGGTCAAAGATTGGTGCGACTGCAGTGATATCATTTATGCCAAACTTGAATTCATTGAAGTCCGCATCAGGATTTTTCATTCTCCAAATCTCGAAGCCAGAATTTATAATTCCAAGCAGATATTCAAGCACGGCAGTTGTTGGGATGCCTTGTTCAAAATAATATCTCATATCAGCTTCTGGATCATAGCGCTTTGAAATTTTTCGTTTGTTGCCGTTATCTCCAAGTTTGCAAATAAGCGGATTGTGACAATAGACTGTTGGCTTAAAGCCAAGTGCCTCGAAAAGTTCAATATGCATTGGCGTTGAGCCAATATAGTCTTCACCTCTCACCACGATTGTTGTGCCCATAAGAGTATCGTCAATTGCATGTGCAAATGCGTAAGGTGGAATTCCATCATTTTTAAGAAGGACAAAGTCTTTTGCATTGGCTTTAGCCTCGATTTCACCTTTGATCAGGTCATAGAACTTAACACGCTCTTTGCCAGTATTTTTCGTTTTAAGTCTGATTGCAAATTTTTCGCCGTTGTCAATATGCTTTTTAACTTCTTCAAAAGAAAGGTCGCGGCAAGGGTCATATTCTTTTTCATCATCATTTTGAAATTTGTTTTCACGGAGCTTCAAAACATCTTCTTTTCCTTCAGTTTTTTTGCAGAAACATGGAAAAGCTTTCCCTTCAGCAACAAGTTTTTTTGCGAATGCTTTATATATTTCCACTCTCTGACTTTGAACATATGGGCCATAGTTTCCAATGTCTTTGCCGTCAAGTGTTTGGTATTCATCAATCTTAATTCCAAAGCGGTTTAGTATTTCAAAAACAACGTCTATCGCCCCTTCTTTCTCTCTTTTGGAATCGGTGTCTTCAATTCGCAAGAAAAAGACACCATCACTTACGCGAGTGAGGTTATAGCTTATAAACATCTGAAAGAAGTTGCCGATATGAATAAACCCTGTTGGGCTTGGCGCGAAACGAGAAACAACTTGTCCTTCTTTAAGATTTCTTTTTGGATACTTTGCAAATATTTCTTCGCATGTCAGTTTAACGTCTGGAAACAAAAGTTCTGCAATTTTTTGGTATTCCATAATTTCTCCTTAATGGATATATTATCGCACAAAAAAAAGCGATTGTCAAAGCAATCACTTTATTTTTTTTAAGGATTAACGTTTTCCTGGAGAATTGATGCCAAGTATTTTATATGTTTTTTAAGTGTTACATTGAAATAGTTTTCAATTGTGCGAGCATAGACATCTTCATAGCCCTTTGAAGCTGACATTGTTTCACTTGAAAGTGGAAG
>CAOKRZ010000068.1 GCA_948471335.1 uncultured Christensenella sp. | reverse complement strand
AGAGGGGTAAACTTTTTGCGTTTCTAGGGCAGAATGGCGCAGGAAAAAGCACAACAATCAACATGCTTATTGGAACGCTTTCAAAAGACAGCGGAAATGTTTTCTATGGTGATGGCGAAAGTTTTCAAGAATACAAAAACAAAATTGGTGTTGTTTTTCAAAATAATATTTTGGATGACATGCTCAGTGTTGAAGAAAATTTAAAACTCTATGGAAAGTTGTATCTAAAAGATAAAGAAGAGGTTGCAGCGAGGTATGAACAGCTTGCGCTTCTGTTTGATTTCAAAAGTTTTGAGAAAAAGAAATTCAAAAATCTTTCTGGAGGGCAAAAGCGCAGAGTTGAAATTGCAAGGGCGCTTTTCAACACTCCTGAAATTCTCTTTCTTGATGAGCCAACAACAGGGCTTGATCCAAGAACTCGAATTGATGTGTGGCGCGTGATAAATGAGATCCGCTTATCTTCTGAAATGACTGTTTTCTTGACAACGCATTATATGGAAGAGACGGCTGACGCTGACGAAGTTGTCATCATTCATAACGGCCACAAGATTGCAGAAGGTTCTCCTGCTCAGCTTAAAGAAAAATTTTCTTGTGACAAGGTTAGGATTGTTCCAAAAAATAAAAAGAGTTTTGAAAAGCTTATTAAAAAAATGAAATATAACATCATCGCAGATCAATATGAATTTCTTTCAAAAGATGCAGCTGAAGAAATCGAACTTTTGTCTAAATTTAAAGATGAAATAAAATACTTTGAAGTGCTTCGTGGAAGCATGGATGACGTGTTCTTAAACGCTGTCGGAGAAAGTATTTTAGGGGAGGACAAAAAATGAAAAATGTTTTGGCGCTCACAAAAAGAAATTGTTTGCTGTTTTTAAGAAGCAAGGCAACTGTTTTTTCTTCGCTTTTTTCAAGCCTTATTTTGATTGTTTTATATTTCCTTTTTATTGCAAAGCTTTACGGGCAAGGGTTCAATGAAGCTGCTGGACTTAACCTTACAAGCAAACAAATCAATTTTGCGATTTATTCGCAAATGATCATGGGTGTAATTGTCATAAACTCAGTATCTCTTACAACCGGAATGCTCAGTTTTTTGGCACGTGACCTTGAGACGAGAAAAACTGATGCCTTTTTGCTTACAAAGACGAAATCGTTTGAACTTGTGCTTTCATATCTTTTCTCAGCAATAATTGTTTCCTTTGCAATAAATTTTCTTACGCTTGTGATTTCAATAATCGTTATCGGTGCATCGACATTTTGGATTGGCGCAGGCACTTTCTTCGCAATTGTTGGGGTGCTTATGTTGACGACGCTTATAAGCTGCGCGATGATGCTTCTCATCACAGTGCTTGTCAAATCGTCAGTTGCCATTGGTGTGATCAACGGTTTTATGGGGACTATTTTAGGTTTCCTTTGCGGAATATATATGCCTTATGAAAACCTTGGAACTGCTGCAAAATATATCGGATCATTTCTGCCTTTCACTCATCTTACAATTTGGCTTAAACGAATAATATTGGGGGACGTGTTCGGGCAGTTCGGAATGCCTGCAAATGTCGCCGAAACAATGAAAGAGGTGTGGTTCTCTGCAGGCAATGTTGGTTTGTGCGGATTGAAAATTCCGCTTTGGGGAATGATTATTTTATGTATTGCCGTCGCGCTCATTTGCCTCATAGTCGCAGCATTGCTTATTAGACGCAGACTTTCATCAGGCGATATGAAAAAGAAAATTTTCTTTAGAAAAAACAAAAGCAGCAAGATTTAAGTGCTGCTTTTTTACCAATCATAAACATCATGTGTGGGCGATTTGATATCATCATAAAATTCAAAATATTTTCTTTTAAAATCTGATGTTTGTTTATTATTTTGTATTTTTCCTTTGTTTTTTTGAGTTTTTTGCTGTTTTTTATCCATATTTTTATTATATCACAAAAATTATTTTTGTAAAGCATTTATTGCTATTTGATATTTTTTATGATATAATCGTTTATGTAAGGTGAAAAATGAAATTAGATGAAAATATTTTTGAGTTTGTTTATGGAAGACGTCCGTTTATTTCTAGGGATGCAAAAGCAGAACCTTCAAAAGATTTTAACGCAACGATATCGCTCCATTATATATTGTGGAGCTTTGGCGTCCATGATCTAGACCCGACAGGCTTTAAGCGCAACTATCCCGATTTTTTTGCGGGCGCAAAAGGTGTTATGTTCAACATGGAATGCTTTTTTGACATTGACAGTGATGACGGAAGTGATTACGCTGAACCATTTTCAAAAAAAACTGTCGTTATTCTTTCTTCTGTAAAAGATGCTCTTTTAAAAACGCGAGAAGAAGTTGCTGAAGATTTTGATTCGGTTGAAGCGATCATTGGCGGCGCAGTTTGTTTGTTCAACAAAGTGACATATTTTTATGACACTGCAGAAACAGAAAAACAAGAAAAACTTTTTAAAAAAGTTGCGCCTAATTCAAACTTTGATTTGAGTTATCGTTTGGCAAAAAATATTTGCATAAGTTACAACAAGCTTTGCGAAAATGGGGATGAGATCAATATGACAGTTGATGGAAAAATTATAAAAAAATAAAAACCGCTCAGTTTTGAGCGATTTTTTTGTTATAGAAATCAAGGACATCTTTATAAACTTTTTTGTTGTCTTTTTCGTTTAAGATTTCGTGGCGCATGCCAGGGTAGTCGATATGTTCAAGATTTGCAAACCCTGCTTTTTTCAAAACTTTTCTTGAGTCTTCTGCGCCGTCATTTCCACCAGTGCATGGATCGTCGCATCCTCGAATGAGAAGAAATGGCAACTCTTTGTTGACATCATGATAAAGCTTTTCTTTATGCATCATGTTGACAAGGTGAAATAGGTCAGAAAAGGCAGAGCAGGTGAATCCAAAACCGCAATAAGGATCTTCAATGTAAGAGCGCACTGTGTCTTCATTTGCGCACACCCAATCAACGTCGGTCTTTGGATTTTTGATCGCTTTGTTGAATACACCTACGCCAAGCTTTTGGATAAGCTTTGATTTGTATTTCGCGCCTTTGAAAAGTTTGACGGTGTCTGCAATCATGATTCCCACTGACGCAGCACCTTGATAGTTTGGATATCCTGACAGCACAACTTTTGAATAGTCTTTGGAAGAAGACTGAAGCAAAGCCCTTGTGATAATCGTTCCCATCGAATGCGCAAAAAGATAAACTGGAAGAGAAGGGAATTTGTCTTTAATAAATTTTGTGACAGCTTTCTGATCTTCGATTAATGAAATATAGCCTTTGCTTTTTTTGAAAAATCCAAGATCACTTTTTGGAACAGTGTAGCCATGACCGCGCATGTCAGAGCTTACAACAGTGTATCCCTCTTTGTTTAAAAACTTTGCAAAATCTTCATATCGCTCTTGATGCTCTTCCATTCCATGAACAATTTGAACAACAGCCTTTGCTTTCTCAATTTCAAAAATATGTACTTCAAGTTTGTATCCATCTTTTGATGAAATTTTGTATTTTTCCATTTTCCCTCCGCTTTTTAATTTATATTATCACAAAATCAAATTTTTAACAAATAAATATAAAAAATATGAAGAAAATATAACTATCAAATCTCTTTTGCAAATTGTGTGAACAAAAATAAAAACTACCAGGAATTGTTTGACTTTTTGTCGAAAAATCAAGTATAATTTTTTTGAATTAATAAACTGCAAAAGATTAAGTTTAAGGAGTCGCCGCCTATGAAGAAAATTTTGGGAATGATTTCATGTGTTTTGACCTTGACTCTATGCTTGGGAGTTATGTTTGTCTGGGGTGGACTTGGAAAACATGATTCGGCAGGTGAGGATGAGCAGGTTCTCACTGCGCCTGTCAACACCGGCACTTGGATTGACAGCGCAGATAAATATACCACAACATTTTCTGGAAGCGGAACAAAAGAAAGTCCTTATCTCATTTCAACGGCAGCGGAACTTGCAGGGCTTGCTTATAACGTAAATAACGGCAATACATATGCTGGTGCATATTTCAAACAAACCCAGGACATTGACCTCTGTGATTACTATTGGGTGTCAATTGGGTATGATAAAGATGAACAACTTGGGAATATCACAGCAGATGTTAAGTTCTCTTTTAGAGGGAACTATGATGGCGGGAATTATACAGTCTTCAATATTTTTAACTCTTCGGAAGATTATTCAGGGCAAGCAAAAGGGCAAGGACTTTTTGGACATATACAAAATGCTCGTGTTGAAAATGTAAGATCAAGTGGCGGCTATATATTTACTGCATTTATAGGCTCTGCAATGAATTCAATCATTAAAAACTGCGTGAACGGCACTTATACATTGGGCATTTATGCTGGGGGAATTGTTGGTATAGCACGATCAAACGTTGCAATATACGATTGTCAAAATTTGGAGCAAGTCGCAGGTCTGTGGGCAGCTGGGATTGCTGGTTTGGCTGTGGGCGAAATTGAAATTAAAAACTGTGTAAACAGAGGAGAAGTTTCAACAGAATTAGGCGGAGAAGTTGGAGGCATTCTTTGTAAAGGAAACAATAGTGGACTAT
>CAOKRZ010000067.1 GCA_948471335.1 uncultured Christensenella sp. | reverse complement strand
TGTAAACTTAAATTTACGTGGAGTAATTATGAAGAAAAAAAATATTTTAAAAGTTTGCGGAGCGTTGATTGCTATGCCACTTATACTTGCTGGCTGTGCGACTGTAAGCAATGTGACTGATCCAGCAACTGGGAAGAATGCATATTTCAATGAAATCACATACTTTGGTGGAGAAGCTGCCAAGATCGGTGATTATCTTTATTATGGCAATTCTTACCACTCTGTTTCAGACAGCGGATTCAATTATAACAATGCAAGCGAGAGCGGATATCTTGCGCGTATCAACATAAACAGCGGGATATCAGACCATGGCGATCTTCCAACAGGGATTGAAAAGGTCAACAAAAAGCTTGCAGGTTTTGACAATCAATATATGTTTGCTTATCAAAATTATATTTATTTCACTTCAGCAAACACGCACAAAACTGCATCTCAACAAAATGACTATACTCGCGTGACAATGTTTAGAATGAAGTTTAATGGTGATGGTGTGAAAGAACTTTTCACAACTCGTTATGATTCAAGCTCATTCATACAAGCATGTGAAGGCTCTGATGGAAGTGCATATGTTGTGACTTATGCAAAACCAGAAAGCTCAGCATCAGACGGCTATGAAATTCAAGTTATGAAGATTGGCGATAAGATGGGCTCTCGTGAAGTTGTTGCAAAAGACGTAACATCAGCCGCTGCTGACACAAGCGTTGACAGCACCGACAAAAACGTTTATTACACAAAGGCCGCAGAGATTGGCTCAAGCACAACTGAAGTTTTCAGTTTGGATCTTGCAAGCAAAGAGTCAACAAAACTCAACGTGCAAAACTTTGGTTCTACAACCACGCTTATTGATAAAGTTGGAGATTCGTTGTTCTACACATACAACAACGTAAACTACATGGCAGATCTGACAGGAAATGATATCACAATTGGCTATGGAGAATTCTATAACAACGGTGGCAGCATTTCAAACGTCATTGAAGTTGCAAAGAATGACTCAGCATACAAAGGTTATGTATTAGTAAGCAACAGTCAGCTTATGTATAAAAACGCAGAAACAGGCGCGCCAAAAAAACTACTTGACTCAAGTGATTTCTCAGACGTTTTATTTGCAGACGGAGATTATGTTTACTTCTCAAATTCAACCAGCATCGGAAGAGTGTCTTTTAAAGATGGAGCAAAACAAACAATTGTGACAATGGAAAGCATCATTTCAGGAAAGTATTCTTACATTGATGGATATATTTACTATTACGCAAAGTTCCAACCAGAAGCGGAATACGACGAAGATGGCGAAGAGATTGAATATGAAGAAGATGCAAGCGTTTATATGTATCGCGTGAAGGCTGGAGATCCTTCTGATGCTGCAAAAATTCCATATCAGCTGGTTTCAAAAATTAAAGACAGAGTCAAAGTTGAAAGCGATGACTAGATTTTACAAAATATTATAAAATTAAACAAAGTCTGACAAAAAGCTACAAATGGCTTTTCGAGTCAGACTTTTTTTCATGCCTTTTCGACAAAAAACAAATTGATTTTTTAGACGAAAATTATATAATATTGTTCGAATTTGTATTAATTTTACAATTTTCGATGATCTTCGACAAAATACCGACGTGTTTTGATTTCGATATATTTCCGATATTTTAAAATTTGTGATATCCTTGCTTTGTATCAAGATTCCTGTAGGATTTTGAGAAAAAAAGGAGAAATAAAATGGAAAACTTAAGTCAAGCTAAAATCAAAATTTATTTAGCAGACAATACAGAAGAAGACTCAAGCCTACTTGATTATTTTACAACAAATGATAAATACGAAGTTGTTGGTCACGATTTTGTTGCAGAAAAAATTGTGAGTGATGTCATCGAACTTCAACCTGATTTCCTTATTATGGAACTTGTGCTTTCAGGAATGGATGGGTTTATGGTGATTGATAAACTTAAGAAAAGCACCAGCAAAATGCCAAAAATCATTTTCACATCAAAAGTCTCTCATGGTGGTTTTGTCAGCAAAGCACTCAGCTATGACTGCGTCAACTATTTTATGGTGAAGCCAATCACTCCAGAAAATCTTGAGGAAAGAATTATGGACATTCAGCATCCAAGCACAAGAAGTGCGGCTGAAGATCGTTATCTTGATGAGCGTATTTCAAACATATTTATCACGATTGGCATACCTGCCCATATCAAAGGCTATCAATTTTTAAGAGAAGCTGTAAAACTTGCAATTGAAGAGCCTGAAATTATTGGATCTATCACAAAAAGACTCTATCCAACTATTGCAGAAAAGTTTTCAACAAGTTCATCAAAAGTTGAGCGCGGCATGCGTCACGCAATTGAAGTGGCTTGGAACAGAGGAAAGATTGAAAACATCAATTCAGTGTTTGGACTTAGGGTTTACACAAGCACTGACAAGCCAACAAATGGTGAGCTTATTGCACTCATTGCTGATAAGATGCTTGTTGATGGCTGATAAAAGTTTGTAATTTTGCACTTAGTTGTGCTAATATTGTTTTAAGAGGAAAAAATGCTTAAAACGATAAATTTGAAAGAAAATTCTCCAAGCGTCGAGTATGCACTTGCAGTTGTTGAAATCGAGATTGAAAAATCCAAACTTGAAAATGTCAAAGTGATCAAAGTTTTGCATGGCTATGGCTCTCACGGAAAGGGTGGGAAGATTTTGTTGGAACTAAGGCGCATGCTTCACTCGTGTAAAAAGTCAGGGAAAATCACAGACTTTTTTGCAGGCGACAAATGGAACATTTTTGACAAGCAAACATTAAGCGCGCTTGAGCGCGACAAATCAATTTACGGGGATGAAGATTTAAACAAACATAACCCAGGAATAACAATTATCATTATATAATCTTGGCAAGACTTTAAGAGGGGGTCTTGTTTTTTATTATATTTGCTTTGGAATTTGATTTCTGTTGATATATAATTAAGACATGTTATGTCACGATTGCCCAAGGATGTGTGGAGTCGATAGAAAAACGCAAATTGGTTTTTGCGGGGAAGGCGACAAAATCCGCGTGGCAAAGGTTATTGAAAACTTTATGTGGGAAGAGCCTCTTGTTTCAGGAAACAAGGGCACGCTTGCCATATTTTTTTCTGGCTGCAGCTTGAGGTGTGAGTATTGTCAAAATTATCAGATATCTCATATTGGCAAGGGAGAGGTTTATTCGCCAAAGCAGTTTGCTGACTTTTTAAAAAGCTTTGATTATTCAAAATATGACAGTATTGATTTTATAACCCCAACTCATTTTTCTTCTTGTCTTATGAGTGCGCTTTCAATTTTTAAGCCGCCAGTTACGCTTGTGTGGAATTCGAGTGGATATGAAAGAGCTGAAACGCTTGAAAAGCTTCTTCCTTTTGTTGATGTTTTTTTGTTTGACCTTAAATACTTTTCTTCAGAGTTGTCAGGAAGGCTTTCAAAAGCGGCCGACTATTTTGAGGTTGCTTCAAAGGCGGTGAAATTTGTGGCAGAAAATAAGAAGGAAGAAGTTGACGAAAAAACTGGGGTTATGCAAGAGGGAGTTATTGTAAGACACCTTGTTTTGCCAGGTGAGATTGCCGACAGCTTTAAAGTGCTTGACTTCTTGGCAGAAGAGAAAAATGTTATCGTCAGCCTTATGCAGCAATTCACGCCAATCGGCAAAGGCGAAAAGGAGAGAAAGCTTTTGCCACTTGAGTTTAAAGCTGTTCTTGCGCACGCAGAAAAAGTTGGGATCAAAAGAGGATTCTATCAAGAGGAGGGTTGCGCGGATCAAACTTTTATTCCAAAGTTTTAATATATTTGACTTTTGTTTTCAAAAGCACTAAAATATCTATAAAGGTAGGTTGATATGGGGGCATATTCACTTTTTCTCAAAAAGAAACTTAACTTCTCTCGTTTCATGGGATTTTTATCAAGCGCATGTGCGGTTGTTCTTATTGTGTTTTATTTTTTAAAGTTTATAGATCCTTGGATTGGCGTTATTGATATAAGCTATCTTATTGGCGTAACCTTCACGAGCAATGTCACATGCCAAGACATCAAGGTTGGTTCGCCTTGGCAAAAACTGAATGCTTTCATGGCTGTTGTGTTCTATCTTATTGCCATTGGGCTTTTGGTTTACTCATTGGTTTCAGGTCAAATATCTCTTTAAAAGCACATAAAATCGATGTGCTTTTTTTGTGTAAAAAAACGGGGGCTTTAGTCAGATAAGCCTTTCTTATTTATATGCCTCTATGCGGTGGATATAGGCTTTTGTTGGGTCAAGCCCGCGGTATGTCAGCTTGAACGCAGCGTCTGCGGTATCCCAAGTGTAAATGCCAAGGTAAGTTGGCTGAACCTTTTTGTTTCTTGGGACAACTGAAACTTTGAATAAGCTGATTGAAGTTGTTATTGTGTTGCAGACTATTATGCTGTAATCATTCTTGACTCTGTCATGCAGCCACAAATCAATAATTCCTTCTGAGCCGTTGACAACTGCAAAAACGCGCAGATATCTGTAAGCATCAAAGTCAAAGTCAAGCGTTGTTGGCGCGCCAAATCCGCTGGTTAAACCATGATTGATTTCAGGATCTAGACTTGACATGTCGTAGAGAAGGTCATAGCTTGTCAGGGTGGCAACTTTTGCACTCAACTCGGTTAAGGTTGCATTGATGGCTTTGATGTTGTTCATGTTCTCTTTGAC
>CAOKRZ010000066.1 GCA_948471335.1 uncultured Christensenella sp. | reverse complement strand
TGTTGGCATCACTTCCCTTTCTGACGAAATAACAACTCTTCCAGTGAGTGAATACAAACTTGAAACAGGCTGCAAGGAGATAAAGATTTTTGGGCTTGGCTCTGACGGTTCTGTATCAGCTTCAAAATCAACTATTCAAATCTTAGGCGAAAAAACCGATTGTTATGCACAAGGATATTTTGAATATGACTCAAAAAAATCAGGCAGCCTCACAATATCTCACCTGCGCCTATCTGACAAAGAAATCAAAAGCAGCTACCTATTGCAAGAAGCCAACATCATCTCAATCAACAACTTCTCTTTTGTGCATAGATATGACTGCCTTAAAGGATTGAAAAAAAACGGAATTGTTCTCATCAACTCAATCTTCTCTAGTGGCGAAATCGGAAAGGTTTTGCCTAAAAACTACGTTGAAACTCTTAAAAAACAAAACGCAAAACTTTTTGTTATCAATGGTCATAAACTTGCTGGTGTTTGCGGTCTTGGCGAAAAGATCAATATCATCATGCAAACTGCCCTCTTCAAAGTTAGTGGTCTTTTAAGTGAGGAAGAGTTTGTAAATGAAATGAAAGCATCTATAAAGAAGATTTTTGCAAGAAAAGGTCAAGCTGTAATTGACAAAAACTTGAAGGCAATTGAGCTTTCACTTAAAGAGGCTGAAGAAGTTGATGTGAATTCTCTTGTCGGAAAAACTTATCCCGCAGCACGTGACAAAGACGATGAGTTTTACAGAAACATCATGAAGCCAATTGAAAATCTTAAAGGCAACGAAATTCCTGCCCAGCTTATCGATGAAAAAGCGCCAATTGGCACTTCAAAATTTGAGAAGCGTGGCATTGCAAGCCTTCTTCCAAAATGGATCAAAGAAAACTGCATTCAATGCGGTCAATGCGTGCTTTCATGCCCTCACTCAGCACTTCGCGCAATTCTTACTGAAGCGAAAGAAGAAGGCTTTAAGGACGCAATGGGACTTAAAGGTCTTATGTACAAAATTCAGCTTTCTCCAGAAGACTGCACAGGCTGCGGAGTTTGCTCAAAAACCTGCCCTGCACTTAACAAAGCACTTGCAATGGTTGACGCTGCAGAAATTCTTGAAGAAGAAAAAGCAAACTATGAAAGATCTTTGTCAATTCCAGTTGCAAAACAAACAATATTTTCAACTGACTTTGCAAAAGGCTTGCAATTTGAAAGACCATATTTTGAATTCCCTGGTGCTTGTGCTGGCTGTGGCGAAACTCCATATATCAAACTTGCATCAACTCTTTTCAAAGATAAAATGGTGATTGCAAATGCAACAGGATGCTCAAGCATCTATGCTGGCACTTACGGCTCTTGCCCATATGTTAAAGACGAAAACGGAAATGGAATTAAATGGGCAAACAGCTTGTTTGAAGACAATGCAGAGTTTGGCCTTGGAATGAAACTTGGCAATGACTACACAAAAAATAAAGATAAATGCACATGGATCATTGGCGGCGACGGCTGGGCATATGATATCGGCTTTGGCGGGCTTGATCACATTCTCGCAAGTGGCGAAAACGTGAACATACTTGTGCTTGACAACGAAACATATTCAAACACAGGCGGTCAAGCAAGCAAGTCAACACCAATGGGCTCAAATGTTAAGCTTGCTGAAAACTCAAAACGCACCCACAAGAAAAATCTCGGTCAAATTGCCCTCTCATACAAAAATGTCTATGTCGCTCAAGTGGCAATCGGTGCAAACATCAACCAGTGCATAAAAGCTTTCAAAGAAGCTGAAAAATACAACGGAGTTTCAATCATTATCGCTTATTCAACTTGCATCAACCAAGGCTTTGACCTTTCAAACCTTGCAAGCGAAATGAAAAAGGCCGTTGATTGCGGATACTTCCCTCTCTATCGCTTCAATCCAGACGAAGGAAAACTTCATCTTGACAGCGCTCTTAAAGAAGAAGGATATTTTGATTTTCTTAAAGGCGAACGACGCTATCAAATCACTGTTGAGCAGTTTGGAGAAGAACTTCTTGAAAAACAAAAAGAAGAAGCAATTGACCGTTATCAAACTTTAAAAAACAAAAGTTCAGAATAAAATCTGAACTTTTTTTACGCGTTGATATGAAACATGAAAAAATAACTTCATCTAAAAAACTTTGAAATAAACATATCAAGCTTGCGCTCATAGGTTATAGGATCAGTTTTATAGCTTTTCGCATGCTCAGCGTCTTGACAAATGTAAACCTCTTTGCGCGACTCTGGCACAACGTCTGCCAGATGAAAAATCATTTCGGTTGGAACAAACCTATCTTTTCCGCCATGAATAAACAAAACTGGAATGCTTGATTTTTTAAGTTGTTTTATCGCATCGCCTTCTCTCATATCAAAATTCTTTGCCCTGATAGTGAAACTGTTGAAAATTTTCATTAGAAGCTTTGGCGGCAAAAGTGTTGCTTTGTGATACACATATGAAAACTGCCGATACACATTGTCAAAACCACAATCCTCGATTGCACACTGAACATTCCCTGGCAGTTTCTCGCCAAGTGTCATGCAAACTCCACTTGCACCCATTGAAACACCGAAGAGAATGATTCTATACGACCTGTTTTTCCCAATCAAAAATTCAATCCACTTGACAATATCAAGCCTGTCAAGCCAGCCCATGCCCACCATGTCTCCTTCACTTTTCCCATGACCGCGACACTCAATTGCAAGCACAGCAAAACTCCTTCTTGTGAAATACTGTGCATAGTCTGCCATTTCTTTGTAATAGCTTCCATATCCATGCACAAGCAGCGCAACTTTGCTTGAGCCATTGTCAATAAAATGCCCAACGAGTTTTAAGCCATCGTTTTCAATTGAAACTTCCTCAGCATGACATTTATTCCACCATGCGTAATCTTCAATATGCTCTTTATCTTTTCTTTTGGCTCTGCGTGATCTTTTCAGTCCTTCTTTTATTGTCCCTTTTCTTGCAAGCGAAACCTTGAAACAAATCGCCCCAATTATAAGATAAACAAAAAGCCCAAGCGTAACTAATCCCAATAAAGCAAGAACGACAATTGAAAGTATTTTCATATTCACTCCACTCTTTATTTTATTAACAAAAAAGGCGAATAATTCGCCTATTCCACAATTGCTTTGATGCTTTCGCCGCTGTCTGCATCTTGATAAGTCAACCAGTAGCCAAATCCTTCTCGCCTTCCCTCGTCAAGCGGGAACCAAACGGGATAACCTGAAAGCTCTCTAGGAGGATTTTTTTGATATACACCCGGAACGCCATAACAAACATATCTAAGCTTGTTTTCTTCATAAAGCAGCCCAAAAACATAATAATCTCCACCGTCTTCGACTTCCACTTTCACCCATTTTGAATTTGGGATAAGTTCTTCAAGATACTCTTCTTCCTTATTTTCATTGAAAAGCTTTTCAATCTGATCTTTTATTTCACTGTAAAAACTTGGCTTTTCTTCTATAATCTTCTTTTCTTCACTTTCAAGTTTTTCTTCAGCAGCGGCAATTGAAGTCAGACTTGTAACATGTTCCATGTAATATTTCTTATACTTGCATTCTTCACACCTTCCACAAGCTTCCTCATCATTTTTTGCCATTTCGTCATCAATTGCTTTTTCGATTTCTTTTTGCTCTTCTTCATCATAATCAATTCCATACTGACCAAGCACATCTTCAACTTCTTGAACGCTTGTCGCCTCTTTAAGTGAGCTTATAACTTCAGCAAAAATATCTTCACTCGTATTTCCGTCACTTGTCCCATAAAGAATTGGCGCTGGCTCACCGCCAACGAAATTCACAACTGCACACGAAAATTTGTCAGGGATTTTTTCAATCTGCGTTTGGAAAGAAAAAAGCATTGTTGAAACTTTTGTTAAGCCTGCCTTTATCACCTTTTCATGGTGATAAATCCCAAGACTGATTATTCCACGAGGCTCACTTGCAAAGTTGTAAAGCCTCACTTTTCCTCTAAGCATCATGCCATCACATTCCATTGAAAGCACTGCCTTTTGCTTTGAATTGTCTTTGCCGCTAAGCACAACTGATTTTTTTGACAACATAAAAATCACCTCTCTGTATTAAGTATACAGCCGGTGATTTTTTTGTGACATAAGAACTTTGTCATTTTCCTTTTATTATTGTCAAAATTTGAAATTTGACTATTTTTTCTTCTCTAATCCCTTAGATATCTTTTTTACAATCTCTTTAACACTAAAGCCTGCTTTAGAATAAACCTCTTCTCCATTTCCACTTGGCATATAGGTTGAAAGATTGATAAGGATGTCATCCTCACGCAAATATCTGTGCCAGATGTTGTCATTTGACGCTTCAATCACAACACGCAGTGCGGCATCCTTTTGCAAAACTTTGTTTTTATATAAACTTGATTGCTCTTCAAAAACCTCAATGCTTGGGAATGAAACAATACTTACATCAAATTTCTTATCAAGCTCTTTTGCCACACTTTGAGCAAGTGCAACTTCGCTTCCAGAAGCATATAGAACAACCTTTGCATTCTTGCTTGATTTCTTTAAAATATATGCCCCAAGCTCACTTTCTTTTGGCGAAGTGTTCTCAACAACTGGAATAGGCTGTTTTGACAAAACGATCGCGCATGGTCCGACACCTGAAACTGCGTGTTTATATGCTGCAATAAGTTCGTTTGCATCGCAAGGTCTGAAAACAGTGAGTCCGTTTATAAGCCT
>CAOKRZ010000065.1 GCA_948471335.1 uncultured Christensenella sp. | reverse complement strand
GTTATCAGACAGTTTATGCCAAAGTTGAAGGCTCTTCAGCCGCTCCAACAGCCGGGCTTCATTTCACGCCCGAACTGATGGAGAAAATTAAAGAAAAAGGGGTTGAAATCGTTGAAGTTCTTCTTCATGTCGGGCTTGGAACATTCAGACCTGTCAAAGAAGATAACATCTTAAATCATGAAATGCACAGCGAATATATTGAGATGAGCGAAGAGAACGCAAAAGCAATCAACAAAGCGAAAAGTGAAGGAAGACGTGTGATCGCAGTTGGCACAACAAGCGTACGCGTTCTTGAAAGTTGCGCTGAAAGAGACGGAAGGGTGAAAGCTCAAAAAAGAGATACAAACATATTCATCTATCCGTCATATAAATTCAAAATCGTTGACGGACTTATCACAAACTTCCATTTGCCAGAGTCAACGCTGATTATGCTTGTTTCGGCTTTTGCAGATTATGAAGAGACAATGAAAATATATGAAACGGCTGTTAAAGAAAAATACCGTTTCTTCTCTTTCGGCGATGCGATGTTTATTGAATAAGTGGTGGGAATGTGGCTGAGTTTACTTATAAAGACATATTGAATGACAAACAAATACTGCAGATTTACAAAGATGTTGACAAAAAGACAAACTATGTTGTTTCACATGGGCTTATTCATATGAAACATGTTGTTAAGCATGCAAAAGGTCTCGCAAAGGCGCTAAAACTTTCAAAAGAACAAGAAAAACTACTTTTGATCTCAGCAGTTCTCCATGACGTTGGAAGAAATGAAGACAATGAGACTCATCATATTTGCGGAGCAAGGTTTGCTAAGGAATATCTTTCAGGCAAACTTGAAAGCAGAGAAATTAAAGTTGTCGCCGATGCAATCATATATCACAGCAAAGAAGGGTCTGACTTTCAAGCAATGGACGATGTTGCATGGTGCTTAGCCCTTGCAGATAAACTTGACTTTGAAAAAACAAGATTGATAAAAAGTCTCCTTCATCAGGCAACAAGTGAAAAATTCAATTTATACAAAGAGACCGAAAAAATTAAATCAAGTGTAAAAGACGGGGAACTTGTTATAACAATCACAGCAAACAGCGTAAATTATGAAAAAACCTTTGCGCGTTACAAAGAATCCGCAAGACTTTTCGCTCCATTTTCTGAGCATTTTGGATTGAAAGGATATAGGTTTAATTGCATACTAGCACAAAATGTCGTATAATGTCTGACAGAATACATACAAAATAAAGGAAAAAGAAATATGAGCGAATTTAGATTTGAAGTAATAAAAACTTGTCCTCACACTGGGGCAAGAGCAGGAATTTTACACACCCCGCATGGCGACATAGAGACGCCTATCTTTATGCCTGTCGGCACTCAAGCAACGGTTAAAGGGCTTATGGCAAAAGACGTTGATGAGCTTGGCGCACAAATCATTTTGTCAAACACATATCATTTATATCTTCGCCCAGGGCATGAAATTGTCAAAAAAGCGGGCGGACTTCATCAGTTTATGGACTGGCACAAGCCAATCCTTACAGATAGCGGCGGATTTCAAGTGTTTTCTCTTTCTAAACTTCGCAAAGTGACAGATGACGGCGTTGAATTTCGCTCTCATTTAAATGGCGAAAAACACTTCATCACACCAGAAAAGTGCATTGAAATTGAAAATGCACTCGGCGCTGACATAATCATGGCTTTTGACCAATGCACAGAAGCAGGAGTGAGTTATGCTGAAGCACTTGAGGCCAAAAGAAAGACAAAACTTTGGCTTGAAAGGTGCTATAATGCGCATAAAAATCCAAAGCAAATGCTTTTCCCAATTGTTCAGGGCAATATGTTTAAGGATCTGCGTGAGCAGTGCGTTCAGGACTGCCTTCCATACGCCAAATGCGGTATTGCAATTGGTGGACTTTCTGTCGGAGAAGAAAAGAGTGTCATGTATGACATTCTCGACTTTTTAAATCCGCTTCTTCCTAAAGATCAACCACGCTATCTTATGGGCGTAGGCTCTCCTGACTGTCTCGTTGAAGGCTACGCACGCGGAATTGACATGATGGACTGCGTTCTTCCTACAAGAATCGCCAGAAATGGCACAGCCTTCACCAAAAAGGGTAAGCTTGTTGTCAAAAACGCGGCTTACAAAGAAGACTTCACGCCAATTGAAGAAGACTGCGACTGCTATGCTTGTCGTCATCACACAAAGGCCTACATTCGCCACCTTATAAATGCCGGCGAAATGCTTGGGGCAGAGCTTCTTTCAATCCACAACTTGCATTTCCTTTTGAAACTTGCTCATGACTGCCGCGAAGCCATTCTCAACGACAGATTCCCTGAATTTAAGGAAGAATTCCTCTCACATTATGACATCTCAAAATCAAAATTCTAAGCACCATCGGTGCTTTTTTTAGCATTTATTATTTCTTGTTTACATTCTTATTTCTATTTGAAATTTCTTGCATTTCGTTGTATCTGCGCGCAAATTCACCAATCAGCTTATTTTTGTTATTTTGAATAAATTTATTTACTGAAGAATATTTATCTCCAAAATTTTCTTCATAAAGTTTATAGATCCTTTCATAATCTGCAAAAATTTGTTGTGATGTTTTTTCTATGTCAAAATCGTCGGGGATTATGTTGCTTTGAACCAAATATTTGGCAAACATTTCATCTTGCTTAAAATACAAATCCTTGATTGCGGAAAGCTGTTTCATGCTTTCATATCTTGCATCAAATTCAATTGGAAAAATGTGGTTTTTTCTTTTGTAATCAAGATTTATATCCTTTTCTTCAAGGTCATAAAACATTTTATTAAACGCCATAGTAAAAATCAGCAAGGCACTTCGTGTATCATGCGGAAATTTGTTTTTAGACAGATACTCCTTATATTTTTTCTGGAATACATGTTCATCTTCATGAAGTATGGTGTCAACAAGTCCGTATTTTATTGTTTTATAACTTCCCATTTTGGCGAAATGATGTTCAACGCCCAATTCTTTATATCTCTTTAAAAAATCATACAAAATTTTTTCATGCCTAGAGTGTCCTTTTTTCTTATCATACAAAAGATAGAAATCATTAATTTTATTTAAATGAGTTTCATCAGTGTCATCGATTTTAAGGTTCACAAGTGTTTCAAACCTTGTTTTATTGAAATATATATCAGGTCCATTCACTCTTCCTGATCTTCCCAAAAGGTCACATTCTTCAAAAGATATGTGCATTTTTTCATTGCAATTATTTATCGCAAAATCAATCGTCATTATTTCTTTAAGCTCTTTGAGTATCCTATCAAAATCCAAAGTGAAGTTCTCTAAGAACTGCTTTATCTTCTTTTGCAATTCTTTGTTTGTCATAATCGCTCCTTTCAATATAAGCATTATAACATAAAACACCAAGAAACACCAATTTTTCTCTGTATATATATAAAAATATATATAATTCCAAATTTGTTTGACTTAGAAATTGCAAATAGTGTATAATTTCTCTAAGAAGGCCATGAAGGCTTTCAAAATTAAAAGGGGAAATTTATGAGCAGTATTAGTTATCTATGCAATGCTGCTGTAAATGCTGGGATAATAAGCGGAATCGTCGCACTTATCGTTGGCGTAGCCGTGGGAATTGTTGCGTTTAAGTTTATTATCAGTAAAAAAATCGATAGAAGCAAATCAAATGCTGTTAAGATTATTGAAGAAGCATATGCAGAAGCAAAAAGCATAAAAAAAGAATCTTTGCTTGAAGCAAAAGAAGACGCACAAAAGATTCGCGATGAAGCAAATGCTGAAGCGAAAGAACGTCGCAATGAAATTTTGAAACAAGAAGAAAGACTCGATCAAAGAGAGGAATATGTTTCAAAGAAAGAATCTTCACTCGATGCAAGGGCGGAGCAATTCGAAAAAGACAAAGAAAGACTTGACAATGAGAGAGCAAAGCTCGCCAAAACAATGGAAGAGCAACAAGAAATCAAAAACAATATGATTTCTGAGCTTGAAAAGATTTCAGGCATGAGCAAGAAAGAAGCAAAAGATGTTCTCATTGAAACAGTCACAGAAGAAGCAAAGAAAGACGCAGGCGTTATTGTAAAACGCATTGAAGACGAAGCAAAAGAAAACGCAGACAAAAATGCAAGAGAGATTGTTATGGGCGCAATTCAAAAATGCGCAACTGAAATTTCTTCAGAAATGACAATCACTTCAGTTGCTCTTCCAAACGACGAAATGAAGGGCAGAATCATTGGCCGTGAAGGAAGAAATATTCGTTCAATCGAAAGTATGACAGGTGTTGAGCTTATCGTTGACGATACACCCGAGACAATCACAATTTCAAGCTTTGATCCAATCAGACGTGAAATTGCAAGGCTTGCCCTTGAAAAGCTTATTGTTGATGGAAGAATCCACCCAGCAAGAGTTGAAGAAGTTGTTGAAAAGGCAACAAAAGAAGTTGACAGAACAACAAAAGAAGCAGGCGAAGATGCTTGCAACAAAGTCGCCATTTTCAACCTTAACAGCGAACTTGTTAAGATCCTTGGCAGACTTAAATATAGAACAAGCTATGGTCAAAACTGCTTAACTCATAGCATTGAAACATCAATCATTGCAGGACTTATTGCAACAGAACTTGGCGCAAACGTAGCAGTTGCGAAACGCGGCGGGCTGTTGCACGACATCGGCAAAGCGCTTGACCACGAAATCGAAGGAACACACGTTTCAATCGGTGTTGACCTTGCAAAGAAATACAAGGAAAGCCCAGAAGTTATCCACTGTATTGAAGCTCACCACGGCAACGTTCCATTCAACAGCATTGAAGCTGTTAT
>CAOKRZ010000064.1 GCA_948471335.1 uncultured Christensenella sp. | reverse complement strand
GGCTCATCGCTTCAACTGTTGGCTCAAGTGCTTCCAGACGAAGCGTTAAATAAAAAGGTGACTTATGTAAGCAGCGACGAAACAATCGCGTCTGTCGACCAAAACGGGCTTGTTTCTGGCCGAAGCGACGGGGATTGTTACATAACTGTAACTACTGAGGATGGTGCTCACAGTGATACTATCATGATTTCAGTTATTCATCCTGCAACTTCACTTATTCTTGACAGTGAAGAAGTGGTTACTGGAAGTGCTGAACATAGAATTGGCTATAGAATTTTGCCAAGCGAAGCGATAAAGACAAAGATCAAGTTTGAATCTGACAATGAAGAAATCGCAACTGTTGACCCTGATGGAAATGTGAAGTTTAAGCAAGTTGGAAGTGTAAATATCACGCTTACAACAATGGACGGCAGCAATATCTCAAAAACAATGAAAGTTGTCTACACTGGTGGCTATGCTTATGAATTAACACTTGAAAAATATGTTATCAATGCAAACATCAATGACGCAGACATGTTTATTGAATATACAACTGTTCCAAGCAATATTGTAAACACTCATGTTTCGTTCAAGTCAGACAATGAAAAAGTTGCTTTCGTAGACGGAACTGGATATCTATCTTTCGTTGGCGGCGGCGTTACAGACATTCATGTTTACATCGAATCAAGCAAAGATATTTATATCGAAAGAACAATAACTGTGACCGTTGCTTGTCCTATTGACAGCATTGTGATTGATAAGGTTATAACAACTGGAAATATCAGCTGTCAGCTTAATCCTTCATATTTGCCACAATACGCAACGACAACAGATTTCTTCTATCACAGCTTAGACGAAAATATCGCCAAAGTTGACAAAGACGGAACTGTTACATTCTTGAGTGATCAAGCGGGCAGCGTTGAGATTGAGATCTATGCAAACAGTGATAAAAGCAATGTGAAAGAGGTTGTTGAGGTTGTCTATACTGGAGGCAGAGCACAAAGCTTCAAGCTTTTAAATGATCACTTAACTCTAAACTATCAAGAATCTGGCAAGATCGAATATGAATGCTATCCTTCAAATTCAACAAAAGTTGATGTGAAATACGAAATCATTTCTCAAGAAAGCGCTGCAGGAGTTGGCAGTCAACTCAGTGTTGTTGAACTCTCTGGCGGACTTGTCCGCGCGGTAGGTGGCGGAAAAGCTGTTGTTCAACTTTCAGTGACACTTGCAGACGGAAAAGTTTATTCATACAATTGTGAAATCGAAGTTAAACAAGAGTGCACAGACATTATTCCTAATATTTTCCTTGAAATGGACGAGGAAGGAAACTATCTTACAGCAGCACGTTCTGTTGCTTTGCAAGCAGATGTTTTCCCAGCAAGTTCAACTGAAAGAGAAATTTATTGGTCTGTTTCTGGTGGAATCTTGTCTGGAAATGTATTGACTTTTAACGATAAGGAAATTGTTGAAGTCACTGCAGTGTGCGGAAATGTCAAAAAAGTTTTCCACATCAGATATACAGGAAGATATCCAGTTTCTGCAGAATTTAAGGCTTTAATTGAAGGACAAAAGCAAGATATTCCTTTGGATATGACTTTTGGACAAAGCTTTGAAGTCATTCTTGAAACAATCACTCCTTCAAATACTCCAGCAGAACAAAGAAAAATATCATTAAAAGTTACAAATGAAAACACTTTAAGCCCTGATGGAAAAGTCCTTAAAATTGACGGAATGAATATTGAAGCGGTTGGTGGAGGAAGGGCTACGCTGACAATTTCAGTTTCTTCAACAGTTTCAGTGGTCTACAACATCACTGTAGAACGCTTTGCTGACAGCATTGCAATTGAGGACATCCAAACAACAAGAGATGTTGTTGAACTTTCAGCAAGCATTCAGCCTGCGGATGCAACTGATAAGGCGATCAGATATGAGCTTGTTGATGGTGATACCCTTGCCGAGCTTGTTGGATCAACTTTGACATTCAAAAAAGATAAATACGGAATAGTTACTTTAGTTGCAATCAATGACGCAAGTGGAATAACAAAACAATTCACAGTTCAAAGAAGTGCAAAAGATCCTGAATCAGTTTTGCCTACAATTGGAAGCAAAACATTGACAATTGGCGACGTTGTTGAATTCAATTTCTCTTCAATTGAAAACTTCAGTTACGCAGAATACACAATCTCTCAAAACGGAACTGATGTGATAAGCGTTTCAAGCAATCGCATAACTGCAATCGGACTTGGCGAAGCTGAGCTTCAGTGCAACGTTTTTGACAGCGAAGGACAAAATATCGCAACATATATAATAAACTTTGAAGTTATTCAGCTTGTGCAAGATATAGCTTTTAAAAATGACCTTGATTTCTATAACGAGCGATATGTGACAGCAAATTCAGTTGTGCCTTTGCAGTTCGAGGCTCTTCCAAGTGAAGCTAAGAATAAAAACCTTAAGGTTGAAATCAAAGAATCATACACAGTTGATAATGTCAAATCGGAAAACTTGGCACACATTGAAAACAATGTTCTCTATTTCAGCAATCCAGGCAGAACAGTTGTGATTGTAAGCTCTGAAGACAAAAATGTTGTTAAGGAATTCACAATCCGATACACAGGCGGCGCTGCAATTGACGCTGCGATCAGTGTTTTGGAAGAAGTGACGCTTGACATTGGAGAAACAATTGTAATAAGAGTTGAAAATTGGATTCCAAAAGATACTCAAGATCGCACATTAAAACTTTCAAACATTTCAAACCCAGGCGTTGTTGAAGCCAGACAAGAAACAGCTTCAATCACAATAACTGCGCTTTCAAGCGGAGAATGCAACATTGACCTTGTTCTTTCAAAAGAACTTACAAAACGAATTGTTGTTAAAGTCCGTAAGAAAGTGACAAGCATTCAAGTATTAGAAGAGTATATTTTGACTGCTTCAGACACTGTGACAATCAAAGCAACTGCTTATCCAACAAATGCAACAGACAAAAAGCTTATTTACTCTCTTGCAAAAGAAACTGATATCGCAACAGTCGATAGAGAAAGTGGAGTTGTGACTTTCAATAAGGCTGGTGTTGTTGAAATTGTGATCACTGCTGCTGATGGCGGCGGAGCAACCAAAACAGTTATGGTTGAAAGCACATATGGAAAACCTAAAGAAATTCAACTTAACGTAAATGAAATGGTAATTGTGAAAGGTTCAGTTTTCAACTTATATGTAAGCAGTTTCCTTCCACAAGATGCACAAGATAAAAGAGTAGGTTATGAGATCACCTCATTTGCTGCTGACGGCAGTGGAAATAATGTTGTCAGTGTTGAAGATGGACTTGTTACTGCTTTGATTGGCGGAACTGCAATAATTCGTGTGTATGCACAAAATAGCAAAGATATCTATGCAGAATGCGCAGTGACAGTAAATGTCCCTGTTTCAAGTGTAGCGGTTGCTTTTGACCAAGAGATAGATTTCTCTTTGGCACAAAACGCATATATCACAAGCAGAAACGAAATTGCATTTAATGCTCATGCTTTGCCAGCTGATGCAACAAACAAAGAAGTCGCAATAGTGAAAGATCCAAGATCAACTGCAAACTTTGAAATTGTTGGAAACAGAATTGTCTTTGCGCCAAATGGAACTGGCCGTGCAATCATCACATTTATAAGTGCTGACAAGACAAATGGTGAGAAATCAACATCAATCACAATCAATTACAAAGGCAACGATCTTGAACAGGCTTCACTTGATATGTCGATCTTTACAAACAATACTCTTAGAGTGAGTTTGTTGGCGGAAGAAAGCGAAAAACGAATTGGACTCAAACTCAATTCATTCGTCCCAAGTGATAACAAAAATGTCAAGATTGGAATTGAAATCATTTCTCAAAACAGAAACGATGTCAACAAAAATGTTATTGGCTTTGACGACGAGACAGGGGAAATTATCGCTCTCGCTGGTGGAAATGCAAGATTTAAACTTAAAGCTTCTGGCGGCGGCAATGAAATCTCTTTGGGCGAATTCACAATCTATGTTGACCGAGAGTTTGGCTATATCGACTTTGATGAAAATGAAGTGAAAGTTTCACAGCCTGGCTATCAAATCAATGCAAAAGTTTATCCTTCTGATGCTTTCGCAGGTCAGCCTCTGCTTGCATATGACCTTAAAGTGATTGAAGGCGACAGTGACATTGCTGAAGTCAACGGAAGTGGATACGTAAGATTTAAAGAGAATGCGCTTGGAATAGTTGAAGTTAAAGTTTCACTTCTTGACAATCCTGACATTTTCGCAATCATTTCAATCAATTATACTAAAGAACTTTCAGGCATAAGATTCGCAACTGTTAAAGACAGTATGTACGTCAATGAAAGCGTTGTCCTTACAGCTTTACCAATCCCAGGCGATATCGAAAACTTCACTTATACAATGACAATTGACAATTCAGATGTCGCAACTTTAACAAAAGAAGACGAAGGATATCGTTTGAGAGGGTTAAAGGAAGGCGTGGTTGCTGTTACTGCAACTTCAGGCGACTTCACTGTGATTAAGAGATTCTACTTCTACTATCAAGTGTCCAACATCGAGCTTTCGCTTGACTCAACAGGCGATCAACTCGGGTATGGAAAATATCGTGTGTTTGCAAGCACATATGTTGACTTGAAGGGTGAAAAAGCTTCTGACATCTTGAAAAAAGACGCAACAGAGATAAGCAGAAACTATCTCAAAAACACATATCAAATGTCTTTCAGTTATAAATATGCACAAGAAAATATCACACAAAAACCTGAGGTTGAATGGTCAAGCAATGCAAGTTCAGTGGCAACTGTCAACAGTGATGGACTTGTTACATTTGTTGGGGCAGGTAAGGTTATAATCCGCGTTAGAGTTAAAGCTCCATTTGCTTTGGCGTCAGTGAAGGAAGATTTCTATGAATTCACTGTAGTTAAGGGAATCAGCGTTTCAAACAGCGACGAATTTGTTGTTGCTCACAAAGTTCTTCAAAATATTTCAAAATTGCCTGCAACAAAAACTTTTGCAAATGCAATGATTTTAAGTGT
>CAOKRZ010000063.1 GCA_948471335.1 uncultured Christensenella sp. | reverse complement strand
GAAATGCTTGGCAGAAGTGTTATTTCGGCAAGCCTTGACGGAAAGATTGGATATCAAGATAAGCAAACAATTATTCTTTACTCTCCAAATGAAAGCGCAAAGAGAATGAATGAGTATAAGCACGTCAAAGCTGAACTTGAAGGAAAAGAAAAGGAAGGAAAGGCAAAGGAAGAAAAAGTTGAGGAGAAAGCTCCAGCAAAAGAAGTTAAGCCTCGCAAAGTCAGAAGCAAGCAGCTTAAGCTTGAAGATATCCCACAACAGCCAAATACAGAAGAATAAAAATTTGTTTTAAAGAGGAATTTAAATGTTTTTAGACGCACTTTTAGATGCTCTGAAAGATACTGCGATAGTGCTTCCTATTTTATATCTTGCATATCTTCTGGTCAGTTATTTTTCACATAGTCAAAATACTAAATACTCGAAAATTTTGCACCATACAAAAAAAGCAGGGCCTTTGTTTGGTGCTTTTTTAGGTTGTGTGCCTCAGTGCGGTTTTTCGTCGGTTATAAGCAGCCTTTACTCAAAAAGAGTTGTTTCACTGGGCACACTTATGGCTGTTTTCATCGCAACAAGCGATGAGGCAATTCCAATCATGATTGCAAATCCAAAATTCATCCCAAAACTTTTGCTTCTTCTTGCAGTGAAGGTCGTTCTTGCAATCATTCTTGGTTATGCGGTTGACTTAACGCTTCATCTTTTTAATAAGAAAAGGAAAAAGCCTGTCGAAGAAGTTGCGCCTGTGCATGAACATGAACATGGGCATAACTGCACAAAAAATATATTCTTGGATGCACTAAAACATACTGCAATCATCATCGCTTACATTTTTGTTATCACTTTGGCGATAAACCTTGTTGAAGTTTATTGCGGCGGGCTTGATCCTCTTAAAGTGCTTTTCACAGACAATGTTTATATTCAAATTCTTGTTGCTTCGCTTGTGGGACTTATTCCAAACTGTGCGGCCTCTGTCTTTATCGTTGAGCTTTACATGGCGGGCGTGCTTGGCTTTGCTGGCCTTGTTGCAGGGCTTTGCGCTGGCGCAGGAGTGGGACTTATCGTTCTTTTTACTGCAAACTTCAAAAAAGTTTGGGAGAATCTTTCTATAACTGGTCTTTTATATCTTTTTGCCGTAATTTGCGGAATTATTTCCAGCCTACTGCCTATTTAGTCGAAAAGGGTTGACTATTTCGACAAATATGTGTTAAAATCTCTTATATACGATATAGGAGGTTACTTTTATGAGCTCTGTTAATGATGAGAACAATTCTTCAAGAGAAGGTTTGAAGGAAGTTCTTGTAAGGAAACTCGGTATTTTTGAGCTTCGCGCTTTGGCACGTGAGCTGGGTATTTCATCTCCTACAACTAAAAGACGTAACGATCTTGTTGAACTTATTTTGAACCAAAGAAGTAAAATTCAAAGCGGGGAACTTTCAAATCTTAATTTTGGGAAAAAGGGTAGACCTTATAAAAAACTGGGTTCTATTGACGAAATCCTCAATGTCGTAACATTTGATAGCGATACCTTGCCAAATCGAATTCAAAAATCAGCCCCAAGCTATGATGACCTTATTTGCTTTGCGCAAGAAATGCCAACCTTTGATTTGACAACAAAAGAATATAAGACTTTGACAGGGGTTGTTAGAACTGCTGGAAGCACAAACTTCTTTATAGATAATATCGATGGAATAAAGGTTTTTGTCCCTGATGACAAAGTTGAACAACTTAACATAACTCAAGGTGATCTTATCAAAGGTAAGTGCGCAAAGATCAACAGCCAAGGGCAATATATCCTTCTTGACATTTTTGAAATCAATTGTGAAAACATTGACAAGTATCAAGTGAAAAGCTATGATCTTGGAAGACCAATCATCTCAAAAGAAAAGTTGCCTTTTGGCCGTGGCATGCTTGCTTGTGGCAGACGCAACGCTTGTGAATATCATTCAGATGTTTTTGAAGATGATAAATTTGAAGAGCTTGCCAAAGATTGCAAAGAAAGAAATATCAAAGTGGTTGTTCTTGGGCTTAATATATCTTTTGAGAATGATATTCTTTACAAAAGCCTTGATAACGTAATTGCGCAGACAACGCCATATGGAAGCCATTGCGCGGCTGGTCTTGACCGCGTTGTAGACACAATTGCTCTTTGTCAAAAACTTATTCAAAGAGGAAACAAGGTTCTCTTATTCATAAATGATATTGTTGAGATTTTGAGAACTCTTGACAAATATTATGGCGGCGCTGACCAAGGCGACGGACACTCAATTGAATCTGTTGTTGTTGCTCAAAAACTTCTTTCAATTGGAAGAGCTTTTGACAGCGGATTATGGACAACACTTTTGGTTGTTTATCGTGACAGCGACATCTATGACACATTTCTTAACAACGAACTTTTTAAAGTTAGTGCAAAAGTTGAATAATTTTTGAGTTTTGACACAATATATAATTGCTTGGCAGATGAATTATGAGCCCAAGCGATATTAAATACAAGCCACAAATGGATAGTTATTCATATCCGCTAAGGTGGCTTGTTTTTTTGTGATAATTTATTTGCCAAATTGGGCATATAAAGTTATAATAAGGATATGTTCGGATTTTTTGATAGTTATTTCCTCTTTTTCGGGCTTAGAATCACATATTATGGTTTTCTGATTGCAATAGGGATGGCACTCGGTGTTTTTGTCGCTTGCAAAAATGCCAGGCTTAGAGGACTGAAAGAAAATGATTTGCTTTTGATTGCATGTTACATCCTTCCTCTTTCAATTCTGGGGGCGAGGGCTTATTATGTTATTTTCAGCAATGAAAGCTTCACATTCTTAGAATTCTTTCAAATTTGGAATGGGGGAATGGCGATTTACGGTGGAGTTATAGGCGGCGCGATTGGAGCAACTCTTTATTGCCTTATCCACAAAAAGAATTTTTTGGACGTGGCAGATGTTGCTGTGCCTTCTCTTATTTTAGGTCAGGCAATAGGGAGAATTGGATGCTACTTCGCTGGCTGTTGTTATGGAATTGAAGTGACAAACAAAAGTTTGCAATTCTTTCCTCTTTCAACCCAAATTAATGGAGTTTGGCACCTCTCAACATTCTTTTACGAAAGCCTTTGGAATTTGATCGGCTTTATTTTGCTTATCTGCCTTCTTAGAAAGATTAAGTTTAAGCAGCGTGGAGTTATCGCAAGCTTGTATTTGATTGTTTATGGAGTTGGGAGAGCATGGATCGAGGCATTTAGAGGTGATAGTTTGTATATCGGCGCAGTCAAAGTGTCTCAGCTTCTAAGCTTTCTTCTGATTGCCGCTGGACTTGTTTTGCTTGTTGTATATTTCCTTCTTGCGAGGAAGGGGGTTAAATCGGCTTTGTCCCCAGAAATCTTGCCAAAAGAAGAAAAAGTGAAAAAGAAGACTAAAAAAAGTGAAAAAGACAATACTTAGAGTATGAGAGGAAGAGTTTTAGGCATAAAGAAAACAAACATCCTTCGATGCTCTTTTTTTATAGTTTGGCTTTTGATAATCACAGAGACGGTGCTTTCAATTGTGCTGCTCAAAAACAACTATCTTTGGTTTTATGGTTTTTGCCTTTTGCTTGGATTGCATCTTCTGATCAAAGCAAGCTTATTCCGTCTTGATTCAAGTTGTTATTTTGGCTTTTTGCTGTTTTTTATAGGGCTTAGCGGGATTTTTTGGAATTTTCTGCCAATTTCAAATTATATTGGTTCGATGCTGATCTTTTCATTTTTCCTCGCTTCATTTATGACATTTCTTTTTTATAGGCAAAGATTCCAACTTTTTATAGCTTTTATCCTATTTTTCGCAGGCGCGTGTCAGCTTCTCTTTGAAATAAAACTTATTCCTTTTTGGATTTCTCTTGCAATTGGCGGGGTGGGTGTGCTATTATTTATATTGAAATATTTGTTTTTTGTTAAAAGGAGTTAATATGTTCAACACTGAAATAAACGGATATAACAAGCGCGAAGTTGAAGAATTTATCGCAAAGCTTAAAGCTGAGTATGAAGCAAAGGTTATGGAAGAAAAACTTAAGGTCCTTGAATCTGAAAAAAAACTTCTTGACTACAAAAGCATCGAAACTAGAGAAAAGAACATTATGTCCGCGCTTGACATGTTCAGAAAGTATGAAGATGAAGGCAAGCGTAACTTGACTGAACTTAAAGTTAGACAACTTAGAATGGTTTATGGTCAAATTGAAATCATGTTTCAAGAGCTTTCGATTGAATATCCTGGGATTGACAAAAACTCTTCTCTTAGAAAAATCTCCGATGACATAAACAAAATCATTGAACAGTTTGAAGCCAGTGAAAGGGCGGGGCTTACAAATCCAATCAAAACTGAAAACGACTCTATGAGAATGCTTTTAAACAAAATGCAAAGCTATCGCAGTGGTCAAGAAAATCCTCGTGAAGTGAGAATTGACAGAGTAGGTGAGAAAAACATGATCAGACCTGTGACTGACATGACGCTTGAAGAGAATGACAACTATTCAAATCTTGTGGATAAATTTTTGGATACAAAACCAAAAGAAGAACCTAAAAGAAGTTTTCAGTCATCTGGGTTTGATCTTAAAGAAGCAATCAATCCAAAAGATGACCTCACAGAGATTATGAAAGCTTTTGATTTCTACAGTGGTGATGATGAAGACTGAAAATTTCTTTATATATTAAAAATAAAAAGAACTTTATCGGAAATGATAAAGCTCTTTTTTTATAATAATCCACCGAAAAATCTCGAATTTTGTTTGATTTTTGTTTGACATGGTGCGGGGGGGGGTATGCTATACTTTTTGTAAGAAAAAAGAGGAGGGACTATGGCAAAAGAAACAACGGGCGCAAAAGAAGCGTCTGATTTTAATAAAAATGATGCCAAAAAGAAGATGACTTTGGAGGTTGATCTTCCTGAAAAAGAAGATTTGATCGTATGCGAAGTATGCGGACATAAAAATTCTAAAGATGTAGGGATGTGCACGATGTGCTCAAACTATCTTTTTGACTAAGGAGGATAAAATGTGGCTTAATAAAAAAGAGAAAACAATTTCAAGCGATGCGCCAATATCTGAGCAAGCGGTTCCATATTTGGAATATAGGAAACGTTTGAGCGAACTAGATTTTAAAAAGCTTAAAGACGTTGAAATAGCGATATATTGTTTAAATGTCAATCCGACGATGATAAAAGACATAAATGTCAACTCGGAGAGAG
>CAOKRZ010000062.1 GCA_948471335.1 uncultured Christensenella sp. | reverse complement strand
ACAAAATTTGGATATCTTCCTCTGGTTTATGACCAGACAATAAAATAAGATTTCATAAAGTTTGCTTTTAGAAAACATATTGAGGAATAATCAATACAAGAGATAACTTCTGCAAAGGAAGTGGGCTTTAAAAACATTTCTGCTGATCTTATTATTGGCTTTGCTGGGCAAACGACCAAATCTGTTTGCTGTGATGCCGAAAAACTTTTGTCACTTGGCATAACTCATATTTCATCTTACATGCTTCAAGTGGAAGAAGGTACGCCACTTTATTCAATCTGTCAAAAAGACCCTTCTGCGGTCTTATCAGATGATAAATGCAGCGAAATTTTTGAAAAACTGGTTGAGTTTCTTGCGGGAAAAGGTTTCAACCGATATGAAGTTTCAAATTTTGCAAAGAAAGGGTTTGAAAGTAGGCATAACCTGAAATATTGGTCTGGGGAAGACTATCTTGGTTTCGGTCTTTCAGCAACGTCAACAATTGCCGAAAAGCGCATAACAAATGGGAAAACTTTTACAGATTATTATAAAGGTGGAAAGGAAATCGAAGTTTTGGGCAATATCGAAAAGATCGAAGAGAAAATTATGCTCGGCCTTCGATGTTTTTTAGGTTTTGATATTTCTGAAATTGAAAAACTTGGTTATGATATCAAAGCTAACAAAAATTTTCAAAGGTTAATCAAAGGGAACATCCTTATTGAAAAGGAAGGACGGGTTTATCTTAATAAAAACTTTTTTTCTGTGAACAATCAAATTATTACAAATATTTTGCCATAAAAAAAGCGCTTCAGATGAAGTGCTTTTTTTACTTATGCGATAACATAAATGCAAGATCTGAAGAAGCTCCGTTATTGGCAGCTTTTATTGAGCCTTTCCAATAAAGGCCTTTGCCGTCTGTATTATATTGAGACAAATCTACGCCATCTAAAATGTTGCAGCAAGAAGGTATTGCGGGTTTTTTGGGCTCTTCAGTTTTTATGATTTTTGGTTCCATTATCTCTCTCCCTTTATTTTACGTGTTATATTATAACACTTATTTTTTTTTCTGTCAATAAAATATATGAAAAAAATTTATAATTTTGCTTGCATTTTTTGTCATTGTGTGTTAGAATAGCCGTGTAAAGCAAAAATGCTTTACTTGAGACGTTATGAGTTTAGAGAAAAATATCAGACTTTCAAAACTTTTGGATGCTTACGGGGCGATTTTGAGTCAGTCGCAAAGGGAGGCGGTGAGTGACTTTCTTTTGTATGATCTTGGCTTCAGTGAAATTGCTGAGAATAAAAACATTTCTCGTCAAGCGGTGAAAGACAGCATTCAAAAGGCGATTTCAAAATTGGAGGAGCTTGAAGAAAAACTCGGACTCGTTGAAAGAATTGACGCGCTTACAAAAGAAATTGAAAAGCTTAAGAAAAGGGAGGAAGAATAATGGCACTTTTTTCATCACTATCTGAAAAATTTAATCACATTTTTTCCAAGCTGACAAAGCGCGGCAGACTTACTGAACTTGAAATCAAAGAAGCGATGAGGGAAGTGAGGATTGCTCTTCTTGAAGCTGACGTCAACTATATGGTTGCAAAAGACTTTGTCAAAAAGGTTTCAGAAAAAGCTGTGGGCGACGAAGTGCTTAAAAGCCTAACCCCAGCACAGCAAGTTATCAAGGTTGTTCGCGACGAGCTGACAGAGCTTATGTCATCAAATAGCCAAAAACTTGCGATTTCTCCTGCTCCGCCAACCATCATTATGATGTGCGGTCTTCAAGGCGCGGGAAAGACAACAATGTGTGCCAAGCTTGGTGCGCATCTGAAAAAGTCTGGCAAGAAACCTCTTCTTGTTGCTTGCGACATCTATAGACCAGCTGCAATCAATCAGCTTCAGGTTGTTGGAAAACAAGCAAACGTTGAAGTGTTTGAAAAGGGCACTCAAAACCCAGTAAAGACAGCAAAACAAGCTGTCGAGCATGCAAAGAAGCAAGGCCTTGACACGGTGATTATCGACACCGCAGGACGACTTCATATAAATGAAGAACTTATGCGTGAACTTCAAGAGATCAAGAAGGAAGTTAAGCCAACTGAAATCTTGCTTGTTGTTGACTCAATGACAGGTCAGGACGCAGTGACAGTTGCAGAAAGTTTCAATCGTGACCTTGACGTAACTGGTGTGGTTTTGACAAAGATGGACGGTGACACTCGTGGTGGTGCGGCGCTTTCAATCAAAGCCATCACAGGCAAGCCAATCAAGTTTACTGGTGTTGGCGAAAAGATTGGGGATCTTGAACCTTTCTATCCTGACCGAATTGCAAGCAGAATCCTCGGAATGGGCGATGTGCTTTCTCTGATTGAAAAGGCTCAAGAAGCAGTTTCTGAAGAAGAAGCAAAGGCTTTTGAAAAGAAGTTCAGAGAAAATTCTTTCACATTTGAAGACTATCTCACTCAAATGGAAAGCCTCAAAAAAATGGGCTCGCTTAAGGATATTTTGGGAATGATTCCTGGAATATCTGGAAAGATCAAAAATCTTGATATTGACGAAAGCCAGCTTGCAGTCAACAAGGCAATCATTCAGTCAATGACGCCTGCTGAGCGAAGAAATCCAGAGATCATCAAAGCGAGTCGTCGTCAGAGAATTGCAAATGGAAGTGGAACAAGCGTTCAGCAAGTGAATCAGCTTCTTAAGCAATTTGAGCAGTCAAAAGAAATGATGAAGCAGCTTAAAAATGGCAAAGGCTTAAAAGGCTTCGGCTTCTAAGTACATTATGTGCTAAGGTGCATTATGCACTGCGCATTATGCGCTTAATAAAAATAAAAACATTTTTGTAATATCAATTGGGAAACCAATTTTAAGATATTAAATTTAATAAGGAGGAAGACAATGGCAGTTAAAATCAGACTTACAAGACTTGGAGACAAGAAAGCTCCATTCTATAGAGTTATTGTTGCTGATTCTCGCGCGCCAAGAGATGGAAAGTTTATCGATATCATCGGAACTTACAACCCACTCACTGACCCTGCAGAAATCAAAATTGATGCAGAAAAAGCAGCGAAATGGCTTAAAGACGGCGCTCAACCAACAGAAACAGCAAAACAACTTCTTGTAAAGAGCGGAATTATCAACAAATAAGGAGCAAGAAAATGGAAAAACTTGTCGAATATATCGTTAAGAGCCTCGTTCTTGACGAAGGCAGTGTTCAAGTGTCTATGACAGAAGACGAAAACGAGAAAGTGATCCATGTTATGGTTAATCCTGACGACATGGGAAGAATCATTGGCAAGGGTGGAAAGATTGCATCAAGCATTCGCACAATCGTCAAGTCACTTTCAGCAAAAGAAGAAAAGAAAGTTTTCGTTAAATTTGGTGAATAATGATTGACATTGCAAAAATTCTAAAACCGCAAGGCATCAAAGGGGAAGTTAAAGCACAGCCTCTTACAAATGTCCTTGCTGTTTTTGAAAATTTAAAAAAAATCCAGGTTGAAGACAAAGAGATGAAAATTGAGAAGATCTCGCTTCGACAGGATTTTTTGTATATCAAATTTGCTGGAATTTCTGATAGAAATGCGGCCGAGCTTCTCAGAAACAAAAGGCTTTTTGTTGATAAAGCTCTGCTGGAAGAAAAACTTGAAGAAGATGAAATCTTGGTTGACGACTTGATTGGCACAGTCCTTTATGACACTGACGGAAAACTGGTTGGGCAAGTTGTGGATGTAGAGAATTATGGCGCGACATACAATTTCATCATCGAGCAAAACGGACGTACAGTTCAAACGCCTTTCGTTGTAGGTGTTTTTGAAAAACAAGGTGATACATTGGTTGTCAACCGTAAAAAGTTTGATGAGGTGAGCGTATGAGAATTGACATCTTGACGCTTTTCCCTGAAAGCTTTGCGCCACTGAATGAGAGCATCCTTAAACGCGCACAAGAGAGCGGGAAACTTGAAATAAATTACATAAATATTCGCGACTTTTCAAACAATAAGCACAAAAAGTGTGATGACTATCCTTTTGGTGGCGGCGCTGGGATGCTTATGTCTGTGCAGCCAATTTATGACGCGTTTAAAAGCTTGAATGCAGAAAGCGCACATGTCGTTATGGCAAGTCCATCAGGTGAGACTCTGACTCCAGCCCTTGCAAAAGAGCTTGCAAAGAAAGATCATCTTGTCTTTATCTGCGGGCACTATGAAGGCGTTGACCAAAGAGTGAATGACCTTTTAAAACCACAGGAGATTTCCATCGGCGACTATGTGCTTACAGGCGGAGAGCTTCCAACAATGGTTATCATTGATTGTCTTGCAAGATTTATTGACGGCGTCATCACGGCGGAGAGCTTGAACGAGGAAAGTTTTGCAAATGATATGCTTGAATATCCACAATACACTCGTCCGCAAACTTTTGAAGGGCTTTCTGTTCCAGAAGTGCTTATTTCGGGAAATCACCAAGAAATCGCAAATTGGAGAAAAGAGGAGTCACTCAAAAAAACAAAGGCAAGAAGGCCTGATTTATTAAATAAAAAGGAAAGCGAATGAAGATAAATTGGTTTCCAGGGCACATGTCAAAAGCCCTGAATGAAATGAAGAAGATGTTGAAAATTATTGACGTTGTTATCTATGTTTTAGATAGCCGTGCGCCAATATCTTCTGTCAACCCAAGTCTTAATAAACTTTCTGAAAACAAACCAGTCCTTTACGTATTCAACAAAACAGACCTTGCAGATGAAGCAAAGGTGTCAAAAATATCAAAGTCTTTCAAAGGCGAGAACTGTGATTATGTCTGCCTAAACAGCACGATGTCAGGTGCAGGCAAAATTATAAAGCAAAAGATTAAAACTCTTGCAAATGCAAAAATTCAAAAATATCTTGCAAGAGGCGTCAAAACAACAGTGAGGGCTTTGGTTGTGGGCGTGCCAAACTCAGGGAAAAGCACGCTTATCAATAACCTGTGCGGCAAGGCAAAAGCTGTCACTGGAGACAGACCAGGAGTGACTAAACAAAATTTATGGTTGTCTCTTGGTGACAATATTGAAATATGTGACACTCCGGGGACGCTTTATCCAAACCTTGTTGATCAAGAGATTGCCTCGAAACTTGCTTTCATTGGAAGCATTAAAGACATGATTGTCGATCAGGTTGAGCTTGCTGAGGGCCTTCTTGAGTGTCTCAATAATCTTTATCCAGAACTCGTTGAGAAAAGATACTTAAAAAACGCAACGCTTGAAGATGTGGCGAAAAAACGTGGATATTTGACTCATGGAAGTGAAATTGACTTTGAAAGAGCT
>CAOKRZ010000061.1 GCA_948471335.1 uncultured Christensenella sp. | reverse complement strand
GTAATAATAGAATAATCCCAGATCTTATTGATTTTACAAAAACATTCTTTTCGAAACATACACTTCTTAATATCCTTACAAAATATTGTGTTTTCACAAGTGAGAAAATGCTTTTGGTTATGCGACCTTATCAAATTGTGGCAACCGAAAGAATCTTAAATAGAATTGAAATAAGCAACAATTATAAAACCTATGGTAGCGTTAAAGCGGGTGGCTATATTTGGCATACAACAGGCAGCGGAAAGACTTTAACATCTTTCAAGATGGCACAACTTGCAACCAAACTGTCTTATATAGATAAAGTGTTATTTGTTGTAGATAGAAAAGATCTTGACTATCAAACAATGAAGGAATATGACAGGTTTGAAAAAGGTGCTGCTAACAGCAATAAATCGACAGCAGTGCTTAAGAAACAGCTTGAAGATTCTAATTCAAGAATTATTATTACTACTATTCAAAAGTTGGATAATTTTATTTCAAAATACAAAGACCACGAAGTTTATAATAAACATTGTGTAATTATATTTGATGAATGCCATCGTTCCCAATTTGGTGATATGCATGTTGCTATTGTGAGAGCATTTAAAAAGTACCATTTATTTGGTTTTACAGGGACTCCAATTTTTGCAGTAAATTCAAATAGTAGTGCTAAACATATCAATCTTAAAACTACTGAGCAGGCATTTGGGGACAAATTGCATACATATACCATTGTTGACGCGATAAATGATAGAAATGTTTTACCATTTAGAGTTGACTATATTAAAACAATGGAGAATGAGCCAAACATAGATGATAAGCAAGTTTATGATATAAACAGAGAAAGAGCATTTTTGGCACCAAAAAGAATTTCTAAAGTTGTTGATTATATTTTAACTCATTTCAACCAAAAGACTTATAGAAACGAAAAAAGTTATAACTTCAATGCTTTGACAAACATTTGTGAAGTTGTGTCTGCGAAAGATAAAAATGCTATTGCAGAAGTAAAACAAAAGTTGAGATTATCTGGATTCAATTCAATCTTTTGTGTATCTTCAGTAGATGCTGCAAAGATTTATTACAATGAATTTAAAAGACAAATGGCAGAAAATCCATCTAAAAATCTTAAAATAGCAACTATCTATAGTTATGGTGCAAACGAAGATGTTGAAGATGGAATGCTTGATGAAGAGAACTCTGAAGATACAAATAGTCTTGACAAATCTTCTCGTGATTTTTTGGAAGATGCAATTAAAGATTACAACAAAATGTTTAAAACAAACTATGATACATCTAGCGATAAATTTCAAAACTATTACAAAGATGTCTCTCTCAGAATGAAGAATAAGGAGCTCGATTTACTTATAGTAGTCAATATGTTTTTAACAGGTTTTGATGCCACAACACTTAATACACTGTGGGTAGATAAAAACTTAAAACAACATGGACTTATTCAAGCTTTTTCAAGAACAAATCGAATACTTAACTCTGTAAAAAGATTTGGTAATATTGTTTGTTTTAGGAACTTACAAAAAAGAACAGATGATGCTGTCGCTTTATTTGGAGATAAAGAAGCGGGTGGTATTTGCCTGCTTAAAGGATATAAAGATTATTATAATGGTTATGTGGATGATGAGGGAAATCGTAAAGTTGGCTATGTTGATTTAATCCAAGAACTTGAAATAAAATACCCATTGTCAGAGCCGCGAATTATTGGTGAGAAGGCACAAAAAGATTTTATTAGTTTGTTTGGTGCAATCCTTCGCATGAAGAACTTGCTATCATCATTTGA
Organism: uncultured Christensenella sp.; assembly: GCA_948471335.1. Lineage (GTDB taxonomy): Bacteria > Bacillota > Clostridia > Christensenellales > UBA1242 > Caccovivens. Next base: position 3,543 of record CAOKRZ010000061.1, on the reverse strand, counting down.
TGAGTTTGATGGAAATGAAATATTGACTGAACGCCAAATGCAAGATTATTTGTCAAGATATAATGACCTTTATGAAGAATGGAAGAGACAAAGAGAAACTCACGAAGTAGAAGATATAATTGATGATATCGTATTTGAAGTTGAACTTATTAAGCAAGTTGAGATTAATATAGATTATATTTTAATGCTTGTTAAGAAATATCACGACAGCCATCAAGAAGATAAAGAAGTGCTTATTTCAATCAATAAAGCTATTGATTCAAGCTTGGAATTGCGTAGCAAGAAAGCTCTTATTGAAAACTTTATTGCAGGGATTAACGATGTTGATGATGTTATGATTGAATGGCGTGAATTTGTTGCAAAACAAAAAGAATTAGAACTTGTTTCTATTATTAATGAGGAAAAATTAAAAGAAAATGAAACTCGTAAATTTGTTGAGTACTCATTCCGTGATGGTGTGATGAAAACAACTGGAACCGACATTGATAAATTAATGCCTGCCATGTCTAGATTTGGTGGTACTAGAGAAAAGAAAAAACTTTCTGTAATAGAAAGATTAAAAAACTTCTTTGAAAAGTTTTTTGGAATATGTTAAATATAAGAGAGTTGATTTAGATAGACAATCAACTCTTTTTTGTTATAATGGAAATATTAAAGGAGGTGGGTTTGCGAGAATAGTGATTTTTGAAAGGTAGGCGAGAGCTTACAACAGCTGGTGGTGAATTGCGACGGCTGGGTTATGGGTGGATGCGAGATGGAAGCGGAAGCTCATAGATGAAAATTGTTTTGTGTATTTTGGATTTTCCATTCTGAAATGTTGACTATTTAGTCGATGTTTTAAGTTTTGTATATGGAGATAACGAAATGTTGAAGATGAAAGAATTTTTAGAGATTAAAAAATTAAAAGAAGATGGGTTCACGAAAAGTGAAGTTGTGAAGATGACTGGATTAAAACAATTTTCAGTCAGGAAGTATTGGGATTATTCAATTGATGATTTTGCTGATAGTGACAAGTTGATGCGAAATGATAAAATTGAAAAGTATAGAAACTTTTTGATGGAAGAATTGAAAGATAATCCTGGAATTAGGAATGCCACATTGTTTGACAAGATTAAAGAGATGGATACGAAGTTTTCTGCAAGTGAAAGTGCGTTTTATAGGTATATGCGAAAACTGAGAGATGTGCTTGGAATAAGCGGAAAGGTCGGCAGAGCATATCAGTTGATTGGAGATACAAAACCTGGTGAACTTGCACAAGTGGACATGGGAGAAATATGGATTCGAGATGTTTATGATGTTAAAATCAAGATTTACTTTTGCTGCATTGTACTCATGTATTCAAGATATAAGTTTGTGTATTGCAAGCGAGAAGCTTTTACTAGCAAAGATTTTGTTGATGCGCATGAGCGAGCATTTGCGTATTTCGGTGGAAAACCAAAAACGATTATGTATGACCAAGACAGAGTGATGGTTGTGAATGAAAATTGCGGAAATGTGATTTTTACCAAAGAGTTTGAAACTTATAAAAACTTTATTGGCTTGGATGTTTATCTTTGCAAAAAGCAAGACCCCGACACAAAGGGCAGGGTTGAGAACGTTGTTAAGTTTGTGAAAACAAGTTTCTTTGACCACAAGGTGCTTTGTGGGATTGATAACTTAAATAGTGATTTGCTGGATTGGTTGGATAGAACTGGAAACGGCAAAATCAATATGACAACTAGACAAGCTCCAAGAGATAATTTTAAAGAAGAGAAAGAGTATTTGCTTAAACATACACCATACTCATTAAGAAAGAAGAATGAATATATTGCAACGGCAACTGATTTGAATTACTTTATTTTTAGAAGCAACTATTACACTTTGCCAGCGTTTAGATTTAAGCAAGGCGATAAGGTTTTGCTTGAAATAGTTGGTGATTTTATAAATGTTTATGATGCTGAAACCAAAGAATTTGTCGCAAGGCATAAGCTTTTAATTGGCAAAGGGTTGACTTCTAAACTTGCAAGCAAAGATGACGATAACAAGCATTCAAGACTTATTAAACGAACTGTTGAAAGTTTAGGTGATAACAAGCTTGCGATTGAGTTTTTAAATGAGATTATAAGAGAAAAACCAAGATATGTGAAAGAGCAATGTGGACTAATTAAAAAGATTGCAAAAGAATACTCTTTGCAGGAAATCGCTAATGCCATTAAGTGGTGCAATAAGAACGAGAAATTTGATGCAACTGAACTATTGACTTATTTAATGGCGCATAGTGAGAAAAAAACTGATATTATGCCGATTAGAACAAAGAAAACTTATGTGGAACGAGCGGAAGGTCTAAACAAATATATGTGGCTTATAGGTGGCGGTGATGAAGAAGTTTAGCGTTACCGACATACAAGAAGTTGCAAAAAAACTTGGCTTGCATCATATGAGCAAAGCATATTTTAATTTGCAAGATGAAAGTGATGAAAAGTTGCAGTTTTTATATGAATGCTTACATAAAGAACTTATATTGCGAGAACAAAAGTCAAGAACAACAAAAATAGGTAAGGCACATTTGCCAAGCTTTAAAACCTTGGAAGAATATGATTTGAATTTTCAGCCTCAGTTATCCAAGTGGCAGATTGAAGAGTTGAAGAAACTGAATTGGTTGCAAGAAAAATATAACATTATATTTATGGGTGGTTCTGGAACAGGTAAGACTCACTTAGCGGTTGCACTTGGTCATTTGGCACTATCGCAAAATTATAAAGTTTTCTTTTCTACACTTGAAAATTTGATTTACTTATTGAAAACAAAGGAAGTGTTTAAGTCTAGTAGTGCAAGAGTGAAATATCTATATAAGTGTCAGTTGGTTATTATTGATGAAGTTGGATATCAGCAACTTGAAAAACAGGATGTTTTGTTGATGTATGAGTTGGCAAATAAACTTTACAATAGAACATCAATAGTTATCACAACAAACCTTGACTTTGCAAAGTGGGGCGAGTTGTTTCAAGATGAAAATATGGTTAGTGCAATGCTAGATAGATTGACACATAATTGCCAGATTATAAACCTTAAAGGCGAGAGTTATAGACTACTTAATCACAATAACATCTTCAAAAAACAGAATAAAAAATAATGATTATTTGTTTTGATAGTTGTTTTAACCATAAATTGTCATAAAAACACACTATCAAAATGCGATTTGCCGACAAACAATACTAGCCAACCAGGGGGAGTCAAATCTCTGGTCAAAAAGGGATTAAAAGCGGGCAGGCAGTCGCACAGAAAAAGTCGCAAAATCAAAAATCAGAAAAAGTCGCAAAATCAAACAACTAAAAAAGCCCTCTTTTTTTTAAAAAAAAATTCGAAAACTTTTGAAATTTTGTTGACAATTGAACGAGTATTCAACTATAATAATAACAGTTGAACGGTTGTTCAATCATATTTTAGGAGGACTATATGGGAAATTGTGGAAAAATGTGTGATTGCAATGTCATTCATTGTGATTGTGTGAATAGGGCAAAGAGTGAAATGCTTGACGAAGAAGTTTTGCTTTTTATGGCAGAC
>CAOKRZ010000060.1 GCA_948471335.1 uncultured Christensenella sp. | reverse complement strand
AAAATTGTTTATTTGATTAAATAGAAAGTCACGATCGTGACTTTTTTTGTATTTTGGATTTACATATCTTTGAAATTTCTTGCATGGGAAATTTAATTATGATATAATTTGAAAAATAGGAGAAATCTTTTATATGAAAACAAATATTTATCACACTCACTCTTGCGGAGAACTCAGAATTTCAGACGTTGGCAAAGATGTTGTTTTGTCAGGTTGGATTGGCTCAATCAGAAAACTTGGCGGAATCATTTTTTGCACGCTTAGAGATAATTACGGAATCACTCAAGTCCTTGTCAATGACGAACACCTTATTGACGGACTTTGCAAAGAAAGCGTTGTAAGAGTCAGCGGAATTGTTGCAGAGCGCTCTTCAAAAAACAAAAATATGGAAACAGGCGACATCGAAGTTGTGGCAAAAGAGATCACACTTCTTGGCAAATGCAATCCTGTGCTTCCTTTTGAAATCAATGATGCACCAAACACAAAGGAAGAACTTCGCTTTAAGTATCGCTATCTTGATCTGCGTAATCCAGAGACTCACAAAGTTTTGAAAGTGAGAAGTGATCTTTTGAATTATGTGCGCAACAAGTTCCACGCAAATGAATTTGTTGAAGTGCAAACGCCAATTCTTGCATCAAGTTCACCAGAAGGTGCGCGTGACTTTATCGTGCCAACATATTTTAATAAAGGCGAGTTTTACGCTCTTCCACAAGCGCCTCAACAATTCAAACAGCTTCTTATGGTTTCTGGGTATGAAAAATATTTTCAAATCGCACCATGCTTCAGAAATGAAGCTGCACGCGCTGACAGAACACCTGGTGAGTTTTATCAAATCGACTTTGAAATGAGTTTTGCAACACAAGAAGACGTTTTTGAAGTTTGTGAAGATGTCGTGAGTGGAATTTATGAAAATTTCACAAAATTTGACGTTTCAAAAGCACCTTTTGTGAGAATTCCTTACAAAGAAGCAATTGAAAAATATTGTTCTGATAAACCAGACCTAAGAAATCCACTTCTTGTTTACGACGTGACTGAGATTTTCGCAAACACTGAATTTAATGCTTTCAAGGGAAAAACAATCAAGGCGATTAAAGCAAAGTGCGAAGACAAGGGAAGAAGATTTTATGATGACCTTTCAAAATACATTGTCTCACTTGAAGGCAAAGGTGTGGCATGGCTTAAGTTTGACGGCAATGAATTTACTGGCTCAATTGCTAAGTTTGTGACTGACGAGGAGCGCAAGGCCCTTATCAAAAAGCTCAATCTTCAAGCAGGAGAGTCAATCTTCATGGTTGCTGACACAAAGACTATGGCAATCAAACTTGCATCATTCTTAAGAAACAAACTTGGAGAAGAACTTGATCTTATCGACAAAAACAAAGTCATTTTCTGCTGGATTGTTGATTTCCCATTCTATGAAATCAATGAAGAAACAGGCAAGCTTGACTTCTCTCACAACCCATTCTCAATGCCTCAAGGCGGAATGGACGCGCTTTTAAACAAAAATCCACTTGATATCGTTGCTTTCCAATATGACCTTGTTTGCAATGGTTATGAAATGCTTTCAGGTGGAGTACGCAATCACGACCAAGACGTTATGGTTAAAGCTTTCGACCTTGTTGGATATGACAAAAGCGTTGTTGAAAACAAATTCTCAGCACTCTTCAATGCCTTCTCATATGGCGCGCCTCCACACGCAGGCGGGGCAATCGGATTTGACAGAATGCTTATGCAAATTATGGGTTATGACCTTATTCGCGAAGTTATCGCATTCCCACTCAACAAGAACGGAAGAGATAACCTTATGAACACACCAAACAAAATTGACGACGAAGTGTTGAGAGATTTGGGACTTCAACTTATCAAAAAAGACTAGGAGATTTTATGAAAAAAATTGATATTGCAGATATAAGAAAACAGCCAGAAAAATTTGGCGGAAAATCCTTTAAAATTGGTGGCTGGGTGCGCTCAGTGCGTGATATGAAAACTTTTGGATTTATTGACCTTAATGACGGAACGTCTTTCAAAGGCATTCAAGTTGTTTTGAATGCTGAAAAGCTTTCAAACTATGCCGACGTTTGTCACTTAAACACCGGCAGCAGTGTGCTTTGTGAAGGGGAACTTAAGCTTACTCCAGAAGCAAAACAACCATTTGAGTTTGTGGCCGACAAAGTTGAGATTCTTTCTGCAACTGATGAAAGCTATCCAATTCAAAAGAAAAAAACTTCGCTTGAAGTTTTAAGAGAGCAAGCATATTTGAGACCAAGAACAAACCTTTTCAATGCGGTTTTCAGAGTGAGAAGCGAAAGCGCGTTTGCTCTTCACAAATTTTTCAATGAAAAGGGCTTTGTGCATCTTCATGCTCCAATTTTGACTGCATCAGATTGTGAAGGCGCTGGAGAACTTTTCAGAGTCAGCACACAAGATATTTATGCTGGCAAAAAACTTAAGCCAGAAGATGAACTGCTTGGAAGGAAAGTTTTCCTTTCGCCTTCTTGCCAACTTGAAGGTGAAGCTTTTGCGCTTGCAATGGGTAAGATTTACACCTTCGGCCCATCTTTCCGTGCTGAAAACAGCAACACAGTCAAACACGTAAATGAGTTTTGGCACATTGAGCCTGAAATGGCATTTGCTGAACTTTTTGATGACATGGACGTTATGGAAGAAATGGTGAAATATGCAATCAACTATTTGTTCGACAAATGCAAAGACGAACTTGAATTTTTCAACAGCTTTGTTGAGCCTGGGCTTATCGATAAACTTCACAACGTGACTGACAATGAGTTTGCGCGCGTATCTTACACAGATGCAATTGCCATTCTTATGAAAAACAACGATAAGTTTGACTATAAAGTTGAATGGGGAAGTGACATCCAAACAGAGCATGAAAAATATCTCACTGAAGTTGTTTACAAAAAACCAGTTTTTGTTTATGACTATCCAAAGGAAATTAAGGCTTTCTATATGCGCTTAAATGATGACAACAAAACTGTCAGAGCAACCGATCTTCTCGTTCCTGGCATTGGCGAGCTTTGCGGCGCAAGCGAAAGAGAAGAGCGCTATGATGTACTTTTAAACAGAATTCATGAACTTGGGCTTAAAGAAGAAGATTACTGGTGGTTCTTGAATCTGCGTAAGTTTGGCAGCGTGAAACACAGCGGCTTTGGAATGGGCTTTGAAAGATTTTTGATGTATGTGACAGGAATGAAAAACATCCGTGACGTGCTTCCTTTCCCAAGAACTCCAAACAACTGCGAGTTTTAAAAATATAATGGCGTGGGATGCGCCATTTTTTTATTAAAGCAAAATGTTTTTAATTTAATCAGTAACAATCGTTTTCACTTTTTCTATATTGATAATAGAGCGGATTTTCCGTTCTTGCTCTAGGGAGAAAAAGGTTTTGAACGCGACTGTAATTGTGATACTTGGAATTTTCTTTATTTTTCTGATGACAACTCTTGGCTCGGCTGTGGTGTTTTTGTTTAAAAAAGAAGTCTCAAACAAATGCAACAGTCTATTCTTTGGTTTTGCTTCTGGGCTTATGATTGCGGCTTCAATCTGGTCGCTGATCATTCCTTCAATTGAAGGGGCATCAAATTACGGGAATTGGGCTTTTGTGCCAGCTGCGGTCAGCGTTATGCTAGGGGGCTTATTTTTAGTTTTGATTGATAAACTTTTGGCTGTGATCAATAACAAAAAAGAGCCTTACCTTTCAAAATCTTCCAAACTTTTTCTGGCAGTCACTCTTCATAATATTCCAGAAGGGCTGGCCGTGGGGTTGTCTTTTGGAAGTGCGTTTGTTGTGGGCACACAGTCAGCACTTTATGGCGCGCTTATCCTTGCAATTGGAATTGGAATTCAAAACTTCCCTGAAGGCTCGGCAATAAGTCTTCCAATGCTTAAGCAAACGCAGAATAAATTTAAATCGTTTCTTTTTGGGATGCTTAGCGGCATTGTTGAGCCAATTATGGCTGTCATTGGCTTTTTCCTTTCGACGCAATTGACGTCGCTTATGCCTTGGTTTTTGGCATTCTCGGCAGGGGCAATGCTTTTTGTTGTGGCAGAGGAGCTTATCCCTGAAGCAAAGCTTTCAGAAAAGTCAAGCATTGGCAGTTGGGGCTTTTTGATAGGTTTTGTGCTGATGATGGCTCTTGATGTTGCGCTTGGCTGAAAAATGTGATATAATTGTTCCATGAAAAGAATTCTTGGCACAAATGGAGTTGAACTTTTGGCGCCTGCAGGCAATCTGCAGAGCTTTTTTGTTGCACTAAACTCTGGCGCTGATGCAATTTATCTTGGCGCAAGTGATTTTAACGCACGTGGAAATATTGAAAATTTTTCTTTTGAAAATCTTAAAGATGCAGTCAGACAAGCTCATCTTTTTGGAGTGAGAGTGTATTTGACTCTTAACACATTGATTCTTGATGAAGAGATCGAAAAAGTTTTGGAAGTTGTGAGAAAAGCACTTGACGCCAAGATTGATGCATTCATCGTTCAAGACATTGGTCTGGCATATCTATTAAGCAAAAAGTTTGAGGGGATTGAACTTCACGCCAGCACTCAAATGGGGATTGAAAATTTGGAAGGGGCTGAAGCTTTAAAAAGCATAGGTTTCAAAAGAATTGTGCTTGCAAGAGAAACTCCTTTAAGTGAGATTCGAAGAATCAAAGATAATCTTGACACTGAAATAGAATATTTTATTCAAGGCGCACTTTGCGTAAGCTTTTCTGGAAATTGTTATCTTTGCTCACTGCTTGCCGGCGCAAGCGGAAACCGCGGAAGATGCAAACAATTTTGTCGCTTGCCATACACGATGAAAACTGGAAACGGAGAAAAGAAGGGCTATCTTTTAAGCACCAAAGATTTTTGTATGCTTCCAAAACTTAAGGAGCTTGTCTCAAGCGGCGTCGACAGCCTTAAGATTGAAGGAAGGGCAAGAAGAAGTGCATACGTAGGACAAGCTGTGACGACATATCGAAAAGCGATCGACAACGATTTTAATTTTAATGAGCAAGATATAGCTAACCTTAAAAAAGTTTTCAATCGCGGCGATTACATTCCTGGATATTTCGGGAATGATAAAATCATTTACGACAAAACACAAAATCATATGGGTGTTGAAATCGGAAAGGTCGTTGCTGTCAAAAATGGAAAAAAGTTCATAATAGGTGGAAAATAAAATACTTCCAATATTAAAAGCAAAGGGGAAAAAGAGGTATTCACAGGGCAGGCTACATATGGCAGTGGGCTCAACTCTGAAAGTGACTCGTCACTCAAGGGCCCAGGGAACTAAACAGCCTGCTTCCCGAAACCCACCATTCAAAGAAGCAGTCCC
>CAOKRZ010000059.1 GCA_948471335.1 uncultured Christensenella sp. | reverse complement strand
CAAGAAATTGATCCTGAATAAGATATTCGAATATAAAAAAGATTATTTATCTTTCTTGAAAAATTCATAGAAATCACAATCAAAAACTTCCAAAATCTTCAATATATTTGAAAGTTTAGGCTCTGCTTTCGCATTTATCCATTTTGAAATTGATGTTTGATCACAACCTAAAAGTTTGGCGAATTCTCTTTGCGAATATTCCTTATCTTCTATTTTATCCTTTAAATTTTTTCTAAATCTCTCTAAAAGTTCTTCCATATTCGTATTATCTCATAAAAGTATTCAAAAAAAGTCGCTGAGGAATTTTTTCCTCGATGTAAAAAAGTTTGACTTGATATAAAAAAAATACTATACTTAATCCTGCACAAGGTCTTCGAATGTGCATTTTAAATATTGGGTTATTTTATATATGTTTGTCAGGGTTGGCTCTCGTTGCATCAAAATCCACTTTGAAACAGCAGAGTCCGAAACTTGCAAAGCACGAGCAAGTTGCATACGATTTACTCCCCTTTCATTCATCAATCCTATTAAGTTTGAACTAAAATTTTTCTTTATTTCCATATGATGAGTATAGTTCAAACTTTTATTTAAAATACATAATGTACTATAGTACAGTACTTTAGGAGGTGAAATGGAATTAATAGATATGGATTTTATTGACTTAATGCGAAGGAAACAGAAAATTAGATTTGCTGAACTTGCGGCCAAAATGAATATGACGCCGACTGAGCTTTCAGAAATCATATGTGAGCCAGCAAGTCCTATCACATTTAAGCAGGCATATGAACTTGCATATCTGCTTGAATGCAGTCCTTGTCAGCTTTTTGTTGACCCTGAGCGCGTCTATTGTACACCTAAAGATAAAAAGTGAAGATTTCACCCAGAATCAAATTCAACTTCGATCATAAAAAACAAATGTGAAAAATTGACCTTGTGCTTCACATTTGTTTTTTTGCTAAATCATTTTGACATTTCTCATCTTTGTTATAAAATACTCTTGGAGGAAAAAATTATGAGTTGTCCTATCAACATGACAGGTTTTGGCCCATCCCCTATTCCTGAAGAAGCAAAATGGGTTCAAGTGAAAGAAATTAAACAAATAAGTGGCTTTTCACATGGCTGTGGAAAATGTGCGCCACAGCAAGGCACATGCAAGCTGACACTCAATGTCAAAAATGGGGTCATCAAAGAGGCGCTTGTTGAAACAATTGGCTGCAGCGGTATGACTCATTCAGCAGCTATGGCAGCTGAAATTTTACCTGGTAAAACAATTTTGGAAGCGCTCAACACTGACCTTGTGTGCGACGCGATAAATGATGCAATGAAGCAAATCTTTTTGCAGCTTGTTTATGGAAGAAGTCAATCGGCCTTCTCTGAAAACGGCTTGGAAATTGGTGCTGCTCTTGAAGACCTTGGCAAAAACCTTACAAGCAATGTCGGCACAGTTTATTCACGTGCTGACCAAGGAACACGTTATCTCAACCTTGCAGAAGGATATATAACCAAGGAAGGTCTTGACAAAAACGGAGAGATAATCGGCTATGAATATGTTTCAATCGGCGCGCTTATGAATCTTTTGAAAGATGAGAAAATTAAGCCAAAAGACGCAATCAAGAAAGCGACAAAAACTTATGGAAGATTTGATGAAGCGGTCAGCGTGATTGACCCAAGGAGGGTTTAATTATGGAAAGTAACAACATTAAAGCTTGCCTTGCTGGCTATGGAATCAAAAGCCTCGACGAAGCGAAAGCAATCTGCGACAAAGCAAAGATCAATGTTGAAGAGATTGTGCGCGGCATTCAGCCAATTTGTTTTGACAACGCTGTCAAGGCGTATGAACTTGGCGTTGCAATTGCAATCAAATCAAATGTGACAAGCGCGACCGACGCTGCCCTTAAAATTGGAGAAGGCTTGCAAGCATTTTGCACCCTCGGCTCAGTTGCTGACGACCGCCAAATCGGAATCGGTCACGGCAGACTTGCAGCCATGCTTCTTGACGAAAAGACAAAGAGTTTTGCCTTTCTTGCAGGGCACGAAAGCTTTGCCGCGGCAGAAGGCGCTATGGGAATTGTCAGAACTGCAAACAAAGTGAGAAAAACTCCTCTCAATGTCATCCTTAACGGACTTGGCAAAGACGCAGCATACATCATCGCGCGTATAAACGGCTTCACATATGTCAACACAAAATATGATCACAAAACTGGGAAACTTAAAACTTTAGGCGAAACGAAGTTCTCTAAAGGCGAAAAAGCAAACGTCAAAGTTTATGGTGCTTATGACGTGCCAGAAGGCGTTGCAATCATGATTAAAGAAAAGGTTGACGTATCAATCACAGGCAACTCAACAAACCCTGTTAGATTTCAACACCCTGTTGCCGGCACTTACAAAAAGTGGTGCAATGAAAACGGCAGAACTTATTTCTCTGTTGCATCTGGCGGAGGAACAGGAAGAACGCTTCATCCTGACAACATGGCGGCTGGCCCTGCAAGTTATGGCCTGACTGACACAATGGGAAGAATGCACTGCGACGCACAATTTGCAGGCTCTTCTTCAGTGCCTGCACACGTTGCAATGATGGGCTTTATCGGAATGGGCAACAACCCAATCGTAGGCGCAACCGTTGCACTATCAGTTGCAGTAAGCACAAGAAAATAAGGAAATAAAAAAAGAGCTTAAATAAGCTCTTTTTTAAATATATGTTACATCGTCATCATTTCTTTGTGGGATTTTCTCACCGAAAATCTCATCGCCGAGTTCATCTGAATCTTTGCCGGTCAACGCGATTTCCAATCTCTTCATATTTAAACGACGCTCTGAATCTTTTAAAATTTCACCTAATTTATTTCGCTTTCTAAGACTGCTGATTGAAAAATAAATATTTACACCGGTCAAAAAAGCGAAAACAAGTCTGGCAGAATTATTATTTAACGACAAAAGAACATTCGCTGTTATATTCACTGCCACAAATACGCCATGGATCGCCGCACGCTTGCCCAATCTTTTACGATAAGCCTTCTGTTGTTTGATCATTGCCTCAATTTCTTTCTTTGACTTTGCCACAACATATTTTTCGTTTTGCATTTTTGTTACCTCTTTCCAATTATACAACACAAGCTTCACAATGTCAATAGTCAAATTTGTTTGAATTGTTACTCTGAATATGATATAATCAAAATATGATACAAATACGACGAAGCTGGTTTGATTTGCTGGCAAGTGAATTTGATAAACCATATTTTAAAAAGTTGCAAGATTTTTTGGCAGATGAATATTCACGTTTTCAAATATATCCAGCCGAAGAAAAACTTTTCAATGCGCTAAATCATGTGCCTTTTGAGAAAGTCAAGGTTGTGATTATCGGTCAAGACCCTTATCACGAACCTGGTCAAGCACAAGGCTTATCTTTTTCAGTGCCTGAAAACATTGACAACCCGCCTTCACTTATCAACATCAAAAAGGAAATTGAAGAGGATTTAGGAATAAAATGCCTTCCTTCTGGCGACCTCACTCGCTGGGCTGATCAAGGAGTTTTGCTTCTCAACACCGTGCTTTCAGTAAGGCGCGGGCAAGCAAATTCGCACAAAGACAAAGGTTGGGAGCAGCTGACAAGCCAAATTATTAAAATGATTGGCAGCCGCAAAGAGCCTTGCGTATTTCTTCTTTGGGGAAGCTATGCCCAAAGCTTTGCATCATTTATTGAGAAACAGCATCTTGTGCTTAAAGCCCCTCACCCAAGCCCACTTTCAGCATATCGTGGCTTCTTTGGCTGCAAGCACTTCTCAAAATGCAACGAATTTTTAAAAAACCACCATATTGAGCCTATTGATTGGAAATAATCATTTTTATTTTACTTTACATTCATATTCTAAAAACAAAAAAAGAACGCTTTTGTAAGCGTTCTTTTTCTATATCTAATTGAAATTTATGATTATTTTCCTTCTTTAAGTCTAGCAATATCAGCTTCGATTTTTGCAATGTCTTCTTTGATTTCAGCGTTTTGAGAAGTAAGCACTTCGAACATCTTTTCAAGAAGTGGGAATCTGTCTTTGTTTTTGTCCATAACTTCTTGGCAGTGTTCAACTGAAAGTTTAAGTCCATCAAGAAGATCAAGGTCTTCTGCAAGTTTCTTTGCTTTTTCTTCATCGATATCAGCATAGTTGTTTACGCCATAAAGCACAACTTTTTGTTTAGCAACAAGGGCTTCTTTTCTGCGAAGTTTCTTTTCATCGTTTTCAAGAGTTCTCTTAACTCTGCGAAGTGGAAGATATTCTTTCTTGCAAGCGCGAAGTTCTTTTTCGTTTGCTTTAAGTTTTTCTTGTTTTGCAGCAAGGGCTTCAAGAAGTTCATCCATGGTTGAAGTAACTGCTGTAACTGCAGGAGCTGCTGGAACAACTGCAGCGGCAACAGGTGCAACTGGAGTTTCTTCCTCTTCAGCTTCTTCTTCAGCTGTTTCTTCTTCCTCTTCAACTTCAACGACTTCTTCTTCAGCTTTTTCAGACTCTTCGGTTTCTTCTTCAGATTCCTCTTCGTCCTCTTCCTCTTCTTCGTCTTCTTCCTCATCTTCAGCAGCAAGACGTTCAAGGCGAGCCATAAGTTCTTGTCTCTTTCTTTCGATTTCAGCGTCGCGTTCGTCTTCTTCAGACTCTTCCTCTTCAGTTTCCTCTGCCTCAGTTTCCTCTTCAACTTCTTCAGTTGTTTCTTCAACTGCTTCTTCTTGAACTTCTTCAGCTTCTGGGTTATAGCTTTCAACTACAGCGCCACTGTAAAGCATTTCAGCGATTTCAGGAACAGCCTTAAGTTCTTCAGCGTCAGCGCCCATTTCTTCAAGTTGCTCACGCATTTTTTCTGTATCCTTGTTTTTCTTCTTTTCGATAACCTTTTCGTCTTTCTTTCTGTTTGCAAGGCTCATAAGAATGTCGCCCATGAAATAGAGGAGAAATCCACCGGCAACGATAATTCCAAGCACGATTGCGATTGTGATGATAACTGAACTTGTCATAAATTTCACTTCCTTTTTGTTTTTTTGGCTTTTTGATTTTCAAACTTGAAAATTTGGTGGAGACGGCGGGATTTGAACCCGCGTCCGAAAAGCAAACCCAAAGTTTTTCTACGTGTGTAGTTTATGTTTAATTCTCGCCAAAGGTTCATCCATAAACAAATTTCTTTGACCAGCCGTTTTTGTTTTCTATGACTATAACGACAAACTTGTCATAGAGTTTTGCTTGTTCATGATACTCAGGTTCCAGTTAAGCCAGACTGGATTGAGCAGGTCAAACTTTAGTTGACCAAGTTTTTTTGAATGAACTTAGGCAGCGAATGCAACTGGTGCATTTACAAATTCGTCAGCGCTGGTTTTAAGATCCATTCTTACAGTTTTATTTTTACATTTATAAAACTAAATTTATAGTAGATACA
>CAOKRZ010000058.1 GCA_948471335.1 uncultured Christensenella sp. | reverse complement strand
GCACCTTTTGGTCAGGTTGACGATAGCGAAACTTGGCAAGGCAATCAAATTCTTTTTCTTTTGGTTTTTCTGGAATCCAATTGAATCCGCTTGCGTATAGTCCGTCTGAGAAAAGCTCATCGTCTTCGCCTTGAGAAACGTAGAGAATGTTGTTTTTAAGATCCTTTCTTATAACAAACCAGCGCTGACCATTTCCGCCTTTCATTCCTCCAATGTTAAGCCCGCGTCTTTGGCCAAGAGTGTAATACATAAGCCCGTCATGCTCACCTATTTCATTTCCTTCAAGGTCACAGATCTTGCCTGGCTTTGCTGGAAGGAAGCCTTTCAAGAACTTCTTAAAGTTACGTTCTCCAATGAAGCAAATGCCTGTGCTGTCTTTCTTCTCAGCCGTTGAAAGGTCAAGCTTTTTGGCAATTTCTCTAACCATAGGCTTTTCTATATTCTCAAGTGGGAAGATAACCTTAGATAGCTGTGCTTGACTTAGCTGATTCAAAAAATAGGACTGATCTTTGTTGAGATCGTCTGCTTTATACAAATAGAACTTGCCATCCCTTTCAATCTTCTTTGCGTAATGTCCTGTTGCGATCATGTCAGCACCAAGTGCCATAGCCTTTTCGAGAAAAGGCCCAAACTTAACTTCACGATTGCACAGAACATCTGGGTTTGGCGTCCTGCCTTTTGAATATTCCTCTAAGAAATATTTAAACACACGGTCATAGTACTCCTTAGAATAGTTCACACTGAAATATGGTATTCCAATATTATTGCATACCCTTTTCACATCCTCAAAATCTTCTTCTGCGGTGCAAGTGCCATCCTTCTCCTGCCAGTTGACCATAAAAAGACCAATTGTGTCATGTCCTTCTTGTTTAAGAAGATAGGCAGCAACTGAAGAGTCAACACCGCCGCTTATACCAACAACAACTCTCATTTTAATTCACCATCCTCCTTTAAATCGATTGCAATTGGGACTTTGAACTTTTTGAATATAACAAGCCAAATGTCAAGCATCCAAAAAAGGACAAAGAATCCGATTATGCAACCTAGAATTTCCATAAGCATACCATCCCAAACGGCGAGCACCTTATTATTGAAAACAACGCAAAAAAATGCAAGAAGAAAATTGAGCAAATAGATTGAGCCTTTTAAATATCTCCCCACATAAAAGCAATGTCCACCAAAAAAGCCCAAGAAGATTGTGACGAGAAGAAGCTTATATCGCTTAATGTCGCTTGGAAGAACAGATGTCCTAATTATAAATTCCCTATCGTTTCGAAGAAGCTTGCGTTTTGCATCCTTATTTGTCGCAATCTTCAGTCTATCAAATGATAAAGAACAGTCTGGGCAAGTATCCGCTTGCTCAGGCACTGCAATATGACATCTTGGGCATTTTTTCATTGGCTGTTTGCGCTTTCTTATCATAGCCTAAATTGTAACTTTACTTAAAAAAAATGTCAAGCAACTTGACACTTTTTAAAATATTACTATTTTTTCGCTTTCTGACTTGCCTTATTGAAATATACATATGATGCAGTATCATTTGAAACAACCTTCAAGATCTCTTCGAAATGAGCTTTTGCATTTTGATAATCTTTTTGATTATAAAGTCTTACGCCATTTTCAAAAGTGCTTTTAAGGCGAAGAAGCCTTTCTCGTTTCTCTCTTGAATAAACGTCAAGGCTTTCAAAAAGAGGTAAATCAGCGCCATCCTCAATGGTCAGCGAGCCTAGATAACGATAAGAAATTTTGTACTTCGATGAAAGGTCATCAAGTACAGCTTTTGAAAAGATAAGTTTTGTTTGAAGGAAGTCATTTATTTCTTCAATCTTCTCAGAAAGGTCAACAACGTCAGAGATAACCGTTGGGCTTTTTCTCTCCTCCTCACCAACAATTCCAAACACCACTTCGCCAGTATGAAGACTTATTCTTGGAGTGACGCTTGCAAGCGATTTAAGTGACCTGTTTTTCACTTCAATGTTTCGTATGATCGCATGTGCGCAATCAATTGCATTTTCTGGTTTTGGAAAGACTGCCAAAAGCCCGTCACCAAGATATTTATCAACAAATCCACCAAACTTGCGAATGATTGGAGAAGCAATGTTGAGATATGAATTGACAAAATTGAAGTTCTCTTCAAGGCTTAAAGTTTTGCCATGCTCTGACGCACTTTTAAGGTCACATAAAAGTGTTGTTGCACGTTTTTTGACCTTGTTGCCAAGTTCAAGTTCTGTTATGCTTGACTTGCCAAGAAACTTGAAAAATTGTTTTGGGATAAACTTTTGCGTTTCAAGATTGGCCTTTCTTATCATATTATCTTTTTCACGATAATTGTTGTTGATTTTGTTTATGGAGTGTTCAATCGTCTTGAATTGTTTTCCTCCGCCAATTTCAACGCTCTCTTCCTTCACCCTTCCGTCACTAAGCCTAGCCATAATTTTTTCGACCTTGTTTACAGGCTTGCAAAGAAAGAGATATGTGAAAAGAAGAATGAGAACATACACAATTGACAAAATCACCGCCCAAAGAATGGTGTTGTATTCATTCTCTGGCGAGATGTTGAGAAGCAATCTTATGTTTCGTGCCATTGGCGAAGTATACTGAGTTATATGAGAAAGCATAAAAATTCCGACGCCATAGAGAAGCGTGTAAGGAATAGTTGAAAAGAAAATCATATTCGAAAGCGAAAGCGTTTTTAAGAAACGGAAAAACAGAATTGTTCCTATCACCATTGAAATAACATTTAAAATCAGCCCTGAAATTGAGTAAGCGTTGAAGTCATATCCAAAACCTCCGTCAACGACTTTTAAGGAAGAGAAAACATATCTCCCCAAAATCACTGACGGGATCATCACCGCGACATACAAAACAAGCAAAATTTTTGTTGACTTTTTCATAGTCATATTTTCTGCAAAGTTTGCAAATGTATACATAATTTCTGCTTTAACTGTGCAACCTTATACTATGGAGGAAGACATGAACGAAAAAGAACTTTTAACAAGCTATATCAACGCTGTGTATCAAAACACAAGAACAGCCATTCAATCAATTGAAGACATTTTGCCAAAGGTTGAAGATGATGGATTCAAAAAGGAGCTTGCATCTCAGCAAGATGGCTATTACACAATTTGCAAAGAGATCGAAATGCTTGCAAAGAGTGAAGGCATTGAAGGCATCAAAGACAACAACTGGTTTGAAAAAGCCAGACTTTGGAGCTCAATCAAAATGTCAACAATGACAGATAAATCAAATCGCCACATTGCCGAGCTTATGCTTCTTGGCACTTTTATGGGTTATCTGACTTGCGTCAAAGACTGCTATGACCATAAAGGAATTTCAAAAGACATCGACGAAATGCTTGAAAAACTTAAAAATTTGGAAAAGACAAATCTTGAAAGACTTATGCCTTATCTGAACTAAGTTTTAATGCAAAAATTTCATCAAGAGTCATCGAGAGAGGATAGTCAAGCGAAAGCTTCAAGAGAATCTTTTCATCGATGATTTTTGTTTTACCATCTTCAAAAAGGCAATAGAAGATGGTAAATTTATTCACTTCAATATGTTTAAGCATTTGTCCAATTGTCACTGAAGAATTGACAGCAAGCGAAATAGGTTTTGAAAAATCTTTTGTTTTCTTTTTAAGAAGCGCCATAAGTTTATATCTCCCCTCAAATTTTGTTTGAACAACGCCCATAAGCAAAAAGCAGCAGGCAAGCGCAAAAGTTGGATTGAAATTTATAAAACAAGTTATCACAAACAAAAGAAACAAAATTCCAGAGAAAACAAAGTTTAATCCAACAACAATTTTCATTGCTTTTGCACGCGGCATCTTTGTTCCCAAAAGCCCGGCAAGCATTCTTCCGCCGTCAAGCGGATAACATGGCAGAAGATTGAATAGCCCAAGGATAAGCGACTGTTCAACAAACGTCAGTGTGAACGAATAAGTCACTGGAAAAATCCAAAAAAAAGCAATCCCGATTGTTGCAAAAACAAAGTTCACAAGCGGGCCAGCAAACGCGATTTTAAGTTCGTCCGAGCTATCAAAATTTGCCTCTTTATAGTTGAGGCTTACGCCATATGGCGCAAGAAAAAATGAGTCAAGCTTATATCCCAACCGCTTAGCCACGAAATAATGCCCAAACTCATGAAAAAGGACAACGACAATAAACATCAAAAGTCCTTGAAAGTCGCCATTTATTCCAAACCAAAAAATAAGCAGAAAAAAAGAGGGATGCAGAGCTTTAAGCTTCCCTTTTTTATTTTCCTTTTTCCTTCTCAAAGCAAATTGCATAGATTCACCAAAAGAAGAAGACTTGAGCCCAAACACAAAAAGGCAAAAAAGACGAAAGGATACACTTTCAGCCTGTCTTTAAGGCTTGGCTCTTCATATAGATCATAAATTTCATATTCTTCAAATTCGTCTTGCATAGGCTATTGTATGCAAGAAAAACTTCCATAATGTTAGATTATATCAGCGTCGTCAGAGTCGGTTGCAAGCGAAGAAAGCTTTTCTTCAAGCGCTTTCTCCCCGCTGACCATTTCAACATTTTCATTTTTCAAAAAGTCGGGAAGTTCTTCATTGAACTCAATGTTCTCAACATCTCTGAAAAGAGTGTCAGACTTTTCTTCCTCTTCTTCAGCGCGAAGAGTTTTGATTCTTTCCATAAGCTCTTCATAATCAGGAAGATCTGAAAGGTTTTCAATATTAAATCTCTTAAGGAAGTTGTCAGTTGTTCCAAACATAAGCGGTTTTCCAACAGCGTCCTTTCTTCCAACAACCTCAATCATATCTTGGTCAAGAAGAATTTGAACGGCATAGTCAGAGTTCACTCTTCGCACATCTTCCACTTCAAGCTTTGTGATTGGCTGCTTGTATGCAATGATCGCAAGAGTTTCAAGCGCCGCACGAGTGAGTGATTTTTCTCTTATTGGATTTAAAACATCGCTGATAAAAGTTGCGTAGCTTGGATTTGAAGAAAGTTGAACTTTGTTTTTATAGCGAATGAGATGAACGCCAGAGTTTCCCGAAAGCTCAGTTTCAAGTTCTTTCAAAGCTTTCTCAACATCCTTTTCACTTTGTCCAAGTTTTTCAGCCAAAAAACTTTTTTCAATGCCGTCGCCAGCAACGAAAAGAATTGAATGTAACACATCTTTTAAGTTAAAATTATCCATTGTTCACCTCGTTTGAAATAATGCTTATTTGATTGAATTGACCAGCCTGTTCAACTCTTATGCTTTGAAGTTTCAAAAGCTCTAAAAGCGCCAAGAAGACGTTGATCATTTCTGACTTTGTCATATCTTCGCTGTAAAGATCTTCAAAAATGAAACGTTTGGTTCTGCGTGCGTAGTCGCGAATTGAAATCATCTTTTCAGCAACTGTAAAGCGGTCTTTAACAATCTTTTTAGGCTCTGGTTTTTCTTCCCCTCTTGCTTCTTTTCTTGCAAGCAGTTTTGCAAAGGCGTCAAGAAGTTTTTCAAGTCCCATGTCTTTTATGACAATCTTAACTTTTTCAGTTTCCTTTCCAGGAGTGCGATACAACTTGTTG
>CAOKRZ010000057.1 GCA_948471335.1 uncultured Christensenella sp. | reverse complement strand
TAAAGGTTGATTTCTTTGAGCCACAGCGCGCAATCACTCCCGGGCAATTTGTTGTCTTATATAAAGAAGATGGGCAATGCTTAGGCGGCGGCACAATTGACGAATATTTTAAAAATGTGAAATAATTTTGATTTATTTGCCCAAACTAGAAGTAGGGAGGGTAAACATGATCGCGGCAAACTATATTGCGCTCATTCTGCTTCTTATAGGCGGCATAAATTGGGGACTTGTTGGACTATTCAGATTCAACCTCGTTGACTGGATGTTCGGTTGGTGTCCAATCATTGCAAGAATCATCTATATCTTAGTTTTGATTTCTGCAATTTACCTCATTGTGTCTGCTTGTATTGACGGCGGAATTATGCTTACAGCAGCAAAAAGATAGCTTAGTTTAAGTTATCTTTTTTATTTTTAACTTAAAACTGTTTGCAAAAGAAAATTATTTTGGCTATAATGATCATATGAAAGATTGTATATTTTGTAAGATTATAAAAGGTGAAATTCCTTGCCACAAAATTTATGAAGACGAGTTTACTCTTGCCTTTCTTGACATCTCAAATGATGCGAGCGGGCATACACTTGTCATCCCAAAAAAGCATTGTAAAAATGTGATTGACTCTGACGAAAAAACTTTAAGCCGTGTGATGAACACTGTTAAAAAAGTTTCAGCGCATTATGTGGATGATTGCGGCTTTGATGGAATTGATATTTTGAACGCAAACGGCGAGTCGGCGGAACAAACCGTTTTTCATCTTCATTTCCATATCGTGCCAAGAAAGAAAGATGATGGAATTGATGTTTTTCCTGAACTTCCAAAAAACAAAGAAAGCCTTGAAGAGATTTGTGAAAAGCTGAAGCTTGAAGAAAAAGTTGAAGAGGCTTTCGCTGGTGAAAAGAATGTGAAAGACATTGTTTTGTATACTGACGGTGCTTGCTCTGGCAATCCAGGCATTGGTGGCTGGGGATGCGTTCTGATTCATAATGGCAAAATGAAAGAGCTTGCTGGTGGCGACGAAATGACAACAAATAATAAAATGGAACTTATGGCTGTTATCAAAGGTCTTGAGGCAATTAAAGAGCCTTGCAATGTTGACGTCTACAGCGACTCAGCCTATGTTGTTAATGCCTTCTTGCAAAACTGGATTGGCTCTTGGCTTAAGACAAACTGGAAGGGCGGAACGGTTGCAAACATTGACCTTTGGAAACGCCTTCTTGTTCAAACAAGTCGCCACAATGTGACTTGGCATAAAGTTAAAGGCCACGCTGATAACCAGCTTAACAACCGCTGCGACGAAATCGCAAGAGGCGAGATTGAGAAGATAAAAAAATAATGGTCCTAATTTTTTAAGAAAAATCTAATTACCTATTGACATATTTAAAAACAGAATATATAATAACTATGAATCTAATGAATGGAGGTAAAAGAAATGCGTGTCAATATCATAAAATAACACATAAAGATTTGGCGAAGTTTTTATGTTGTTATATATTTTAATATAAAGACATAAAAACAAGCTGGTTATTTTTGATGAGCGTTTCTTTTCAAATATATTTGACTGCTTGTTTTTGGGCAGTCTTTTTTATTCGCCTAAGAAGGAGAATATGAAATGAAAAAACAAAAAATAACACTTGGCATTTTTGCTCACGCTAATGCTGGAAAAACTACTATCACAGAACAACTGCTTGTGAAAACTGGCATAAAAGAAAATTTGGGCAGGGTTGACTTTGGAACGACAACGACAGACAATATGGAAATCGAAAAGCAGCGAGGAATAACTGTGAGGGCAGGGCTTGTAAGTTTTGAAACAAAAGACAAAATTTTTCAACTTATTGACACTCCAGGGCACATTGATTTTGTCCCTGAAGTAGAAAAAAGTGCAACAATTTTAGATATGGCAATTTTGGTTTTAAGCGGAGTTGAAGGTGTTGAGGCGCAAACAAAAGAGATTTATAAAATTTTGGAAGAACGAGATATCCCTATTATAATTTTTATTAATAAAATGGATAGGCTTGGCGCAAACTTAACTAAGACAGTTGAAGAGATAAAAGCCAATCTAACACAAAAAGCCTTTTTGATTGAGGATGAAAATCTTGCAACAAATCTTGCGGATTTTGACGAAGAACTTTTTTCTGCAATCATAGACAACCGCAAGATTGAAAAAATAGAATTGCAAAAGAAGATTATAAAACTTACAAGCAGTAAAATAATCATTCCTATATATAGCGGAAGTGGACTTAAAGGTATTGGTATTGAAGAGTTGGTTAATATTTTAAATAATGTACAAATTTCAAGCAAACACTCCTGCAATCTTTCTGCTTTTTGCTTCAGAAACAGGCTTGAAAATGGAGAAAGAAAAACCTTTGTCAAAATGCTTGGAGGGACAATTAAAGTAAAAGACAAAATCGAAATTGAAGAACAAAAACAAACAGTTCAAAAGATCGAAGTTTTGAATGGCTTAGGGTTTGAAAGCATAACGGAAATTTCTGCGGGGGATGTTGCGGTTCTGCATGGCGTTAAAGTTGACACTTTCGATTATATTGGAGAGCGTGGGAATATTAAGGTCAATACAACTGATAGAACTTTCTTTTCAATTTCTATTGTCCCTGAAAAAGATGAAGAACGTCTAAAAGTTGTTGATGCATTAAGAAACATTGAGATAGAAGATACAACTATCAATTTGCAGCTGGATGAAAACAGCAATGAAATTAAGATAGATATTATCGGCGATGTGCAAGCGGAGATTATCAAAAGCGTACTAGAAAGAGAGCATGGCTTAAAAGTTAAACTTGAAAATCAAAAAGTTATTTTTAAAGAAACTCCATCGCAAATAGGTGTTGGCAGGGCGTCTTACACAAGCGTATCAATGGTTGAATTAAAAGTTGTTCCTACGCCAATTGGAAGTGGGGTAGCATTTAAAAGCGAGTGTAGCAAGAATGTTTTGATTGACAAATATCAAAAACAGGTTGAAAGATTGGCTCTTCGCTATGCAAAAAGTGGATATTTTGGAGTAAATTTGATTGACTGTGATATTATTCTGACAACAGGGAAATTTGATAGTGTTGGCAGTGAACCTATGCACTTTAATATGGCAACACCAATCGCGCTGGCAAGGGCGGTCAAAAATTCGAAGCCTTATTTGCTTTCGCCATATTCAAAAGCAATCATCAAAGTCCCAAACAACACAAAAGAAGTTTTGAATTTTATCAATGATCACGCCTTAAAGATTGAAACAATCGAAAATAGCGAAGTTGAAATTAAAATAATTTGTGCAGGATATTTGGAAAACATTTATGAGCTTCAAAAGAGAATTAAAAAGTTGACTTCAGGGTTTGGGAAAATTGAGGTGACGCATGAAGGGTATAAAAAATATTTCAATGAAACTGATTTAACTTTTGCAAATACCAGTCCATTCAATGAGGAGAATTTCATAATTAATGTCATGAAAGGAAGCCTTCCTAATCTCGATAAACAGCCAAAGCGTAAGGCAAAAGTGAAATATAGCCAAAGGACAAAAGAATGGTATGAACCATAAAAAAAAGAGGCGTGGCCTCTTTTTTAGTTTATGTTTATTAAGTTGTTGAAAATGATTTCATAGATGGTTGGCGCTTGGCTTTTCCATTTATGGATTGCTTCATTTGCACTTTGTCTGGTTGGCGCTTTCATTTTAAGTTCAAACATTGGGGTTGTTATAAGTGGCTCATAAATTTGCAAAATGACGGTGTATGATCCGTCGTCGTTTTTTAAGTATGTGGCAGAATATTCCTGAGAAGACTTAACATTAAGTCTGTTTGCTTTGAGATATTGAGAAATCTCTTCGCGAGAGGAGAGTGGGATTCTTCTGTATAGATTTGAAAGGCACTCTCTTCCTTCGTAGGAAATGTTGAAAAGCACTTTGCCTTGCTCTTCATCACCGATACGATAGAGAAGTTTGGAATCGACAAGGTTGTGGATGATTGCCTTGCAATCCATATAGTTTTTTATCCAGCTGTTTTTGATAGAACAAATGTCAAGAATGGAATCTTCGGTCAAAGGAATTTCCATCTTGTCAAGCACAAAAAGCATTGTAAGTTTGTCAAGAACGACTTGTTCTTGCTCTGAAAGCATATTTTCCATTTCGATATATTTTAACATCTTTTTTCCTTTCTGGCAAATTTTTTTAAGCATACAAGGCAAATTTGTTTGTTTTTTTTATAGATTATGCTAAAATTAGAGTCAAGAGGTGATATATGGCAGTTAATGAAAATGTGCAAAAATTTATTGACGCATGCGATGAACTTATTTCATGCAAATTTTTGATTGCTGAGCACAAAATTCAAAAACTTCTTTCTGTTCTTGCTTCAACAAATGAAGTTTGCGATCTTGTCGCTGATTGTATGGCAGAATTTAACCGTGATCGCGAATTTATGCGCGCTTTTGTTAAAGACTCAAAAGGTGGATTCCACTGCATAATGCCAGAAGAAGAATTTAAGATTATTTCAATCGTTTTTTGCGTGCTTGCAGATATTGACGCAGGGAAGCTTGAATTGGGCGATTTTATCAAAAGGTTTTTCAGCGGTGAAGAGACAACTCCTTATGAGTGCTTTATAAACACAATGATTGTTCCTTTCAGAGATCTTATTAAAGAGGCGTTCTCATATTCTGCTCCAGTAGAAGAAAAGCTAGCGCAAACTAAACCAGACAATTCAAATATTGTCAGATTCCCAATTTATAGAAAACAAGTGTCTCAAGAGGGGATTGACAAAGTTTGCAGTGATATCCAATCGCTTTCAACTCAAATATTGACAGAACTTGAAGCGGTTAGAAAGGCTGACGGATACATAGACGAACTTAAAGCAATTTGCTATGCGCTTGTTATGGGCTGCTCAGACAAAGACCTTGATATGATTTATGGCTTGGCACTTGGGCTTAAATACGCAAGCAAAGGTTTCAAAACAATCAAATTCCTTGTTCGCGAAATTGTTGACATTGTCAGTGAACTTTATGAAGAGTGACTTAGTCACTTTTTTATTTAGCACTTGGTTTATTATAAATAGCCCGAACTGTCGGACTATTTAGCGTTTAAAAAATATGTGTCTATATTTTATAGATATTTTTTTATAAATTTTGCTTTTCCAAAGTATAAATATTTCGTTGTAAATCTTTAAAGTCTTTCACTCTTATAACGCCATTTGGAACAGGTAGGGCTTTATTATAATTTGAAGTTGCAAGAAATGCTTGTTTGTTTCCGCCAACAGAAGCAAAATAGTTGGAAACTCTCTCAAGAATCGCTATATCATCATCTATGAAAAAGTCTGCATTTACTTCTTCACAGATTTTTTCCTTGTCAATTCTGCCAATATAAATTTTGTCATATGGAATTTCATTGTCGGCAAGCCATTTAAGTGTAAGTTCCCTAGGGTTTGTGTGCCAATCAGTTGCACGCGCGGTTGCAATCACAATTTTATGTCTAGCTTTATGAATTGATTGCAAAAACTCGGCAGCATTTTTTTTGCAAGGAAATTCAGCCATCATTTGATCACCAAATTCTTTATACCATTTTAAAGCTGTCTCTCTATCCCAGTCAAATTTACTTTCTGCAAAG
>CAOKRZ010000056.1 GCA_948471335.1 uncultured Christensenella sp. | reverse complement strand
TTGTGAGTTTGCTTGACGGGGGAGAGCTTTGCGTTTGTGATATTTCAGTGCTTCTCAACATGACAAAGTCGGCAGTATCGCATCAGCTTCAAAACTTGAAAGAGATGAAGCTTATCAAAAGCAGAAAGAAAGGAAAGGAAGTTTGGTATAGCCTTGCAGATCGTCACGTCAAAGAAGTTTTTGAAGTGAGTAAGGAACATGCGATTGAAGCGCTTAAAGGGGAAGAAGAATGAAAGTCAGAATTGAAGGGATTGATTGTCCTAACTGTGCAAGAGCGCTTGAAGGTGAGATGAATAAACTGCCTTCAGTTGAAAGCGCGAAGATTGAGTTTGTTAAGTCAACTCTTATTTTCAAAGGCAAAGGAGATGATGAGAAAGCGTTTGAAGAGATCGTTAAACTTACAAAGAAGCTTGAGCCAGATGCAAAAATAACAAAGCCAGGAAGCAAGAATGAAGGAAAGAAGATTGATAAAAAGCTAATGCTTGACATTGCTTTGATTGTTGCGGGCATTGCTTTGGGGCTTGTTGTATTTTTTGTTAAGATGCCGGTTTGGACGATGTGGACGCTTTATGTTGTGGCAGCGCTTATGCTTGGATATAAAACCTATTATAAAGCTTTGACGCAAATCTTCCGTGGCGTTGTCAATGAAAACCTGCTTGTCACCATTTCAGTTGCTGGCGCATCGATTGTGGGCGAACATATGGAAGGGCTTATGGTGATTGCGCTCTATTCAATTGGAAAGGTTTTTGAAAGCCTTGCAGTGAACCGCGCAAGAAGGTCAATTGAAAGCCTTGTGAAAATGCAACCAGAGTATGCATGTCTTTTGACTGAGAATGGTGAAGAGAAAGTTGAACCTTCAGCTGTCAAGGTTGGCTCAAAAATTATTGTTCGCGCAGGCGAGAAAGTGCCTCTTGACGGAGTGATTGTCAAAGGCGCAACAAGTGTTGATATGCAGTCGCGTACAGGTGGAAGCGTTCCAGTTTCTCTCAAAGAAGGAGAAGAAATACTCTCTGGCGCAATCGTGCTTGACGGAGTGATTGAGATTGAGACAACAAAGGTTTATGATGAAAGCACAATCAAGAAAATTATGAATCTTATTGAAAATGCTTCACAAAACAAGTCAAAAACCGAAACTTTTATATCAAAAATCACAAAATGGTATACTTTTGGCATTGTTGTGCTTGCCATTCTTGTTTGGGGAGTCGTCTGGGCTGTAACAAAGAACATTGACACCGCTGTTTATCGTGGGCTTATCTTCCTTGTGATTTCTTGCCCTTGCGCATTTGCCATCTCTGTGCCTCTTGCTTACTTTTCAGGGCTTGGCAACGCTTCAAAGAAAGGGATACTCATCAAAGGCTCAAACTATCTTGACGCGTGTGCAAAACTTGACAATGTTGTGTTTGACAAAACTGGAACGTTGACCACAGGGCAGTTTTCAATTGACAGAGTTGAAGTTGAAGAAGAGTCAATAACTGAAGAAAAACTTGTTGAGCTTGCGGCAATTGGTGAGCAATATTCTCTTCATCCGCTTGCAAAAGCGATTGTGTCTGCTGCAAACAATAAACTTCCAAAAGCGACAATGGTGAAAGAAAAGGCAGGGGAAGGTGTCTCATTTAAATATATAGGTAAAAATTATTTTGTTGGGCGAAAAGACAAAAGCCTTAAATCAACTGCAGTTGAAGTTTATGAGGAAGAAAAAAGGCTTGGAATAATTTATCTAAGTGATACAATCAAACATTCTGCAAAGAATGCATGCGCTCTATTGAAAAACATGGGCGTCAGAACAATTATGCTTTCGGGAGACAATGAAGAAAGTGTTAAAGATGTCAGCAAAAAACTTGAAATTGACGAAGCGCATGCAAAGCTTTTGCCTCAAGAAAAATATCAATTTATCGAGCAGATGAAAGCTGATAAAAAAAGAGTGGGCTATGTGGGCGATGGTATCAATGATGCGCCAAGCCTTGTGCTTAGCAATGTTGGGATCAGTATGGGAGTTAACGGCAGCCCAGCAAGCGTTGAAGCGTCTGATGTTGTGCTTGTCGACGATGACCCTTCAAAAGTTGCAACAGCAATCAAAATTTCAAAGTTTACAAGAAAAATTGTGCTTGAAAACATCATCCTTTCAGCAGCTATAAAAATCATATTCTTGTCTCTAGGCTCTTTTGGCGTGACAGGAATGATCAGTGCGGTGTTTGCAGACGTTGGCGTGACACTTCTTGCGATTTTAAACAGTATGAGGGCGCTTAAATATTCTCCTAAAAATAAATAAGGACAAATTTCCGCAAAAATATGGCAAAAAATGATTAAAAAACAGATTAGGATGCGAAAATTTCTTGAAATATATCTTTAAGTGTGGTATACTCTTTTTTGGAGGAACAAATGATTAGAAGCATGCTTGCAAGTGTAAGCGAATGGATTAATGAAAGTTTAGGGACAAGTGGAATTACGATTATTATCGTTATTCTTGCAATTATGTCATGTCTTATGTTTGCAAATGTCGCTAAGGCAATGATTGGGAAAACAAAACCTTTCAATAAATGGGTTGTTTTGAAAATCCTTTTCTTGGCCGTTTGTGTAGGCTTGATCATTTGGTTATGTACAACTTATTAAAAAGGAGATTTTAAGATGAACTATATTTCAACACTTCTTGCTGATGATACTCTTAGAAGCGATTTCTGGACAAAATTTTTGCCACCATTTAGATGGGTTATGTTCGGCATTATCATTGTTTGCGCAATCACAATCATAATCACAGTTTTAATGCAGTCAAATGACTCAAACAACGGCATTGACGCGGTTATGGGTAAGCAAGAAAGCTATTATTCACAAAATAAAGGCTCTTCAAGAGACGGAAAACTTAAACTTGTGACAATAATTATGGCATCGATTGCTCTTGTTTGCACAATTTTGTATTTTGCATCAGAGCTTATCACAAAGGCGTAAAAAATGTTAAAAGAAAAAATATTAAATTTGATTTCAAAAGATAGTTTGGCGCACAACAAGCCAAGCAATCTTTTTTGCTTAATGGCAAAAACTTTTGGGGTTAGCGAAAAGACAATTCGTGAGGAATTTGACGCGCTTGTAAACAATGGCGATATTTATGAAGTGAAAAAAGGAAAATTTATTCCAATTCCTTCTCAAGGATATGAAAAAGGGCGCTTTATTGGAAATGCTCGCGGCTTTGGTTTTGTTCAACTTGGTTCGGTTAAAGGCGAGAACGATATTTTCATCTCTCCAAACAAAACAAATGGTGCAATTGACGGCGACAAAGTTATAGTCAAAGTTTCATATAAAAATAGTGAAGGCAGCGACGGTGAGGTTGTCAAGATATATCAATGCGCTCCAAACATTGTTGGTGTTGTTGAAAAGGTTGGAGAGACATATTTCCTTGAACCTGACAATAATCACATTCCATACAAGTTTATGGTGCAAAAAGCAAACAATCAGTTGCTTGAAGATATGCGCGTTATTGCAAGCATTGTTCGCGACAAAAACAAAATGGTTTGCCGCATAGAAGAAATTCTTGGCAAAAGCGATGATATCAAGGCAATGGAAAAAGGAATCATAAAAAGCCATGATTTCTATGAAACTTTTCCTGAAAATGTGCTTAATGAATGTGATAAGTTTGGTCTCAGCGTCAAAGAAAGTCAGCTTAAGGGCAGGGTTGACCTTAGGGAAGAAGAAATATTCACAATTGACGGAGAAGATGCTCAAGACTTTGACGATGCTGTCTCAATCAAGAGAAATGGGAAAGGATACATTCTTGGAGTTCATATCGCTGACGTTGGTGAATATGTCAAAAAAGGTTCAGCTCTTGACGAAGAAGCATTCAACAGGGCAACCAGTGTTTATTTCCCAACTTCAGTTCTCCCAATGCTTCCAGAAAAGCTTTCAAACGGGATATGTTCGCTAAGCGAAGGTGTTGACAGATTGACAATTTCTTGCGTTATGGAAATTGATGAAAACTGCATCGTAACTTCACATAAAATTTTCGAAAGTGTGATTCGAAGTAAAGCGAGACTTACGTACACAGAGGCAAACAAGATTTTTACAGGCGAGAAATCTGAAAAAACAGAAACGGTCAAAGAAAGCCTTCTTATAATGAAAGAACTTTCAAAGAAACTTCAAGATAAGAAAGGAAGCGAAGGATATCTTGATTTTGAAATTCCAGAATCTGAATTCATTTTCAATGAAGATGGACTTGCAGTTGACGTTAAACGAAGAGAACGAAACAGCGCGCATAGGCTTATTGAAGACTTTATGGTGCTTGCAAACGAAGTTGTTGCGAAAGACTTTTCGTCAAAAGATATTCCATTTGTTTATCGTGTGCATGAAGCGCCAAGAAAAGAAAAGCTTATAAAAGCGCTTGATTTCCTCAAAGGCCTTGGGCTTCAAGTTCCAAAGATTCCTGATGTGATAACTCCATCATACTATCAATCTCTTCTTAAACTTATTGAAGGACATGACTATACTGAGACAGTCAACAAGGTGCTTTTGAGATCAATGCAAAAAGCAAAATACGTCAACAAAAACCTCGGACACTTTGGTCTTGCGCTTGAAAACTATTGCCATTTCACTTCGCCAATTCGTCGTTATCCAGACCTGACAATTCATAGAATAATCAAAGAAGTTTTGCGTAGCAAAAAACTTTCGGCGGCAAGAGATGAAGAACTTAAGTCATTCACATATGAAAGCAGTCAACAGTCAAGTGAAAGAGAACGCGGGGCTGAGCTCGCAGAACGTGAGGTTGATGACCTTTGGAAAGCATACATCATGAAAGATCATATCGGTGAAGAATTTCAAGGAGTGATCACATCTGTGACAAACTATGGCATTTATGTGGAACTTGAAAACACAGTTGAAGGTTTGGTGCGAATTGAAGATCTTCCAGAGGATGATTACCTGTTTTTTGAGAAAGCTTTGATGATAAAAGGCAGCAAAAACAGATTTAAAATTGGTGATAAAGTGAATATTTTAATCGCAAGTGCCAATATTTTCACAAGAAAAGTCGATTTTTCTTTAAAAAATTGAGTTTTTTTAGCATTTTTTCAAAAAAAATTCAATTTGGGTATTGAAAAACTTTAAAAGGGGTGTTATAATAGGAGGCGAGATGAAGATACTATCAAACAACAAGAAAGTTTTTCATAATTTCTTCGTTTCAGATTTCGTGGAGGCTGGAATCAGTCTTGCAGGATGCGAAGTTAAGTCAGTCAGAGCTGGCGGAATAAGTTTGGATGAAAGCTACGTTACCGTAAAAGATAATGAAGTTCTTCTGAAAAACTGTTACATAAAGCCCTATGATAAAGCTTCTCAAAATCAAGATGATACAAGACGGACACGAAAATTATTGCTTCATAAAGCAGAGATCCATAAGCTTGAGCGAATGGTCAGAGAAAAGGGCTTTTCAATTATGCCAACAAAGGTGTATTTGAAGAAAGGACTGATCAAGATCGAGATTGCTCTTGCCAAAGGAAAGAAACTTTATGACAAGCGAGCTGTTCTGCGAGAAAAGGCTATCAAGCGGGACATCGACCAAACTTTGAAAAATCTTTAACAAAGCACCGCTTTCACGCGGGGGCGTTATTGGTTTCGACGGGGAGTGAGGGTCAAAGCGTAAAGCGTGTAGAAGCGCCCAGCCTTCTTAAAAATG
>CAOKRZ010000055.1 GCA_948471335.1 uncultured Christensenella sp. | reverse complement strand
TGTAAGAATGGCTAAAGAAGCTAAAGAAGAAGGCTTTAAAGACCTTGCATACAAGTTTGAAGCTGTTGCTGCAATTGAAAAAAGACATGAAGAAAGATATGCGCGCATAGCAGAACTTGTTAAAAAAGGCAAAGTTTTCAAAAAATCAGAAAAGAAAATGTGGATCTGCAGAAACTGCGGCCATGTTCATGTTGGGAAAGAAGCCCCTGCAGTTTGCCCTGTATGTGCTCACCCAAAAGCTTACTTTGAAATATTAAATGAAGAGTTTTAAAATATAGACATTTGATCTATAATATAACAAGGAGAATTCAATGTTATATGGTTTTATTGCACTTGCAGTAGTTGTGCTGACGGCACTGCTTTGCTATACGGTTATTATGGCTAGGCGAAACAGCTCGGATTATTTGATGAACTTGATCTTATTGACTCGATACAACAAGCTTTTAAAAAAGGTTTGCAAGATGAAGCATATTTCTAGTGACGGATATCGTGTTGCTTTTGAAAATAAACATGACTTCAATGATAAAGATCTTTTGAATAATGTTGAGCAAATAAAGAAGGTAGATTCAAACTTTGCTCTTCTTAAGAAATGCGAGAAAGAAAAGACTCTAACTATTGACTCATTATCAAAGTTGGGAGTTTTTGCTTTGGCTGAACCAGAGTTTAAGTTGGAACATAAATCTTGCTCAATATCAAAGGTCTTTGATTTTGCTGCTCAAGCTTTGCCCAAAAAGCCTTTTGCGAATGAGATTGCTCAGATCTTCGGCAATATCGAAGGGTATTGCATTGAAGGGTATTCTTTGCTGCTTCTGAAAAACAAGATTGTTATGGTTGAGAATAATGATGTGTTTCATGTTGAAAGCTTTGGCTATGATAAACTGAAGGTAAAGATTGAAAAGTCTGATTGCCATGAAGTTGATTATGATGGACTATATCCTCTTGAAGAACTTGATTTCAGGCAAGAAGAAATTCCTAACGATAGGGAAGAAAAAGGTTATGAAATCATAACTAAAGTCAAGTGTTATGTGTATAAAATTGAAATTGAAGCAAACTCTAGGAAACTTAAAACAAAACTTCATTTAATGAGAACAAGTGATGTTGAAGAATTTGAGAAGATGATAAAAACAGCTCTGTAATTTGAGCTGTTTTTTAATCTGTCCAATCTCCAACATGTTCTGCGATGTTAGGCTTATAAGCGACAAAACTTATAAGTTTGCTTTTATGCTTGTTTTCAAGTGTTCGTTCAAAGTCTCGATAAAGTTTTTCGCGCCAATGTTTAACTGCTGCTATCTTAAAACCTTTGTCAATAAGGATCTCTTCAATTTCATGAGCTGAGAAGAACTGGCGCTGAAAAACGTCTTTGTTTGCGCCTACAAACGTTGTTAGGTTGGTTTCAGGGTCATATTCTTTTGTGTTTTTGATGATGGTTCGGTCACTCTTGTTATGCATAACCAAATAGAAAAGTCCGCCAGGTCGAAGCACTCTGTTTATTTGGTCAAGCGCTTTTTGAAGTTCTTCAAAAGTGAGGTAGTGTAAAACAAGTCTTGCATAAACCAGATCAAAGCTATTGTTTGGATAGAGCATATCGTCGCGCACATCTTCAAGTTTAACTTTGATTTGACTTGAAAGACCATATTTTGCAATCACTTTCTTTGAAAATTCCATTCCCTTTTTGTCAAGGGTTGTGGCAATAATCTTTGCTGAAGGATATTTTCTTGCCATTCGGATTTCCGCAGATCCACCTGTGCTTATTCCTATAGATAAAATATTGTCTGTGTTGTATGGAATAATCTCAATGCCGTAATCTTCAGTTTTGCTTGGCTTGAAAAGCTTTTCTTTCAGTTGAACGTTGTCTTTTTTCATGTTGACCTCTTATAAAGAGTATATCATGGAATGGCTTTCTCGTCAAGAGTGGCTTGCAGATAAAAAAAATATTTTTTTTGAAATTTGGTATTGACATCTTCCCATTTATCATGTATGATATAAACAAGGAGATACGAAAGATGGCAAACGTAAACGTAATTGAAAAATTGGATGTAGAAAATATTGAAAAGATTCAATATGAAGATTTAACAAGTGAGAAAATTGCAGAATTTAATGCAAAATTTGGGGCAAAAGCGTACGAAGCCCTTAAAATAGCGCTCGGCTGGGATGAGAACGGATGCATGCAGCCAGACGGGGCGGTGAATGTTGATTGTCCTTGCACAGAGTATGACCATCCAGCAGACAATGGAAATGATGATAATATAATTTCTGATCTTGAAGATGAGTCTGCTATTGATAATGGTGTTTATGAAGACGAGCCTGAAAATGATGATTCAATTGTTGATTACGGTTTCTATATCGTCGAGGAAGATGAATCTGTAGCACAACAAACTACTGAATTATAATAAGAGATGTCAATTTGACATCTTTTTTTCATTAAAAAAAAGAAAACACATTTGTTTCAAACGATTCAAATGTGTTTTTTCTTTTGCTAATCATGGGTGGTTTACCATTCTTTATAATCTGCTTTAATTTTGTTGAATGTATCGCTGTCGTAGTCTAAGACGTCAACAATATGCTCAGGTTCTATTTTATAGGTTGGAATCAGATATTCCGTCAAAGTATCGCGTCCATATATCCCATATCCATAATAAGCACTTTGCTTTAAAAAGGCGACTTGTCCATCAAAATTCATTTCAGAAAATTTTGCGTATGTTTCGCCGCCTTCTCCTCCGAAATAGTGACAAAAAGGTTCTCTGTCATTTTTTTGCATTTGCAGTATTTCTGGGTAGTCAATAACAATAACTTGTTTATCTCCAACTTCTTCCTGACTTGCACTAAGGAAACGATCAATGTATCTTGGGTTTTCATAAAAGCCGGCGAGTCTGATTGTTTCCAAATAAACATTTGGGAATTGTCGTAAACAATAACGAAGTATAAAGTTGTATTCATCTGGCCCTACAAAACTGGAATTGTAGATACGAGTCTCAGGTCCCTTGAATCTAAATCTCGAAAACCTTTCAAATATCTGTTTTATTTCGTTAACGTCACGTGCAGAAAGGGGAATGTCGTCAGGCACTTCAAAAACGGCTCTGATAAGAGACTCTCTCCATTTCTCTTCTTGAGGAGTGTTTTCTTCGTCATCACCGTAATCAGGTCTTAATAATTCTAAGTCTATGATGGTGCCAGTCGTTCCACAATTGCCAGAAACATTCAGCCGGTCTGTATACATAAAAAGAGAGCCGCCAAAACTGTATCTCGCAGTTCCGCCTTGCTTGTAAGCTTCAATTTCTTCTTTTGAACATAATCTGTATAATCTTTTTGTTTTATTCATGCTTTGATTATACAACACTTATCTGAAGAAATCAATACCCCTTTTGAATTTTGATAGTGTTAAAAATCAACAGGGCTGCCGTATGTTGTGCCGTCGTCCAAAATGTAATGTGGCAGCAGTTTGTTGTGGTAGAGTGAGTTTGCAATCTCGAAAGGGATTTTTTTGCCTTTATAATGCGCGGATGTATTTTTCGTTTTTTCAACAATTAGGTTTTCTGAGATGCAGTCTGTTTCTTCATATCTGTGGCTGATAGGGGCAGGGTTTTGCAATACATTAAAATGATTTTCTTCCAAGTACTGAAAGATTGTTTTCCCGATTTCATTGATCGCAATTTGATCATTGTCTTTTGTTGGATAAACGATGTAGCCTTTGGCGTCCCGTTTGGTCATTTCGATACAACGCTCCAGCCATAACAAAAATCCGAGACCTTTTGGCTGGGTCGTTGAGCTGTATGGCGGGTTGATATAGAACGCATCAAATTTATTTAAAAATTTTGAAGGGACTTTATCAAAAATATTGTAACGTATTGTTTGAAAATCAACATACTCTGACACACCGTTTTCTTTTGCCAAATTTTTATATAAATTCAATTCTCGTTCATCAATATCAAAAACA
Organism: uncultured Christensenella sp.; assembly: GCA_948471335.1. Lineage (GTDB taxonomy): Bacteria > Bacillota > Clostridia > Christensenellales > UBA1242 > Caccovivens. Next base: position 1,927 of record CAOKRZ010000055.1, on the reverse strand, counting down.
AAAATTTGTTTTAACTTCTTGGACTTGTTTTTTGCAAGCGTAAGGGCAAGCATTATTGATATGCCGTCTCCGTCGCCCAAAAACATCAACTTTTCACATTCAAGAGAGTTATATAAAAATTCAACTTGTTTTTGAATATCGTCAAGATACATATACCATTGAGACACAATATGATTTGGCTTTAATCTACGAGATGCAAAAAGCTTTAAAATGTCGTCCATATATTTTCCTTTAAAAAATTTTTTACTATTTGGCGTAGAGAACAGGATTCGAACCTGCGGAGGGGACTCCTCACACGCGTTCCAGGCGTGCGCCTTCAACCACTCGGCCATCTCTACATATATGCATTAATATATCAAATTTCACTCAATATTGCAAATGCGGAAAGCTATTTGTTTGAAAGGGGTTGAAAAAAGTGAAAATGTATGTTACAATGAGTTATACGTTGAGAGAAGCTATATGAGTGATATATTAAAAGAAAACAAAAAATATTACATTGCACTGGATTCGGATGTCCTCCGATTTATTTTGTCGATGAAATATCATAATCCGGATTCTGATAAAAAGCGTGATGATGAGCCTTGGTTCGTTGAAAGATTTGGAAAAACTATGAATGATCTTATCGACGCTGTGGAGCACGACGTAATAAGGCTTGTGGGCACTAGGACGCTTGTAGGTGAGTGTCCAACCACAAACAAAGATCGCAAAGAATTGTATCAAAAATATCTTTACTTCCCAGATTTTGAAAGCGAAAAATATCAGAAGGCCAATCAGTTTATCAGCTTGCTTGCAGATAAATATTCGTCAACCGGCGGTAAGCATACTATCCTGGGCAAGATTTATTCTCCAACCCTTAGAAAATCAGTACCTTGCAATGATGCATTTATAACGGCAGAAGCTTCAACCGAACTTGTGCATCTTCTGACAAACAATTGCAGAGACCTTATCTACGATAGGAGTTATGCCACACGCATGGCCCAACAACTTGGGATAACAACAGAAGAATATATAAAAAGCAGAGACTTTGGGTTTTACACTCAAAAAAGACTCAGGGGAATGAATTGCGCTTGTGGGGTTCTTGAGGAATGCAACGGACATCAAAGAGTGCCATATCCAATCTGCCTTATGGAGCTTGCGGAAATGTTTGAGAAAGGTCAGCTTGGCAAACTTTTAATTAAGCGTGAATATCCTGACTTGAAAAGATATGAAGATCTTTCAAAAGAAACACAAGCTGTCATTGATTATAATCCACGTGGGATAGAAGATTTTTAATATCTTCTTTTTTCATTGACAAAAGGGGTAAAATCAATTAAAATAAAATAGATTTGTGTGCCTATGGCGGAATTGGCAGACGCGCTGGATTTAGGTTCCAGTCCGAAAGGGTGCAGGTTCAACTCCTGTTAGGCACACCAAGTTTTGCGTGAAATGCGTTGTTTTAAGGAGGGTGCATGAACAAAACATTAAAGCAAGTTCAAAAAGAAGTTGATGTTTGGGCAAAGCAATTTAAAGAGCCTTATTTTCCACCATTGTCTCGCATGGCTGCAATGACAGAAGAGGTTGGTGAAGTTGCAAGAGTTATCAACCGGATGTATGGCTCAAAAAAAGCAAAGCCAGAGGAAGCAATTGTTGATTTGGAAGAAGAGCTTGGGGATGTTCTGTTTACTTTAACCTGCATGGCAAATGCAGAGGGGATAGATCTTACAAAGGCTTTTGAAAGGAAAATGGAAAAAGTAAATAATAGAGATACTTCACGTTTCGAAAAGAAATAATTTATGCAAAATCAAAAAAACGATTTTACGTAGTACACACAAAAAAATACACCAAATTGAAGTAATTAAGGAAAGCAAAAATGATAAAAGCAGAAGAAAACCGCTCTTTCTATGTCGGTCTTGATATAGATGTAGAGGAGTATTCCCAGCTGTTATCA
>CAOKRZ010000054.1 GCA_948471335.1 uncultured Christensenella sp. | reverse complement strand
TCTAGACTTAAAAGTATGTTTGTTTGTGACTGCTTGGAAGATGCACTGGTCTGGAAGCCAAAAATGAGTTGGCGTAGAACTGGTTGCCAATTTGTGACTTTCAAATGCAGTGGGAAACTATTTATCGGGGACAGCCGTGTCAATAGGACAAACAACTTAAGTTTTGGGGAATTGCTGAAACGAGCCCAAAAATATTGGAATGGCGAAGTGACAGAAAATCCTCGCTTTGAATGCCTATTTGAAGGCAAGGCTGAAGTGATTGCAGTTGAAGAGATAAAATAAAAAGTGCCATGTGGGAGAATGAAAATGAGCAAAACGATTGAAATGATTAAGAAGTATGTTCCTTTCAATGAGCAAGAAGAAAAGGACAAGCAGTTTTTTATTGACTGTGAAAAGAAGGAGCAAATTTTAACTCGTGAAAATGAAATGGCACATTTGACAAGTTCTTATATTGTGTTAAATAAATCGCATGATAAAGTTTTATGCACATATCACAATATCTACAAATCATGGACTTGGGGTGGCGGGCATGCTGATGGCGATGACGATATGCTGTATGTTGCAAGGAAAGAACTTGAAGAAGAAACTTCACTCAAAAATTATAAACTATTAAGTGAAAGCCCAATCTCTATTGAAAGCATTCCTGTTTTAGGGCATGTCAAAAGAGGCAAATATGTGCCTGCACACATACACCTAAATGTTACATATCTATTTGAAGCTGCCGAAGAGGATGAAATCAAAATAAAACCTGATGAAAATAGTGGCGTGGCATGGATGACTTTTGATGAACTTATTGAAAAATCCACAGAACTGCACATGAAACCTATATACAAAAAAATAATGAAAAAAATTCAAACTTTAAAATTATAAGGACATAAATGAAAAAAGAGAAAGGCTCAATTATATCTGCTATAAAAATTCTTTGGAAGGTCACAACTCCTCTCCAAAAGGTTTGTTGTGTCCCAATGTTTATCGCGCTTTTTATACGTGCTTTTGCGGCGCTTATGCCAATTCAGTGTATAGCTGCAGTTGTTGCAAAACTTGAAGGGGAAACTCCAACAATATTTGGCATTGCGCTTCCAGACAGCTGGAGCATTGTGGCTGTGTCTATCTTTGTTTTTTCACTTGTTTTTATATTATGGATGATTGGCTCTTCTGCATATTATGGGCTTTGGGCGGCAAGCGGTAAACTTACAAATCAAATCAATGATCGGGCTCTAAAATGGGCTTTGACGCCACGTAAAAATATGGACCTAGAGATGTCAAAGGGTGAACTTTGTTATTTGATCAAAAGTTCAACTGACACAATTCAAGATTTTATTGAAACTCTGTTTATTGCCATTATTCCGCCGATTGCTTCGTTCGTGCTTTCAATAACTTACATAGGCTTGATTGACTGGGCTGTTGTAATTATGATTTTGGGCGCAAGTGTTCTTTTGCTTATTTGTGCGTATTTAAGAGTTATATTTGAACGCAAGCCGCTTGTGAATGTGGAAGTTTGCAAAGGGAAGATCAACAATTTATTTCTTAACAGCATAACCAATTTGCCGTTTATAAGCTTGTTTAAGTGTTTTGCATATGAAAAAAGCAGATTGAAAGGTTTTAACGACAATTATTATTCAAATGTCAAAAAGAGAAGTTGGATAGGCTGGACTTATTGGGCTGTTGTTATGTTTTTGGAATATGGCTCAATGGCAGCTGCAGTGATCATTGCAAACAGCCATACTGTTTCTGGCGTGCTTTCTATTTCGTCGGCTGTGCTTTTGCTGGGCTACATTTTGAATGTTTATGACCCAATTGAGGGGTTTGGATATAACATCTCAAGCTTGCAGCAAAATGCAATCAAGATCAGCAGAATAAATTTGATTAAGCCAAGAGAAGAAAATATTATTGCCGAGCCTGCAAACAAGCCAGAGATTAATGAGATCAACAAAATTGAAATGAAGGACATTTGTTTGAAGTTTGGTTCTTTTCACTTAGACAATTTTAACGTTTGTTTTGGCAAAGGGGAAATGGTTGCGCTTGCTGGTCCAAGCGGATCTGGAAAATCTTCAATAGTTCAAGCCCTTCTTGGTCTTAGAGAACGTGAAGGCGGAGAAATCATTGTGAATGACTCTCAAAAAGTTGATTCGTTGTTTTTTGATGATGACAAAATTTCTTATGCGTTGCAAGAAATGGAACTTTTTGACAGAGCGTTAAAAGTGAACCTTCTTTATCCTGATCTTCAAATTAATAAAAAAGCTGAAAAAATTATCAAGAGCTTAGGTATTGATAAAATTCTTGAAGCAAACGCTGATAAAGAAGAAGGTTTTGAACGCACGCTTTCAGGAGGCGAGAAAAAGAGGATTAACATTGCCAGGGCATTAATTAAGCAAGCTCAGCTGTATATCTTAGACGAACCGACCAATGAATTGGATCCAAAAAATGTCGAGCAAATTTTGAAAATATTGTCACAGCTTAAGAAAAATTCAATTGTCATTGTCGTATCGCATGATTCGCGACTTACCAATATTTGTGATAAAGTGATATATTTTTAGCAAAAAATCTTAAGTTTCTTGAAAAAAATCGTGTTGAAAGTAAACGAATTGATTAAATTATGTTATAATGAATCTGAGGGGGATTATGAAAATTAAGGTTGTGAACATTGAAACTGAAAGGTTATTGCTTCGCCAATATGTTATGGAAGATTTGGACGATTATGTTGAGTATCGATCAAATCCAAAATATCATGAATTTTTGCCAGGTAAGCCTAGAGCGAATAAGGAAGAATATCGAAAAGGCCTTGAAAAGTTAGTGAAGGGCTATAACAAGCACAAAGAGCCAGAAATGACTTGGGCGATTGTTTTGAAAAAGGAAAATAAGGTTGTTGGAAGCGTTTCAGTTGAAGACGTTTTTGAAGAGCATAAGCTTTGCGAAATAGGCTGGGGCATAAAACGTAAACTATCACAGGCAAGGCATCGCTTTTGAAGCAGCAAGTGCACTTATAAATCACATTTTCTCAAACTTTGACATACATAGAATTCAAGCTTTTGTTTGGGGCGGTAACAAGGCAAGTGAGGCGCTTGCGCTTAAACTTGGCTTTACGCATGAAGGTACGGACAGAGAGGCGAGAATCAAAAATGGTAAGTATTTAGATATTTTAAATTTCGGGCTTTTGAGAAATGAATGGGAAAAACTTGGCTATAGGAAACAGATTTAGGAGGATATATGAAAGAGAGAGTTAAGAAAATAAACAATATTTGTGGGGCGGTTTTATTTGTTATTCTTTTGGGAATGACAATCACGGCACTTATAAATGCAATCACAACACCTTGGATGGGCGCATTGATGAATGATAGTGGAAGTTTGTATCGCTATTATATCAATGTTTATTTAACCAATATGTGCTGGGCAATTTTTGTGTTTGGTGTTATAGGACTGTTTATAAGCTGTTTAAACTTTTTCACAAAAAACAAGTTCAAATATGTTGAAACAATATATTTTTCTACATTTTTCATTTTTATGATTGTTATAACATGTCTTTTGAAGCCAACAACATACTATTACGTAACAACAGTGAAGGCTGAAGTTATTTCCGCTTTTGGCACGTTTATGCTTGAAATATTCGCCATTGCATTTTATTTGACTTCTCGCATTTTGCAATTTTGGGTTCTTAAATCAAATGAAACTGCGGAAAGTGCAAAAGACATATCTAAGAAAAAGAGGCTTATCGGCGGGATTGTAAGTTTGACAATGGCCGCTTTAAGCTTGGTTGCATCTTTGACTCTTTTTATTCTGCCAAACGCAAATGTTACATCTGAAATAATTATAGGGAGATACAATTATGTATATTTAGAGACCACGAATAATTCAGATAAAAAGATCACAAATGTGTATATAATGCTTGAGTATTATACAGATGACGAGAGTGTTATATATTCTAGTAATTATTATATTGAAATCGAGCCAAATGAAAGTAGTAGCCTGAGATTGTATGATTATAATACTGATGTATACAAAATAAAATCAATACGTCTTTATTATGAAGTTGATGGAATGGAAGGAGCTTTGCCTGCTGCATTAAGCCTATTGCCAATTACAACAGCAAGCATATGCTTTGCCATATATTCAATCCTTCCAATTAAAAAGAGAGAAGAGACTTTTGAAACGACTGAAGAAAAAACAAAGAGTAAAGCTGGAAAACGAAAAGAGAGTTGAATATGATTTGATTCTTTTAAAATGAAAAACTTAACAAAAAATCAAAGTATGAATTCTGCTTTGATTTTTTTGTTTTTTGTGTTATTATTGAAAAAAAAGTTGATTGGGATATCAAGGAGAAAAAAAGGAGCAAAAGGCTATGAACAACACACACGAAATTTTTGACAGCAGCTATGCTGATTACATTATGAGAACAATCAATGTTGACTTTTCAAGTGACTATAAAAAGTTTTTGAAGTATGTTCCAGAAGGTGGACACATTTTGGATATCGGATGTGGAAGCGGGAGAGACTCTTTCCATTTCAAGAATATGGGATACAAAGTGACAGCGATCGATGGCGGGCAAGAGTTTTGCAAATTTGCAAGCAATCTGCTTAAGCAACCAGTTGAGTGCATGATGTTTCAAGACATAAATTTTAACAACGAATTTGATGGCGTTTGGGCAATGGCGTCAATTCATCACCTTGACAAAGATGAGCTTTCTCAGGTTGTTGAAAAAATCTATAAAGCTTTGAAGGTCGGCGGAGCTTTCCTTTTTAACGCAAGGCTTGGCGAAAGAGAATATAACAACAAATCTGGAAAACACTTTTGTGAGTTTAACAAAGAGACATTCCATGAGTTTATTGAGAAAAATCCGAAATTCAAAAATTTTGAGTTTAAAGAAGAGTATGACCGCGTGGACTATAGAGAAGGTCGTGACGACGGTTGGTATACCGCAATTTTGATCAAAACAAAATAAACAAACGAGGAAAATGATTTGGAAGAATTAAAATTGGAAACAAAGTGGGACAAGACTTTTGCAAAAAGCAAAAAAGTTAATCACAAAAAGGTGACGTTCCAAAACAGATTTGGAATCACTTTGGCGGCAGATATGTATGTGCCTAAAAATGCCAAAGGCAAGCTTCCTGCGATTGCAGTTTGTGGGCCTTTTGGTGCGGTTAAAGAACAAGCATCTGGGCTTTACGCTTTAGTTATGGCAGAACGCGGATTTTTAACCATTGCATTTGACCCTTCTTTCACTGGTGAAAGTGGTGGCGCTCCACGCTATGTTGCAAGCCCAGACATCAACACGGAAGACTTTTGTGCCGCTGTTGACTTTCTGTCTTGCCAAGACAATGTTGACAGTGAAAAGATTGGTATCATTGGCATTTGCGGTTGGGGCGGAATTGCGCTCAATGCCGCTGCAATCGACACGAGAATCAAAGCAACAGTTGCATCAACTATGTATGATATGTGCAGGGTGAACGCTTATGGATACTTTGACAAAACGAAGGAAGAAGAAAGGTATCAGCTTAAAAAAGCACTTAATGATCAAAGAACTCAAGATTTCAAAAATGGAGCATATGAGCTTGGTGGCGGCGTTGTTGATCCACTTCCTGAAGATGCACCTTTCTTTGTTAAGGACTATTATGACTACTACAAAACAAAGCGTGGGTATCACAAACGCTCATTAAATTCAAATGGCGGTTGGAACAAAACTTCAGCATTGTCATTTATAAATGGCAAGATCCTTTCATACAGCAATGAAATTCGAAGTGCAGTTCTTGTTATGCATGGCAAAAAGGCGCACTCATGCTATTTTTCAAAAACAGCCTTTAAAAAGCTTAAAGGCAAAAATAAAGAGCTACTTCTTATTCCAAATGCAGTGCATACAGATTTGTATGACAAAACGGATATTATTCCTTTTGACAAAATGGTTGATTTTTTCAGTACGAATTTAATTTAAAGAGGAAGTATGTTAAACAAAAACATTGACATCTTAAAAGTGAGAAACAGAAGGAAGGAAGAAGGCGAAGAAATCGTTTTTGGTGAGTTTGTCAAAAGCAAAAAGGGATATTTTACCGATTTGT
>CAOKRZ010000053.1 GCA_948471335.1 uncultured Christensenella sp. | reverse complement strand
AAACTATGGACAATTGACTTCAGTCTCAATAAACAGTAGTGGTCTTGGCAACGATGCTAAGCCTGTTTGTGTTGGGGGAATTGCTGGAGATGCTGGTTTAGTTGAAATATATTATTGTCACAATTATGGGAAAATTACTTACACAAATGGAGTTAATATTACTACAACGAACAAAGCGTCTGACTTTTATGTTGGCGGAATTGCAGGTAAAGCATATAAAATTTCTTCTTGTCACAGCGAAGGGGCAATTGAACCTCAACTTAATGAAAGCCAAACAACCTATGATTATGTCGGTGGTATTGCTGGTGCTGCGGAGATTATCAGCGACTGCTATAATAAAGGTCAGATTCAAGGCCGAAAAAGTGTTAATGGGATTTTAAGTGAAGGCAAGTTTGTATACAATTCTTACAATATTGGTGATATCTCTTCAATAGGTACTTCAAAATTTGATACCTATACAAGTGGAGTTAGTGACCAAACAGTGGCAGTTAATTGCATGAACTTTGGCAATGTTTCTGGTGCTAACTACAATTATCCAGTAGGGCGATTGATATTTAATTGCTATTATGGTGGAAGCAGTCCAAATGGAGATCTGTTTGGCGCTCAATATATGGAGGAAAGCGCGTTATCTTCCCGAAATGTTTTCGCCGATTCATCAAAATGGTCGAGTGTTTATCCATGGAATTTAGATACTGTTTGGGGTTTTGACGGTGGCAATAATGGAAAAATTAATCTTATTTACAGCAATAAAACTGAACAGAAGTTCGCTATAGGAAACTGGGATGACTTTGTTGATGAAAGTGTAACCTTCAGAGGACAGGGAACTGAAAGCGATCCATACCTTGTTGAAACTGAAGAACAGCTTGCTGCAATCGCTGTAAGCGTTAATAGTGTAGATTTCACCAAATTATCCGAAGAAGACTTGCCTAAAACTTTTTTTGGTCAATATTTCAAACAAATGAAAGATCTTGACATGTCAGCGCACTACTGGACATCAATTGGTATCGTTAGTTCTGACGGCGCTATTTCTGCATTTTTGGGTAATTATGATGGAAATGACTATATCATTTCTGGACTTAAAAATGATATGCAAAAATATCTAAATGAAGGATGTATATCGTCTGGATTGTTTGGTGTTGTTGCAGGTGCAAGAATTGAAAATGTTACAGTTAAAGATTCCAAGCTTGCAATGGGCGGAATCGTAGGAATTATTCTGGGCGACTTTCCTATGAATGGGACAACAATTTATAACTGCAAAAACTATGCTGATGTTTGGACAATAGAAGGACAAACATTTATGCCAAATGCAGGCGGAATTGTTGGTATTGTGATTGAAGCGGGAATGTCAATGGAAGGTGCTGAGGCACCAAAAGTGAACATCCAATTCTGTGCAAATTATGGAAATGTTTATGGCTATACTTATCAATCTGATTCGCCAAATGCTGAAATTTCAGTTTCAGGAATTTTGGGTATGACGGTTCAAGAGAATAATCGTTTCATATTGAAGATTGATAGTTGCTGGAATGAGGGGGAAATATCACATTCAAGCTATTTTGCAAATGGCATTGCTGGTGGCAGCAATTTTGAAATCTCAAATTGCTATAACAAAGGTCATTTGCAGGCGTTATACGCATCAATAGGAATCGTAAATGGCGCAAATGTTGCCGTGAAGAACAGCTATAATATCGGACCATTATGCTCTTCAGTTGCAATTGGAATTGCTTTAGGGCAATCAACTATTACAAACTGTTTCAATGTTGGGGCAGTGGCTTATGACATTAATAATGGCGCGTGTGTTGGTATTGCAGCTTCACTAAATGGTAGTGATGTAATCAATGTGAACAACAGCTATTATGGAGGGGCATGTCCTGGCGAAGACGAAAACGGCACAAAGCTTGACAATCTTGAAAACCTTGCAAAAACTGAAAGTTGGTATCTTGACGAATCGGTTTGGAGCAGTGAATCGCCTTGGCGTATACCTGGTTATTGGTCAGTCGATCAAAGTATAAATTCGGGTTATCCATCTTTTGAATTTGCTTTCGGTTGGTGGATCAGCGAAGGCAATTTTGATACAGATTTTGTTGGAAATGGTTCAGAGGTAAACCCATATTTAATCGAAAATGAAAATGATCTTGCAGGGCTTATCGTCCGTGTTAACGGCGGAGAAAACTTCTCAGGAAAATATTTGCGTGTAACAAGTGATCTTGACATGAGCGCTTTCCATTTCTATCCAATTGGAAACACAGATGCACATGCATTTGCGGGGAACTTTGACGGTGGTAATTTCACAATTTCAGGGATTGACTCAAGCTATAGGGCTGCTCAACTTGGACTTTTTGGTTACACAAATGGTGCGACAATTTCAAACGTTATCATTGGCAATGATGTGTCAGCCAAAGTTGGCGCAGTTGTTGCTTATATAGTAAATGATACAACAATCATAAATTGCATCAACTATGGTGCGGTTTCAGGGGAAAAAGGTGCAGGTGGAATTGTTGGCGAAGTAAGAGGAGGCACAATAACAATTGATTCTTGCAAAAACTATGGAATTGTTTCAGGTCGAGATGTTGGTGGTATTGTTGGCTGTACGGACTATGTAGTAGAAGGTTCTCTTACAATCAAAAATTGTATAAATTATAGAGATTTTTCTGTTACAGAAAACGTATTAAAGCTAGGTGGAATTATTGGGGCTGCCATCTATAATCTTAATATTGAGAATTGCATAAATAAAGGCAATTTTATGATTGATTCTTCACATTATGTTGGAGGAATAGTTGGAGAAACTGGTAGGGACACAAATGTTGTAAATTGCGTCAACGAAGGCAATATTTCTACAAAAGAGATGACCGCAAGTGGGATTGTTGGAAACATAGGCGGCTCTAGTGGTGGTGTTAATATTGTCATTGACAAATGTGAAAACAGAGGCGAAATTCGAAGTGTATATTCGGCTGCTGGAATTTTAGGAAATTCAAATAGTTCAAATATCAATATAACAAACTGCAAAAATAAAGCGGATATTTATGGAAGCTCAAACGCTGCTGGTATAATGGTTGCAATAGGTGCTCCAACTGTTCCTGTGCATTGCTATTTTTCTTCAAATGAAGGAAATATCTATGGGGAAATAGCTTCTGGAATTTTGTGCGGTGGCGGTATGGATGCTGCAAATATAATGTACTGCTATAATGCAGGAAATGTTCAGGGCAAATACGCTGCTTATGGCATTATGAGAAATACATATACTTATATAAATAAAAATGCAATCAACTGTTATAACTTAGGCACAATATCAGTCACAGACACAAGATCTGGTTATGCAACTGATGGAAGCTATGGAATTGTTGGCGGTGGCGCTGGTGCAATCAACTGCTTTAATATCGGTGAAGTTGTCGGATTTGATAAAGTCTATGCAATCACAAGTGGGACAATAAGCAACAGCTATTACGGTGGTGCATGCACAATAACAGAAGACTCTGCTGTAAAACTTGACAATATTGAACAACTTGCAAAGACAGAAGAATGGTATTATTCAGATGCTTGGGAACAAAAGATTTATCCATGGTTCATCGATATGATTTGGGTTATTGATTCAGAACAAAATAATGGCTATCCAGTTATTTCACCAGACATTGCGTTCTGGACAAACGAAGGAAATTTCTCAGAACAATTTGTTGGTGAAGGAACAATTGATGATCCTTACCTCATTCAGTCTGCAGAGGACCTTGCTCTTCTTTCTGTCAAAGTTTCAGAAGGCGAAATGTTTGTTGGTAAATATTTCAAACAAACTGCAGATCTTGATATGAGCGGTAAATTCTGGAGCGGAATTGGTGATTTTTCTACTGGAAATGGAAATGCCTTTGCTGGGACTTACGACGGTGGTGGATACGCAATTTCAGAAATCGAATCAATTGGAATTGATGTGATTTCTGCTTTGTTCAATATGATTTATGGAGCGGAACTTAAAAATATTAATGTGGTTTCATCTTCTTTTAGAGGAAATACTGCTGCAGCAGGGTTGGTGTGCTATATCGTAGGCGAATCCAACATCACAAACTGCACATCTCATTCTTTTGTTGTATCGCAAATGGCTGCCGGCATTATTGGCGTAATAGCACCTGAATCTAAAGTAAATGTCAATGATTGTATTTTCAGTGGAGATGTTTACGCTGTCGGTGATTATCATTCAGAGGCCGCTGGACTTGTTGCACAAATGTATGAAGCTGTGATTAATGCAAACAACTTTGTGTGCATTGGAAATATAATAAGCGACGGCCGTGCTGCTGGATTAATTTCTAGTAATGATGAATATAGTAAACATGGAGATGAGGCTTATCGCTCAATTATTAAAAACAGCATAGTTTGTGTAACAATAAATGCGGGTGACAATGATGCAGGCGGATTTATGGGATATGGTTACCTTACCACTTTCATAAATTGCTCAGCTCAAACAACTTTCATTGTCACAGAAGACAATGCTGCATATTGTGCAGGGCTTGTTGGAGGATATGGCGAGTATAATATTCTTCAAAAGTGCAGTGGAGTTTCGATAAGTAATCTTGACATAGAAGTTTTAGCTTTAGATTATAAAAAATTTTTAGTGATAGATTCGACTTATGCTGTTTGCGGTGATACTAAAGTTTACACAACAGGTTCATATACTGGTTGGGTGATTGATCAAAATGTCAATGGCGGGCTTCCAATGCAAAGAGAACTTTATCACGCTTCTTCTGTTCTGCTTGATGCAACAGGCGTTGAAGAGTATCTTATTGACAAAGGATTTCAATTTGCAGCTTAAAAAAAAACGAACATATGGTTCGTTTTTTTTGTTTAATTATTTGCTAAAGATAAAAAATTTCATTATAATAATAAGCGGGAGATTGATATGTTTAATATTGCAATTGATGGTCATGTTGGGTGCGGGAAAAGCACGCTTGCAAGAGGACTGGCAAAAGAGCTTGGATTTAATGTTTTTGATACTGGAGCGGTTTATCGCAGTCTTGCATGCGCATATAAGGAAAGCTTTTCTTCTGTCACTGAAAAGTTTATCAATGACTTTATCAAAGAAGTAAAAGTGGAAGTGAAATTTTTAAAAGACGGGCAACATGTGATTGTTAACGGAAAAGATTATCTTCCTTTTATAAGGCTTGAAGAAATAAGCATGCTTGCAGCAAAGATTTCGCCATTTTCACAACTTAGAAAAATTGTCTTATCAGTGCAGCAAAGTTTTGCCAAAAAGAACAATTGCATCATGGAAGGGCGTGACATTGGCACGGAAGTTTTGCCGAATGCTGACGTGAAATTTTTTATAACAGCAAGGGAAGAGGTGAGGGCGCAGAGACGCTATGACCAAATCAAAAATAAGCCAAATGCGCCTTCATACAAGGATATTCTTGAAGACTTGCGCGCAAGGGACTATGCAGATGAACATCGCGAAGTTGCTCCGCTTAAACCCGCAAAAGACTCAATTATTCTTGACACTTCTGATATGACACTTGAGCAAAGCATTGAAAAATGCATAAAATTAATCAAAGAAAGGCAAAATTAGTTGCCTTTTTTTCTTTATTAATGTATATATAAGGCCACAACGCCTGCGGGAGTATCGCGGGGGAAGAAAAAAAAGATAAAAAAAATGAAAAAAGTGTTGACAATGGAAATATGTTTGTGATAATATTAGCATGTTCAGGTCTCTTAAGGGATTTGGGCAAGAACCATTAACAATTAAATAGTATAGACGAAATTGATACAAGAAAACAAAGTCAATTTACTTAAAGTTATTGAGTGACGGATCAAGAGCATTATGCTCAGGGCGTTATGCCCACACAAAGCACAATGTGTATGTGCAGCAGGGATTATCCCTGCACTAACCAGGCATTATGCCTGGACTAATTAAGAAAGTTTAAGTATGACTGAATAAAGATTGAATTTAGATTTAGTTTTTAGAAAGTTATGCAAATGACATTTGCGATTAGAGTTTGATCCTGGCTCAGGACGAACGCTGGCGGCGTGCTTCAAACATGCAAGTCGAACGGAGTGAGAGAGGGCTTGCCCTCTCTCACTTAGTGGCGGACTGGTGAGTAACGCGTGAGCAATCTGCCTATCAAAGGGGGATAA
>CAOKRZ010000052.1 GCA_948471335.1 uncultured Christensenella sp. | reverse complement strand
AATTGATCCAGTCACTTTCTTTGGTTGCTGTGTTGTTTTCAACTGTCACGCTTTCAATCTTGTCAGTGTAAGCAACTTGATCATTGATATTGTTGCCGTTCAAATCTTCAACATTGAATCTTGTTTTGTTAGGATAAAGAGTGTCATCCCCGAATATTTCATTGAGGTAAACTTTTGCTTGTCCGTTTTCAATTTCAACATATTGAGCCCCGCCATCGTAAGCATAGATTGGCTTTTGAACTTCAACATCAGGCTCTACACAAAACGCATAGAAGAATGATTGAGCTCTGTTTAAATACCTAACTGTCATTCTGATCACTGCGAAAACTGGGCCTTTGCTTATGTTGAGATGATTGAAAGTGATTGTTCCATCACCAAGATCATAAATTATGTTTTCGTCATTTCTAACGATTTCATATGTTCTGCTGACTTCGTTTTTGTATCTATCACTGTAGATAAATCCAGAAGCTGCGCTGTTTTCATCGTGAGCTATGTTATATGTTCTGCCAGCTGAGAGTGTGAGATAATTTCCTTCACTTATAAGTGTATCTCCGTCAGTAAGTGCAAGTTTGAAGCTGTTTGCAAGGTCTTGTGAGCCATATCTTACAAACTCACCAGTTGTGCTTGCGTGTGAGATGATCACAGGCACGATGCAGCTTGCAACAGTGTGGCTGTTTGCGCCTTGTCTAATTTGGAAAATTATGTATGCTGCTTTGTTGTCATATCCATACAAAGGATGATTTATCATTCTGTTGTTGTCAGGGTCAAACATCAAAGTTGTTCCATCGACTGTATAGAGATTTGTCCTTACTCTATATATCTCGTTTGTATGAAGCTGATCAAATCTTTCAATTGCAAGACTGCTACTGCCAGCAAGCGCTGAAGAGAAATTCCAGTCCCAAGTCACTGCATTCAAGCCAGTTCCACCAAATGGAAGATAGATATATTCAAAGATTCCGTCAGAAACAGTTGTTGCCACGTATGTTTTTGTTTCGCCATCAATGATTTCATTATGAGTCAAGCTTTTGGCAAAAGTATCAAAATCAAAGCCAAGCTTACATTCAATTTCAGTTGTTCCGACAACGTGTCCCTTAATTGAAACTGAAATATTTCTGTATATCTTTGATTTTTGTCCATATTCAAATGAAACTTGATTGTTGACATAGATGTTTCCGTCATCATTAATCGCAAGATCATTGTTTGTGCTTAATAAATTGTATGATGGCGTTGGAAGAGTCTTATCACCCTTAATTCTTGAAACCTTTATAACATCTATAACTGGTGTCGCTGCAGTAACAATCATTTCGCCGTGAACTGCAACTTTAACATTTCTGAAAACTGTCAGATTGATTGTTGTTTTAAGTGCAAACGAATTTTTGATTCCTTCAGGATAAATGTTCAGCTTGAAGTCTTTATCTGTTTCATTCCAGAAATCTTCAAACCACAACTCGCCAAGATCTGTAACCCATCCGAAATTACTTGATGTTTCAGAAAGTTCATAACCATCACTTGTTTCAACGATGTAAAGTTTGTTGCCTGTTGAAGCGATTGCTTCAATTAAAATATTATCAAGAGTTTTTGAAGATTTTGTATCCTCATAGCTTGCTTCAATGCCTGAAAGATCAACTGCATCTGCTGCATAAGCATTGTTTATTGAAACTTCTATTGGCATTTTTGCATTTTGTGAAATTGTCAATTGGAACGCGATGTTAACAGCGCCTGTGCCTTTTTTATCAACGATTCTAAGTCCAATTGTGTGCGCTTGAGCAAAGTTGTAATTTATTTTAAGAGTTTTTACATCAAGATTTGCAAGAGCATTTTTGATTTGTGCAGCGTTTGTCAAATCGCCAATCCCCGCATCGATCATTCCATCTTTTCCGAAAAGTTCTATCATGTTTGAAGAATAAGCAAGCGTATCGAGATAGGTTGAATCGAAAACAAATTGGAAGTTTTCAAAAGTTTTCTTTTGTCCATCTTTTTCAACATAGAAAAGTTGAACAAGGTCGCCAAGAGTGATCACTCCATTTTTTGAGCCATACTTGGTGACACTTATCATGTTATCAAGTTCGGTTTCATCTGACATAACTTTGGAGTTTATATCTTCACTTGTTGCGTATTTATAAGTTTGAATTCCTTCTGAGCTTACATTCAATATGAAAGATTCTCCCAATGATTGAGTGCCATATTTAAGAGTTATTGTGACTTCTTCAGCGTTGCCAGCAACAGTGAAACCTTTTCCGTCAGCATCAATGAGAACTACATTTCTGTTTGAAGAATCAAGGCTCCAATTTGTCAATGTTGTTGTCTTATCGTGTTGGTCATAAATAATGATAGAATTTCTAAGAGCAGCTTTAAACGTGTTAAGCAAAACTGGAGAATTTGTTCCCACTTGAACTGAAGGGACAAAATCGCCATCAGAATTTATAGTTTGATTGATCACGACATTTGCATTTGGCCAGCCTTCAGTTGTTTCAACGCTTTTCACTCTTGGAGAATAAATCTTAACAATTCTTCCTCCAACAGAGCGTTCCCAAGAAATTCCTGAGCCGCTTTCTGTAAGCATGACTTTTGCAACTCTTACATCATCTTCCAAAAGAAGCAATGGATTGACAGTCAAAGTATAGCTGAGGTTCGCATCAACACGATTTGGCCTTGTTGCACCTTCAAAATATGTTGTGATGTCATTGTCATAGTCATCATAAACCTTCATTGAAAGTGTGCCTGCGTTTATCGCGTCACGAATGAGAAGGATTGAGTCGTCTGCAATTTCAAAAGAAAGTCTGATTTCGTCACTCGCCCCTTCAGCAACAAATATGTCGCCTTCAGCTGGAGCGCCGCTGACAGAAATATTTCCACTACCTGAAACGATTGATCCGTCATGAAGTGACTTTGTCACGATCACTTTGAGAGAGTCAGCAAGCACTTGATCAAGAACATATTGCTTGCCTTGCATTTCGGGGCCATTTATTCCTTGTTTGATTGTGGCTGCAAAAATTTCGAACTCACCTTCGCCTTCCACCAAGAAATCAAAACCTGTGAGAGGAATCATATATCTTGTTGAGCCGAAGCGATAGTCTCCAGCTGCCATCATATCAAGATAGTTTTCATTAATAATATTTTGAGTTGAGCTTGAGCCAAAGTATGCGAAAAGTTTGACATTGTCAAAGGTTGACAATCTGTCCGCAAGAGAAATTCTTAAAGGCTCTGGATTTTGTCCAACCATTTTCAAAGTTGCAACAAGATCAGTTAAATCAAGCCAAGAAAATTCATTGCTAGATTTTCTTTGAACAGGAAGCTCAATGTTATGAACTTCGTTATTGAAAATCTCATATTCCCCTACATTTTCTGTGCTTTCAAGAAGAAGCACCACTTCAATTATGAAATTGCCATTTGAGTTTGTGAAGAAATCCCAATTCGAATTATTTGGATTTGGGGCTTCATTTGGAAGAATATAATTTTTTCCATTTATATTTATTGTTCTTCCTCCGGTGAGTGTAAACTCTGAAGGAGGAACTTCTGTTTTGCCTTCTCTTACAACTCTTAAACCGATATTCCCTAACAAGCTGTCAAGAGGTTGATTTTCTCCAGCCGAAGTGATTTTAGCGCCAATATACGCATCAGATTGAGAGCTGTCATTGACACTAAGCTTAAATCTTTGTCCGCTTACCATGTTGTTGACTTTTGAAGTGCCAACTGTAAACTGACCAACTGACGCCTTAACAATTTCAAAATCGATTACATTTGTTACGGCTAAGCTTTCATTTTGAGAAAGTGTTCTCACGATTTCGCTGTAAAGTGACTCGCCAGAGAAGTTTGCACCAGAAAGAGAAGCGATAGTTTCAAGTTGATCCTTTGCATAACGGAATGAATAAGAAAGAAGGCTGTTGCCAACTGACATTACGTCAGCACTGAAATATGGATCTTGTCCATAAACAAAAGTTACGTTTCCTCTTTTGTCATAGAAGCTTTCTCTTGTTCTTTTATTTGCAATTGCAGCATTGAGATTATCTGAGAAAAGATATGCACTGTTTTCTGGATAGAAAATTGTCTTTGCAGTGAAATCTGAATTGACAACAACTTCGTTTTTGCCAAGCGCTTTTCCGTCGCGGTCGCAAAGCACTGTTGTTGTTGAATAAACTGGCACATCAACTGCAATTCGTGTTCGAATTTCTCTAAGATCATGATTTGAAGATTTTGATTTTGCAACGAGGTTTGAAATTCCACCCGTTATCCAATATGTACCATCGTTAAGTTGAGATTTATTAAGAGTAACTGTGAAAGGTTTTCCCAAAGTGACATTTTTTGGAATGGTTATCACTCTGTCTGAAATTAAGCCATCGGCTGGAATTTCATAAGAGTATCCTGTGAAAGAAAGTTCAATCTCTGTTTCAGTGACATATTCAGTTGAAGAAGTGATTGTGAGAGAAAATTGCTCTACTCCAGAAATTTCAAATTGATTTGTTGAAGAATTATAAAGATTTTCATCAAGCACAAAAGAAATATCGGCAGGGGCAACATTTTCTGTGTTTAAGCCACCTGTCGCATATATTCCAAGAACAGTTGCACCAACAACTGCAATAACTGATGAGAAGACAATAACAATGGTCTTCCAAACAGCCCATTTACTTCCACCTTCAGGTTTAACCCTTTTCTTTTTTTCTTTCATAACTTTCACCTCTTAAATAAATCGAAAAGTTTGACTGTAATAGACAATTCTATTATAATTTTTCCGCGCGAAAAAAGCAAATAAAAATCACATAATGTCGTTTAATTATATTATTTATATAAATATAAAAAAATATTTACTAAATTATTTTTTTGCATTTTATTTTGAATAAAAAAATAATTAAAAAATTGTTTTTTATTTTTTTTAATATTTTTTAATTAATTTTTTAATTTTTTTCTATTTTTTTGCTATATTTTTTTAATTTTTAATTTCCACTGCATTTTTAGATTGACAAATAATTCATTTTATATTAAAATCAAATTTGAAAATATATTTTTAGGAGAAAATTTAATCATGATTCAAGCAACCAACATTTCACTCTCTTTTGGCGGAAGAACGCTGTATAAAGATGTCAATTTAAAGTTCGTTAAAGGCAACTGTTATGGCATAATTGGCGCAAACGGTGCAGGAAAATCGACGTTTTTGAAGATTTTGACTGGCGAAATTGAGCCAAACACAGGCGAAGTTTCAATCACTACTGGTGAACGCATGAGCGTGCTTGCGCAAAATCAAAATGCTTTTGACAATGAAACCGTCCTTGACACAGTTCTTCTTGGTCACAAAAGACTTATGGAAATTCAAAAAGAAAAAGACGCACTTTATATGAAACCTGACTTTAATGAGGAAGATGGAATAAAAGCTGGCGAGCTTGAAACTGAGTTTGCTGAGCTTGGTGGCTGGGAAGCAGAAGCTGAAGCGAAGAGCCTTCTTCAAAACCTTGGAATAAATGAAGAGCTTTATTTCAGCCTAATGGCAGAGGTCGACCCAAAGCTTAAAGTCAAAGTTCTTCTTGCGCAGGCGCTTTTTGGCAACCCTGACATTCTTGTGCTTGACGAGCCAACAAACAACCTTGACTTCAAAACAGTACGTTGGCTTGAAAACTTCCTTTTGGATTTTGAAAACACTGTCATCATCGTATCACACAACCGTCACTTCCTTAACAAAGTCTGCACTCACATCTGCGATGTTGACTATGGCCAAATCAACATGTTCATCGGAAACTATGATTTCTGGTATGAGTCAAGCCAACTTCTTTTGAGACAACAAAAAGATCAAAACAAAAAAGCTGAGCAGCGCGCGAAAGAACTTAAAGACTTCATCGCTCGCTTCGCTGCAAATGCATCAAAATCAAAACAAGCGACAAGCAGAAAGAAAGAACTTGAACGCCTCACAATTGAAGACCTCAAACCTTCTTCAAGAAAATACCCTTACATCAATTTCGATTTCACTCAAGAAGCTGGAAAAGAGATCGTAAAAATTGAAAATCTATGCAAGAAAGGAATGTTCAACAAACTTTCATTTAACATTGAAAAAGGTCAAAAAGTTGTCTTTTTTGCAAAAAATAATCAAATTTTAACCTCACTTTTCAATATTTTGTCTGGAAAAGAACAAGCTGACAGCGGAGAAATTCGCATTGGAAAAACAATCAAGCAAAGCTATCTTCCTCAAAAATATGACGAACTTTTTGACAATGTTTCACTTTCGCTTGTTGACTGGCTTAGGCAATTTTCAAAGGATCAGAACGAGACTTACATCCGTTCTTGGCTTGGAAGAATGCTTTTTACTGG
>CAOKRZ010000051.1 GCA_948471335.1 uncultured Christensenella sp. | reverse complement strand
GATTTGAACCGGGGAATGAAGGTTTTGCAGACCTTTGCCTTACCGCTTGGCTATGGTACCAAATCGCATCGAACAAAAACAATATATCACACTGCGCCCGCTTTTGTCAATGAAATTTGCTGTTTTTTATATTTATTTATATTCTCAAAGTACATTCTTTGTGTCAACCACAAAATTTCTTGACTTTTAGACAGAAAAAAACAGCAAAAGCATAAACCGCTTTTGCTGCCCTTTATTTTTGAAATTTTTATTTTCATTGCATATATACTTAACTAAGCCCAGACAAATCTGACGTAAAATCTAAATTTATCTGCTTGTATTTCTCTGGAACTCTTTCCCAAAGCTGCCCAATCGGTCTATCCATTGCATTTCCAAGGATTGTTTCTTCCCTTCCAAACGGCGGATGCAGAATAACGTTCCCATTGCTTCTGATAAGGAAGTGCTTGCCTTTAACCCACCTGAAAACCTTGATGTTTCTTGCCTTGTCTCCATAGTCTTTAATGAGACGTTTTGCATCTCTTGAGCCAACTAGTCCTGATAAATTTTTCGCTTTACCAACAGGAATGATTGGGATAAGAACAATTTCATCTATCTCAAATTCCTTCAAACTGTCAAGCATTTGATTGATCCTTTTGACATTGTTTGAGAATAAAGGAATTTTCACTTGCACGAAGAGCTTGCTGTCACAAAGAAGCTTCAGCGAATTTTTAAAGCGCCCTTCATCAAAAGCCATAGAATTTGTGTTTGCGTGCCAACTTCTATTAATCCCATAGTAAGATACTCTAACTTTCTTAAAGTATTTTTCTATGAGCTTAATATTATTTTCATTTATAAGTGATGCATTGGTGTCGAGTGTCAAGATTGTTTTTCTTATATGCAACGATTCAAGCAGAGAAAACAGCTCTCTGTAAAGCAGCGGTTCTCCTCCCGTTACTGTTATACTTTGAACTTTTTCTTTAACAATATTTTCAAAAATTTTCTTCCAGCTTGGAAAACTAAGCTCCAAGTCGTTTTTGTTTGCAAAGCAGTGTTTGCATCTGAAATTACACTTGTCTGTGATCTCAACGATAACACGCTTTGGCTTTGTTATTTTTAAATCCATAATGACCAGAATTGCCTTAAAGTTGTTTCAAACACTTCAAACAAATTTAATTTTAAGGGCATAAGTTAAAAACCTAAAAAGCGCCCTATTCGTCAATTCTGAATTGATACCTCCTAAATTAAATTTTCATTTTCCTTTAGAAGTTGGCTTTATTATTATACCACAAAACGCACCTCAAAAGCAACAAAAAATGGATTTATGAAAAATCCATTAAAAATCCACTTTTTTGACTATTTTGACTCTTTAACAACATTATAAATTTTTGAAGGCAGATATTTTGAAACATCCTTCCCTCTTTTGATAAGTTCGTAAACCATGCTTGAAGAAACTGCACCAAAAGCACCCGCCCGAACATAAATTGTGTCAATGCCAGAAAGCTCTTCATTTATAAGCGCAAGGTTTTCTTCAAAATCATAGTCTATGCCATTTCGCACGCCTCTGATCAAAAAGGTAGTTCCGTAATCCTTTGCAACGTCAGCGGTCAAACCGTCAAACAAAATCACTTCAACGTTTGAGATCTTTTCTTCAATCATCAAAGCCTCAATTGCCGCTTTCATTTTGTTTTTATCATATTTTCTTGTCTTCTTTGGATTAACTCCAATTCCGACAATAACTTTATCAAAAATCTCACTTGCAGTTTTCACAATGTGTAAATGGCCTATTGTGAAAGGGTCAAAACTTCCTGCATAAAATCCTATTTTCATAATTTTCTCCTTATAAATAAAATTTGTCTTGCTCTTTTAAAGCTATAGTGTTATCAAAAACTTCTTTAGCTTCTGCCAAATAATTTGCCACATCTTCTTCTGCCCAAAAGTGTGTAAGCATCAGCCTCTTCGCCTTTGCTTCCTTTGCCATTGCTGCTGCCTGAGCTGCTGTGATATGTGAGTTTATCTCTGGGAAATTATATCCTTTAAGAAAGCTTGACTCACTAATAAAAACATCACAACCTTTTGCAAACTTTGCAAGCCTTTCTTTATTTGAATATGAAAGGTCACCTGTGTAAACAATTTGCTTACCGCTGGCTTTTATTTTGATTGCATAGCAATCCATTTCGTTTGAATGAGAGATATCAAGAAACTCAAGTGTTGCTTCCCCTAAATTAAGTTTGGTTGTATTGTCAAAAGTGTAGACATTTGAGTAAGTCAACTTCTCTGACTTTATGTCGTCAACAATGCTTGCTGGAGAGCATGGCAGATAGATGTTCATCTTCTCTTTCAAACGTCCCAAATTTTTCAATGAATACGCAGTATACATATAGTTATACAAATCATTATAGTGATCTCTATGCAAATGCGAAATGATTATATTTAAATTGTCTAATTTTTTCATATCAAAAAATCTGTGCGAACCACTTCCACAATCAAGCAAAATTCTAGTTTTCCCAATTGTCAAGAAATATGATGGGCAGGCAGAGTCAGCAAGTGCGAATGGACTTTTTGTGCCAAGCACTTCAAAACAGATTGTTTTTTCAATCTGCTCTTGAATATGCTTGATATGAGTCTTATTCTTCTCTTCCACATAATCATTCACGATAATATAGTTGAAATCACTTTCGTTGTATTCAATGCTTGCCTTATCTCTAAGCTTCAAGTATTCAAGTTTGACATTGTCTCTTTCAAGCAGCTTTTTAAACCTGAGTTCGTCGCTGGCAGGTTTCACCAAAATCTTATACGCAAGCATATTCCAGTATTTCGTATGTGGGAATAAAATCCAGTCTAAAACAATGTTTTCGTTCTCTTTCAAAAGTTTGTCAATTTCAATTTGCATGTAGTGCCAAGTGAGATCACTGAAGTCTTTGATACGCTCAGAATGTCTTTCTTGAAAAACTATTTGTCCAAGCTTTTTCCTGTTGAAAGCTCCGTCTTCATCAAAAATGTCTCTTCCAAACAATTTTTCCGCTTGCTCCAAAATGCCAGGAATATTATAAACGCCATGTCCAACGCTGTCAACATCGACATATTTGTATCCCATTTTTTCAGCCAGCTGCCTTGCCAAAGTTGACTTGCCAGAGCCTGATTTGCCAGTAATAAATATAATCATGCCTTTATCCTCTTGAGAAGATTATATCACACTTCAAATATTTTCCAATCGAAATTTAAACTGATTTCATAAAAAAAACACATTTGCTTCAAACAAATGTGCTTTCAAAAAAATAGGTAATTATTTTATTCTGTTTATAATAAGGTCTTCAACCACAAGTTTTTTATCTGTGAAAATGTTTTCATAAATCACTTCTGACAAATCTTTTGCAGGCATAAAAGTCTGCTGTTTCTCCATAGAAACATAATCTCTGGAATGTTTATAGAAATTTGTATTTATCCCACCAGGATAAACTCCAAAGATCTGAACTTTTGTTCCTGCATAAGCAGCTTTAAGGCTTTCTGTATATCCCCTTTCTGCCCACTTCGTCGCACAATAAGCCGCTTCTTGTTTATTGCCTCTAAGCGCAGCAGAAGACATAATGTTGATTATCTTGCCACCGCTCACCTCCATTTGCTTCAACACGTGAGTAGAACAAAAAATCATACCCTTAAGACCTTCCAAACATAAATCTACATCTTTGCTTGTATATTCTGTTGGCATTTTAAAAGACGGCGATCCCGCACAGTTTATAAGGGCGAAAATCCCTCCGCTATTTTTAGTTATTTCCTTCACAGTTTTTGCAACAAACTTCTCATCAGCGACATTGCCATTAAATAATTTGAAAGTTTGTTTGAACTTTTTTGCAATTTTCGCAAGCGCTTTTTCGTCATTATCAATAATACAAACCTCAAAATCATTCGCGCTCAGAACTTTTGCAAGCTCCAAGCCTAACCCATTTGCCCCACCTGTAACAATAACTGTTTTATTCATAAATCTATCCTCAAAAAAAGTATATCATATTTTAAAAATTTTCCAATCTATTTTAATATAATTTCAAAAAAAACAACGCTTGTCTTTCAAGCGTTGTCAGAATGGAGCGGAAAACGTGAATCGTTATATTTTGTATGAGATAGTTTTATTTGTAGTTCATTAATTAATTTTAAAAGCTATATTTTAATATTTAATTTTCCTTCCCCTAATTTAAAATCTTTTCCTTTGAGAAGTTCTTCTTTTATTTTCTTTTGCAACGAAGTCTCTTCTGGTAGTAAAGTTAATTCTGAATTTTCTTTTACTTTAAAAACGAAATTTAAAATGTCCTTGTTGCAAGTATTGCCTTCTTCTATGTTAAACAAGGTTTGAAATTTTCTAATATTTGAATTGTCGTCCAGTAAAGGCAACAATTGTTTGCTTAAAAGCCAACTATTGCATACATAGGTAGGATATTCTAATTGAAAATATTTATATATTGCCTTTTTTGAATTTTCAATTGAGTTTTTAACTTCATTAAAATCCAGTTTTATTTGAGCAGGAATGTGAATTTTGATTTTTCCAATTGCATCATCATATTCGAATTGCAAAGTCCCAACTTCAATTATACTTGCATTTATGAAGTAAGAAGCCCAAAGCATCTGAGAAATTCTTACGCCTAAAAGTTTCCTATTTTCCAAATCATTTAAAAAGCATTCCTTTACTCTTTTTTTGTGCAGCTCTATTTGGTCATTCGTAAATTTTAGCGTTTCCATATTTTTTTGATGAAATTTTGCGCCCATTAAAATCATTAGGTTTGTTGAAAAAATATCAGCATTTTGTCCAAATAATTCTTCCGTTTTGTCTATTTCCCAGAGTTTTCTAAATTCATTATTTTTTTTGAGATAGAGGATATCAAAAATCATCATGAAATTTTCTTTCAAAAAATCATTAGAAACAATTTTCCCCATACACTCGTATGCTCTTTGTTTGTATTCTTTATTAATTTGATAAAAATCAACTGCTTCATCTATTGTTTGTAAATCAAAAATATTTTTCATTAATATCTCCTAGAGAATATTATAGCATTGAAAAATGATAATGTAAACTTTTTGATGATTAGAATGAAATACTGACGTATGTATATTTTGTCATTAACTATAAAACGCTTATCTTTCAAGCGTTTTTAAATGGGGCTAGAAATGGAGATCGCTCAGCAATTTATTTGCCAGTGACCGAAGCACGCACGCTCCCCTGCCATGCTTCCGACCGCGAAGCGGGTGAGATCCCCCGCCAGACAACAAAAAACAACGCTTGAGATGCAAGCGTTGTTAGAATGGAGCGGGAAACGGGGATCGAACCCGCGACCTCAACCTTGGCAAGGTTGCGCTATACCACTAAGCCATTCCCGCAAATTGTGAGTCACACATATATTATATGCGTAAATCAATGTTTGCTTTATAACTATAGCAAAAAGTTTATCAAAAATCAACTAAATTTCAAAAAAAAATCATTTTTTTTAAGATTTCAGTGCATCTCAAACAAAAAAGAAGGAAAATCCCCTCCTTTTCATTTTATTTCATTTCTTTCATGACAATAAAGATATATTGTTTGATAGCTTTTTGCAAAGTCATTGACTATCTTTGACATTACACTGACTTTCTCTTCGTCAAGGTTGACAAAAGGATCATCAAGAAGGACAAAAGGCTTCTCTTTTTTATATATCGTTTCAAGAAGTGCAAAACGCTGACAAATTGAAATCGCATCACGATAGCCTTGACTTAGGTATTCAAATTCTTTCTCTCCGCTTGGTGAATTTTCAGTCACTTTCAAATTTAAATCAATTGAAATTTTGCCATTCTTGTCCCCTGCCACAGCTTCAAACACTTTGTTGAATGCCTCTTTATATGGCTTTGAGAAACGCGTTGAAACATTCTCTTTTGCCTTATCAAGAAACTCTTTCGTTTTTATAAGGATCATCTCTTTCTGGGATGTTTGATCTTTTCTTTGCAGCATTTCATCATATTCTTTTTCAAGAATCTCTTGTCTATCATAACTTTCTTCAAGTTCACGGCTTTTTGAAATAAGCTTTTGATTTAAAACTGCAAGCTCTGTCTTCATCTCTGCAAGAATAGAACTTTCTTTTTCAAATTCTTCTTCGTTAAATGTCGCGCATTCAGTTGAAGCAAGCTCATCTTTGATTGCATTGAATCCTATTCGCAATGCCGCCAAATTTGTTGCAAGCTGACCATCCTCTTTTTTGACTGGCGCGGCTTCTTTCTTTGGCTTTCTATTTGAAAGCAAAATGTATTCACCTGCTGCCCCAATTATCAAAATGATAACTGCAACGATAAGCCCAGCAGTCATTGACAGAACCCTGAACCAACCCAGCGCAAAAAACGCACCCGCTGAAAGTAGCGTCAAAACAG
>CAOKRZ010000050.1 GCA_948471335.1 uncultured Christensenella sp. | reverse complement strand
TGCATTTCAAAAATTGGCGAAGATACCATCCTTGTTGAAATCCGCGGGCAGGTTATGCCAACAAATCCATACATTCTTTCAAATGACGATGATAAGAAAAAGTAACAACGATTGTTGTTACTTTTTTGTTTTTTAATCTTCAAGCCCCAAAAGGTAGTTGGCTTTAACGTCGTAATATTTGCATAAAGCAACTAGTTTTTTTAAAGACGGCTTTCTTATTCCGATTTCATATCTTGTGTAAGTTGTTATAGAGACTTGCAAAAAATTTGCAACTTCTTTTAGCTTTATTCCTCTTTCTTTTCTTACTTCTCTCAATCTTTCTCCGAACATATTTTTCTCCTTCAATAATTTTTATACTACCAGTATACGGGTATAATTATAATATACCAATATACGGGTAGTCAAGTATTTTTAACCCAAAAACGGGTATAATATAAATATGAAAAGAAAAATTGCAATAAGATTAAAAGAATTAAGAGAAGAAAAGGGCTTATCTATGCAAGCTTTGAGTAAAATTATCGGTATAAGTGATTCCTCTTTAGGGCGTTGGGAAAGAGATGAGGGGGATATTACTGGTGATAATCTTATCATACTTGCCAAATTCTTTAATGTAACAACTGATTATTTGTTGGGAATAGAAGACTAAAATTTCCATTTTAATATAAAAAACAGCGATTATATATCGCTGTTTTAATTTGCAACAAATTTATAGGATTGGTTTATTTTTCTGCCAAATCTTAGATCTCATCAAGAAGTTTTTTAAATGATGTCAGGTCGGTGAACTTGCGATAAACTGATGCGAAGCGAACGTATGCAACGTCATCAAGTTTCTTAAGTTGTTCCATAACCATTTCGCCGATTTCTGAAGATTTGATTTCTTGAACAAGGCGGTTTTGAATTGCCTTTTCAACGTTTGCAACGATTTGATCAATTTGAGTTGCACTGACAGGGCGCTTTTCACAAGCAATGATGATTCCTTTTTTAACTTTGTTTGCATCAAAAGCTTGTCTTGAACCGTCGTTTTTAACAACAAGGATTGGTGTTGTTTCAATTGTTTCATAAGTTGTGAAACGCTTGCCACAGTTTGCGCATTCCCTTCTTCTTCTTATTGAATTTGTTTCATCTGAATTTCTTGAATCGAGAACTTTATGTTCTTCGCAACCACAATATATACACTTCATAGTTTTTCTCCTTATGTTATATTGTAGCACAAAATTTTCGTTAAAAGCAAACAGATTTACAAATTTTGTCATTTATATATTGAATCGATAGTAAAATTTTGGTATGTTAACTCTCAAAAATGCCAAGTTTGGCAAAACTTATCAAATTGAAAAGATTGATGAAAAATCGCCGATAAAAATAAAGCGCCGCCTTCTTGACCTGGGTTTCACTTCTGGACAAAAAGTCCGTGCGGTGAGAAAGTCGCTGCTTGGGAAAGCTTTTCTTGTTGAAATCCGTGGGTATACTTTGTCGCTTCGCTCAAGTGTGGCTGAGAATATTTTTATTAGATAGGGCGGTGGAAAGATGATAAATGTGAATCTCGTTGGCAACGCCAACACCGGCAAAACTACGCTTTTCAATTCTCTTACCGGCGCGCATGAACATGTGGGGAACTGGCATGGTGTGACGCTTGAAGAGAAGGCAAGAAGATATACTTTTAAGGGACAAGAAATCAACATCGTTGACCTGCCTGGAATATATTCTATGACAAGCCTAAGCTATGAAGAAAAGGTTGCTGTTGATTATATCTTAAAAGATTCCAGAAGGGTTGTTGTCAACATTTGCGATGCAAGCAATCTGCAAAGAAATCTATATCTCACGCTTGGGCTTTTAGAACTTGGCGCGAATGTCATTTTGGCAGTTAATCAAATTGATAAAAAACCGATTTACAAAATTGACTACAAAAAGCTTGAGAACCTTTTGGGCATTAAAGTTGTGCCAATAAATGCAAGGGATAAAAGCACTCTTGAAAAACTTAACGAAGTCATTATTTCTGCAGAAAAAAGTGTTAATAAGAAAGAACTTCCTTACATTAAGAAATTGAATCTTGACAAAAGTTTTGTGAGTGGCAAAGTTGACGTTAGCCTCGAAAACTTTTATGCAATCAAACTTCTTGAAAAAGACGAAAGCATTGCAAAGAAATTTAAGCTTGATTTAAACTCACTTCCTGACAAAGTGGAAGAGGTGGCAAAGGCAAGATATGAATATATCGACGAGATCATTTCTTCTTGCATTACGTCAGCTGGCAAAGTGTATGGAAGAAGCAAGTTTGATAGAATCATTATGAACCGCTTTCTTGCCTTCCCAATTTTTCTTGCCTTCTTGGCACTTGCGTTCTATTTGACATTCTTTTCAATTGGTGGTTGGTGCAGTGACGGACTGTCCTTTCTTCTTGATAAAGCCTTCGCGCCATTACTATCGTGGCTTTCTTCACTCTTTGGCGCAGAAAGTGCGATTGTGAGTTTTTTTGAGGTCGCCATTGTTGGCGGGCTGGGATCAATCCTTGGCTTCTTGCCACAAGTTGCGCTTTTGTTTCTCTTTCTTTCCATTCTTGAAGACAGTGGATATCTTTCCCGCATAGCATTCGTTTTTGAAGATATTTTAGGCAAGGTTGGGCTATCGGGCAAAAGTGTATACACGCTTTTAATGGGCTTTGGCTGCTCAACGACGGCTGTTTTGACGGCGCGAAACATGGAAGATAAAAACTCAAAGATTAAGACTGGGCTTTTGACGCCGTACATGAGCTGCAGCGCAAAGTTTCCAATCTATGCTGTGCTTGGAGGTGCATTTTTCGGTGCAAACAACATCTTTGTGATCATGGGGCTTTATCTTCTTGGAGTGATCGTTGCGATAGCGTTAAGTTATATCCTCGAAAAAACTTTTCTTAAAAGCAAAGAACAAACTTTTATTCTTGAGTTTCCGCCATACAGGGCTATGAGTTTTAATCGGGTTGTTTCTGTGCTTTTTGACAACGTAAAACTCTTTCTTATCCGCGTCGGCACGCTTATCATTTCAATGAATGTCATTGTTTGGATCTTAGGCAACTTTTCTTTTACATTTTCTTACGTGCCAAAAACGGGAGATGTAAGCATGCTTGAAAGCCTTGGCAAAATCTTGGCGCCAATTTTCATTCCGCTTGGATTTGGAAGTTGGGGGCTTGTTTCAGCGCTCATTGCGGGGCTTATCGCGAAAGAGGTTATCGTCTCCTCAATTGCAATGTTCAACCACGTGGACGAAGCAAGTGAAGGCCTTCTTCAAAACTCAATCAAAGATCCTTCAAGTGCAGTTTTTTTCACAAGTCCGGCTGCCGTTATTTCCTATCTTGTTTTTGCGCTTTTGTATTTTCCTTGTCTTGCCACGACATCAGTTCTGTCAAAAGAGATTGGAAAGAAGTGGACGTTTATTGGAATTGTCATCGAGCTTTTTGTTGCATACTTTGTCGCGATGAGCGTGTTTAACATTGCGCGCGCAATTGAAGTATTCGGTTTTTGGAAAGTCTTTTTTGTTATAATTGCAGTCGTTATCGTCATATGCGCAATTGTATATATTTGCAAGTATATAAGAAAGAAAAAAGGTTGCCCATACAAAGGTCGATGCAACAGTGACTGTAAAAAATGCAAATGAGAAAATATTTTTATTTTAAAAGGTTGTTAAAAACCTTTAAATGTGTTATCATTAAAGCATGGCAAAACCAATTGTTGCAGTTGTTGGAAGACCAAATGTTGGCAAAAGCACATTTTTCAATAAAATCTGCGGAAAAAGAATATCGATTGTGGATGACACGCCTGGCGTAACGAGAGACAGAATTTACGCCGATGCTGAATGGTGTGGGCATGAGTTTTTGCTTGTCGACACTGGGGGACTTGATCCAAGAAGTGAAGACGTTTTTCAAAATGATATCAAAAAGCAAGCAGAAATAGCTATGCGTGAAAGCGATGTGATTGTTTTTATCGTTGACGGGCAAAGTGGGATAACTCTCAACGACGAAGACGTTGCATCAGTTTTAAAAAGAACAAAAAAGCCAGTTGTGCTTGTTGTCAACAAGCTTGATAAGTTTGAAGTTGAAAACACTTATGAGTTTTACAGCTTAGGTCTTGGTGAGCCAATGCCACTTTCAGTGCTTCAAAGCAAAGGCTTAGGTGACATTCTTGACGCAATTGTTGCGCATTTCCCAAAAGTTGCAGGTGAAAGCGTTAAAGCCACAAAAGTTGCAATCGTAGGCAGACCTAATGTTGGCAAAAGCAGTCTTGTAAACCGTCTTATTGGCACAGAAAGGGTTGTTGTCAGCGGAATTGAAGGGACAACACGTGACAGTATATTTGTGCCATTTAGATATAACAAAAAAGACTATGCGCTTGTCGATACGGCAGGGCTTAGAAGAAAAAGAGGGGTTGAGCAACAGTCGATTGAAGGTTACAGTGTTCTTAGAACTATGTCTGCAATTGATGACGCTGACGTTGTGCTTATCGTTGTTGACGGAAGCAGCGAAAGACTGTCAGAACAGGACGTTCGTGTTGCGGGTTACGTTCACGAAGCTGGCAAGCCAAGCGTTATTGTTGTTAACAAGTGGGATATCAAATCAAAAGACAAAAATGCTTTTGAAGCAATGCTGAAAGAGGACTTGTCTTTCATGAAATATTTTCAAACGATCTATGTTTCTGCGCTCACAGGTGCAAGCACTGGGCAGATTATGGAAAAGGTCGAATATGTCTACGAGAACGCATGCAAGAGAATTACCACAGGGCTTTTGAATGATATGCTTCATGACGCGATACTTAATTTTGAGCCTCCAGCTCATGCGGGAAGACGCGCAAAGATAAAGTTTGTTACACAGGTGTCAACAAATCCTCCAACCTTTGTTTTGTTTGTCAGTGATCCAAAGCTTATCAACTTTTCTTACAGCAGATATATTGAAAACAAGTTCAGAGAAAGAGTTGACTTTTCTGGCACGCCAATAAGGCTTATAATCAGAGGTAAGGAGGACAAAGAATGAATATAATCTACATTTTTGTGATCATTTGTCTTGTTTCCTACCTTATAGGAACAATCAATTTTTCAAAACTCGTATCAAAGTTCTTTGGACATAAAGACATAACTAAGCTTGGCAGTGGCAATCCTGGAACTATGAACATGCTGAGAAATTTTGGGTTCAAATATGCGCTTTTTACATTTGTTGCTGAAATCGTCAAAGCAGGGCTGACCGCGCTTGTGTGCAAAATTGTCACTCCAGCGCCATATTCTCAACTTGCTTTCTGGGTTTCGGGTGCTTTCATCCTTCTTGGAAACAACTTTCCAGTTTGGAACAAGTTTAAAGGCGGCAAAGGTGTCGCATGCTTTGCGGGAATTTTTCTCTTCTCAGAGCTTTGGTATGTGGGGATAATCTGGTTCTTTGTTTGCGCAACGGTTTTGTATTTTATGGACTATGGCTCAGTTGCGTCATTTATGTATCTCACTGCTTTGGCGGCGGCTTACACAATTTTTGCTTGGCTTACAGCAACTTGCGAAGTTTGGATGACCGCGGTCATCACCGCAATCTTGTGGGCAATGATTGTCCTTACTTACATCAGGCATCACGCAAATATCTATCGACTTTTCCATGGCACAGAAAACAAGATTGGCTTCAAAGACAAGCTTAAAAAATTTTTCTGCCACAAAAAGGGTGAGGAGATTATAAGCGAAGATCAAGTGGAAGCTGCTCCAGAAGAAGAAATTGTTGTGGAAGACGAAAATAAAGAATAAAATTTAAAATCTCGTTCTAAGAGAAAAAATGCCTTCATATGATAGTTGTGTCATAAGGAGGCATTTTATATGGAAAAATATGAAATCTATGATGATATCAAAACACGCACTAACGGTGATATATATATTGGCGTTGTAGGCCCTGTCCGCGTTGGCAAGTCAACCTTCATCACTCAGTTTATGCAAAAACTTGTTGTGCCAAACATCACAGAGAAAAACACAAAAGACAGAACGATTGACGAGCTTCCTCAATCAGCAGACGGCAAAACAATCATGACAACTCAACCTCATTTCGTGCCAAATGAAGCTGTCAAAATTAAGGTTGCAAATGCTGATATGAAGGTAAGAATGATTGACTGCGTTGGCTATCTTGTCAGCGGCGTTATGGGGCATGTTGAAGGCGACAAACCAAGACTTGTGAAAACCCCTTGGTCAGAAGAAGAACTTCCTTTTGAAGAAGCGGCTGAGCTTGGAACAAAGAAGGTCATCGATGAGCACAGCACAATCGGTATTCTTGTCACAACTGACGGCTCAATCACAGATATCGCAAGAGGAAGCTATGTTGAAGCTGAAGAGCGCGTCGTTAAAGAAATGAAAGCAAGCGGCAAGCCATTTGTGATCATTCTC
>CAOKRZ010000049.1 GCA_948471335.1 uncultured Christensenella sp. | reverse complement strand
CGCTAAAAGCCTCTTCACTGTTTCGTCGTCATTTACCCAAATCTTATTTTGCGCTGGAGGTTCAGCAACATAGCTGAAATTCTCGTCAGCAAGTGGAACAGGATATTGAGTCATTTTTCGTATTCTTTCCACTCTAAGCTCAGAGATTTCTTCTAAAATCAGCTCTTCCATTTCTTCAATTTGAGAACCAGAAATGAAATCAAAGCCAGATTCTTTAAGTTCTTCCATTGTCGCAAAACCTTTATCAATAACCATAGCGATTGCTTTTATCACAAATTTTATTGTTCTTTCAAGCATAGCGGGAGTCATATCTTCTTCGTCAATTTCTATTTTCAATTTAAATCGATTTTGAACCATATTTCCTCCCTACATATATATGATATCATAAATTAGGGATTTGTCAAGAGGTAATTATTTCAAATAGAACTCTTTTTTCTTTTCCACGATTTCATCAATGCGAGAAATATAGTCTTCTATAAATTTTGGATTTGATTGTCGTTCAATTCGATTTTCTGTGTTGAAAATCCTTTTACTCATCGCTCCAGCGCCGCATGCAAGAATTGAATTTGTCTCTTCCATGCTGTCAATATTAAATATGCACACTTTATCATCTCTGAAATACCCAACATTTTCAAGTCCGCCAAGTTGATGTTTTTGACGATACAAATAATATGGTTTATATCCATTTGCAAGAAGACTTTTCTCAGCAAAGTCAACCATTGCTGCTACGCCGTTGTCGCTTGCGCCTTCACTTTTTAAAATTGAACCATTTTTAAGCGACAAAGTGTGAACTGTGATGTTGTCAGGATTAAGCTCAAGCAAGGTTTTGATCGTCCTTTTAAAGATCCCAAGTTTCTCGCCAGGAAGCCCTGCGATAACATCCATATTGACAACAAAGCCGCGCTCAAGAGCAAGAGAATATCCTTCCAAAACTTGAGCATTTTTTGTTGGTCTTCCGATGCGCTTAAGCGTTGCCTCACAAAATGTTTGAGGATTGATTGAAATTCTTGTTACGCCATATTTCTTCAAAACATCAAGTTTTCCCGCAGTGATTGTGTCAGGTCTGCCGCATTCAACAGTGAACTCTGACACGTTGAAATTCAGCTCACTCAAAAGCCTGTCAAGTTGAGCTTCACTTAAAACTGAAGGAGTGCCGCCGCCAATATAAACCGTTCTGACAATGTATGCCTTTCTTGCAATGACATCTCGTATTGCTGAGATTTCTTTTATAAGACAGTCAAGATATAGATCAAGTTTGCTTTGAACTTTTTTAAGTTCGTTTGAAATGAAAGAACAATAAAAGCATCTTGTTGGGCAAACAGGAATGTTTATGTATAGATCCACAAGATTATCATTTCTTATTATACATTTCTGATTTTTCAAAATAAGCGGAATAAGTTTTGCTTTGTCGTGACTAAGCCTAAGCTCTTTCTCAAAAACTTCAGCAACAACACTTTCTTTAACTTCACCATTCTCAATCATGTCGCGCGCAAGCTTTGTTGGTCTTATTCCAGTAAGCGATCCCCAAGGCAACCTTTTCCCAGTAACAAGAGAAAGCATGTCATATAGATAAACTTTGACTTTACGCTTTTTAACGCTCTTCTTTCTAAGTTCACTTAAGTTATCTTGAAGAGAAAATTGAAAACTTTTGGCTAAACTCTTGCCTGCAAGACAAACTTCAAATTCTTCTGTAATCACCTCATCTTCGCTTTCTGTATGCTTTATATCAAGCTCTTCTTCCGCACAAAACAAAGCAGCAAGGTTTTCAAACTCTTGAATGTATTCTGTTTTATTTGACTCTATCTTCACCATCTTTCACTCCTTTGCACTTCAATAACATTGTTTATAGCCCTGATAGAATTCATAATCTTGTTGAGATCTTCTCTGTTCTTCACTTCAACTGCCAGGTTACAAACGATATTATCTTTATTCTCTCTTGCCTCAAAACCTTTTAAATTGATTTTTTGATTCGCCAAAAGATTGGTGATCTTCGCTACACTATTTCCAATCTTATCTGCCACTACGCATATATTCGCAAGGAAAGACGCCCCTTCTTTTTCTTGCCAGGTTGCACAGATAAGTCTTTCTTTTTCAAGATATTTAAGATTTGGACAGTTATGCCTGTGAATTGTCACGCCTTTGCCGCGAGAGATATATCCAACTATTTCGTCACCTTCAATGGCATTGCAACATCCAGCAAAGCGCACAAGCATTCCGCTGTCGCCATCAATCAGCACACCTTCCTTGTTCTTCTTTAAGCGGACAATATTCTCTGAAAGCTTCGCCTGCTTCTTTTCACCGTTAAGCTGGTTTATAATTCTTCCAACAACTTGAGAGGAAGTCAAACTGCCTGAACCAATTGCAGCATAAAGTTCATCCACATCTTTCATGGAATATCTGTTTAACGTATCTTGCAGATTTTTTTCATTTAAAACCTGAGCCAGGGTCAGACCTTTCTCTTGGATATAAAGGTTCAAGCTTGATTTTCCAAACTTGATGTTCTCTTCTTTAAGTTCATTCTTGAAAAAGGCTTTTATTTTTGACCTAGCACTTGACGTTGCGACGTAATTAAGCCAATCTCTTGATGGCCCTTTTGAATGAGAGTTTGTAAGTATTTCAATTATGTCACCATTGTTTAGCCCTGATGTGATCGGCTGCATCTTGCCATTTATCTTTGCCCCAACGCAAGAGTTTCCAACGCCAGTATGCACAGCATATGCAAAGTCAATTGCCGTTGCACCTTCTGGAAACTCAAAAACCTTTCCCTTTGGAGTTTGAACCAAAATCACACCGTCATAAAGGTCAGACTTAAGCGAATTGATAAACTCTTTGTCAGACATGCTTTGCGCGTTTTCAACAACCTCTCTAAACCAGGTAAAACGCTGATCAAGCTCACTTTTCTTTGTCTTCTTCTCTTTATACAGCCAGTGCGCATAAACACCAAATTCGCTTTCGCGGTGCATTTCGTGCGTTCTTATCTGCACTTCCATAGGATGTTGATTGTCAACAATGATTGTTGTATGGAGTGACTTATATCCATTTGGTTTTGGATTTGCGATATAATCTTTCACTCGTCCTGGCATTGGTCTATATAACCCATGTATTCGTCCAAGAACGGCATAGCACTCCTCAACCGTGTTGACAATCACACGCATAGCCATAAGGTCATATATCTGCGTGAGACGCTTGTTTTTTGAGTGGAGTTTTTTAAATATTGAAGAAATGTGTTTCTGCCTATAGTGAATTTCACCTTTTATTCCAAGGTCTTTCAAAATATCTGAAATTTTTTCCTCAGAAAGTTTAAGCTGAAGTTCATTCTTTTCTTTGTCAGCTTCCAAAGTTCTTTTAAGGTTGAAATATTCATCAGTGTGAAAAAGTCTTATCACATTGTCTTCAAGTGAAAGCTTAAGTTTGTCAAAGCCAAGCCTTTCAGAAAGAGGCACGTGGATATCTCGCACCTGCTCAACAAATTTTTTCTCAGCATCAGACAAAGGTATTGAAAGCATTGATATGTCATAAAGGATTCCAACAAGTTTGATGATAACAACCCTAACATCTTTGCTTAGCGCAAGAAACATATTTCTTATGTCATCAACATTTTCACTTAAAGTGATCTCGTTTATGTCTTTAATTTGCTGATAAGTTTCAAACATCACTTTTTCTTCTTCGCTTAAAAGTGAAACGATTTCTTTCTCGTCCTCTGCTTTTGCTTTATAGTGCTGATAAGCAATGAATGCAAAGATAGAACTTTTGTCAAGGCGAAAACTTAGAATATAATCTAAGATAAAGTCGCACCTTTCAAGGTTCATTTCGTCAGATATAAGTTTAGATAAAACCTCGCACTCTTTCTCATCAAGTTGCAAATGCATTTTTGTTTTTTCGTATAAATCTTTAGGTTGCACTTTTTTCATTATTGCCTCCTAGAACTTTCCTTCAAACCTAAAAGTTTGTTGTAAAGACTTGAATTTGTCAGCGGATTTTTCTTCCTTTTGTTGAGATAAATGATTATCTGGTCATTTTCGACGATGTTTATAAGTTCAAGCTCATCAAAAACTTTGAGCGCTGAGTAAAAGCTCATGAAAGAAACTTCGCCCGTTATGTCAAGCCTGTCATAAAGATCAAAAACGTTGTAAATCGTTTTTGCACAAACTGTTTCAAGTTTTTTATAAATTTTCGCATATGTGCTTCTGTCAAGATCAACACCCGCATACTTTTTCACATCGCTTTTCTTTTCAACCGGAAGATAAATTTCTGCGCTTGTTGCCTTGTTTAGCGCCGCGATATACCCTTCCTCCACCACTGGCGAAAGGAAGATGATTTTATTGAAATTTTTTGCCCAGTCAAGCCCTTTAGGAGAAATGAGAAGACTGTTGTATCCAATCTCATCACTATCATTGATGCCAAAATGATAGATGCCTTGAACTGAATAGTTCTTTGCAAATTCAACATAGTCAAAACATGAGAATGTCACAAAGCAAGTGCCAAAAACAGACGTTGACGTTGCAGACACAAAAGGAAGCAGTTCGCTCTTTGGATAGAGTTTGTATTTTGCTTCATCGCCTTGATAGCAGAACTGATCAATCTCAATCGGATTAAGTTTTTTGTACGCATCTTCCGAAATAAAGCTTCCGCCGTCAAATTCAGAGACAACGCCTTTTGAACCATTTTGAAATTCAAAGATAAAACTCTTCTGCCTTGAAAAAGTTATCTTCTTAAGGTTTTTCATAAAGTTATAATACATCAAACTGAAATTGCCGATTTTGATGTTTGCATGCTGCGGGAAACGTTTAATTGGCAAAATCTCTACATCAATTGCAGTAATTTTAAATTTGGGCGTAGGATTATCGCAACCGCAAGGCTCAAGAAGCTTAAGCTCTTTCAAAAACTCACTTGTCACTTCTTCAGCTTTGATCTCTTGATCATAATAGCTTATTGGCATAAACACAGCGTCGCTTACGTGCCTGAGTGCGAATTCGTTGACCTTTTGCACAAACTCTTCATATCTGCTTCGCTTAAGACTTAACCCCGCCGCCATGCTGTGACCACCATAAGTGTCAAGCATGTCTTTAAGAGAAGAAAGAAGCGCATGAATGTTGATGTCATTTATGCTTCTGCCAGAGCCAGAAAGCTCATCACCTTCTTGAGTGAAAAGAAAAACTGGCTTGTGATATTTATCAACAAGTCTTGAACAGACAATTCCAAGAACGCCCTTGTCCCACTTCTTCGATGCAAGACAAATGACACGTTGAAATCTTAAATCTTGTTTTTTAAGCGCTTTCTCACAATCGTCAAAAATCCTATTGCAAATTTCTTGGCGTTTCAAATTGTGCTGTCTTATTTTTTCAATGTCCTTCTTGATCTTGACCGGATCAGTTTCAAAATACAATTTAAGCGAGTCTTCAGCATCACCCATTCTTCCTGAAGCGTTAAGCTTTGGCCCTATTTTGAAAGAGATATCAGTTGAGTTTGGGTTCTTTATGTCGATGTCAAATTCTTTGAACATCATCTTAAGTCCAATTGGCAAATATTTGTTTGCAAGCGCCAAACCTTTTGTCACAATCGTTCTGTTTTCGCCAAGCAACGAAACAATGTCAACTATGGTTGCAATTGCAGCAAGCGGAAGATATTCTTCTGCCTTTTCTCTTCCAAGAAGCGCCTCGGCAACTTTGTAAGCAACGCCAGTTCCGCAAAGCTCTTTAAATGGAAACTCCTGCCCGTCCATTTTTGCATTGACAACAATTCCCTCTGGGATAATTTCAGGAATATCATGGTGGTCAGTTACAATCACCTCAACGCCTTTTGTTGCAGCGTAAGCAACTTCTGCGTGGCAAGAAATGCCACAGTCAACAGTTATGATAAGATTTGGGTCATACTTATCAAGTATTTTGTCTATAACAGCCGTTGTCAAACCATATCCATCTATATAACGATTTGGAAGATAGTGATCTGCATCAATTCCAAACTCTTTAAGCGCTTTAAGCATGATTGCAGTTGCGCTCACTCCGTCAACATCATAGTCACCAAAAATAAGCACACGGTCACCAAGCTCTTTCGCAATAACAAGACGATCGCAAAGCTCTTTCATTCCTTTAAGAAGAAATGGATCGGCCATCTGGGTTGGATTCAGATATTCCCTTATTTCCTCTTCAGTTGAAAAACCGCGTGACAAAATAAGCTCCATTATGCGTGGAGATAAATTGAACTTTTCGGCAAACACAAGGGTCTTATCGGCATCCTTGTTAAAAAACTTTCTAAAAATCATAAATAAAACTCTTTCAATTTAATTATATAAATAAAAAGAAAGATTGGCAAGCGATTTTTTGGCTTTACAAAAAAATATGGCAAGCGCCATATTCTCGTTATTTGAAATATATAATTCTTCTGCAGTGCTCGCATGTGATATGCCCGTCGTCTTTGACTTTCGCGATATTGGCGGCGGGAAGCTCAACCCTGCAATATCCGCAAAGATTGTCACTAAGCGGAACAAAAACTGGAAACAAGTTGTCTTTAC
>CAOKRZ010000048.1 GCA_948471335.1 uncultured Christensenella sp. | reverse complement strand
AAACGCAAGATAGGTGGATAACAGATACCGCAGGAACTGGCACATGGAAGACTTACATCCGCAAGTGGGTTTGTGGTTCAACAGGCAATTTCTATACTATTGGCTTTTATTATTTGAGTGGATTGCCAGTTGCAACCCAATCAAATCCTGTTTCTTGGCAAGTGGCATATCTTGGCACTTTTGATGCAACAGATGTCAACGAAACTTCAATAGCAAACGCAGCAACAACTTACACGTTTGGAACAGGTGAGGCATCTTTGGTTGCACTTTGGGAAAAAACTCCAGTTGTTACAATCAATGATGGGGTGACAAATAGATCTATTGCAATGGACAGCAACACGCTCTATGGGCTTGATATTCCAACAAGAGAAGGGTACATATTCAATGGCTGGACAATCACAAGTGGAATTGGAAAACTTGTTACTCCTCAATATTTGGTGCCTACGGACAAAGTTTTCAATGGAACAAGCGACTTTGTAAACTTGGGCAGAAGTCATATGTACTTAAATAAGTTCCTTTTCTCAGTTGATGCTTACATGGACAATTGGGCAGACTATTCAAGCAAAACTATGAGAATCGTCAGCTGCACTGAAGGTGGTGGATGGAATATTGAAACATCAGACTCGAGTAGTAATAATTCAAACATCCAAGTCGCTTTATATCAGAATAAAGTTG
Organism: uncultured Christensenella sp.; assembly: GCA_948471335.1. Taxonomy (GTDB): domain Bacteria; phylum Bacillota; class Clostridia; order Christensenellales; family UBA1242; genus Caccovivens. The sequence continues at coordinate 5,865 of CAOKRZ010000048.1, read as the reverse complement.
GATATTGTCTTATCACTCCAAACATTTCATGGGCAAGTTTAGGGACTCATAGCTGGCATAATTTTACAGTCGTGTTTGATGGATCTTATGGGCATTTATATCTCGACGGTGAGCATGTGGGCCAAACACCATTGTTTAAAAATCTTCTTGGTTACAATGCAAACAACTCAATTTTCCTCGGCGCAGAGGCCGGTGGAAGTGGCAGCGCGCCTGTTGGTAATTATTTCCTGGGCTCAATGAAAAATGTTATTTTCATAAACGATTATGCAAACGATTTAGTCAATATAGAAAATCAACAATACTATTTCCTTTCAAGTGACAGCGATGCGACAATCACTGCAAACTGGATTGAAACATGGGCTGCCTCTTCAATAGAGATTGAAGAAGTAAATGGCGTTTATTCCATTTCAACAGCCGAGGAACTTGGAGCGCTTGCAAGAATGGTCGATTTTGAGAAAAACAGCCTTGAAGGGAAAACTATTCGCCTTACTTCAAACATTGACCTTTCAGGAAAATATTGGATACCTATTGGCGATGCTGAAACTTATTTCCGAGGAGTATTTGATGGAAATGGTTATGAAATTTCAAATCTGAAGATTGATTTTTATAATGAAGCTGGTCTTTTTGGAAGAGTTAACAGTTCCAGCATTTTAAATTTGAAACTTTCTCAAATTGATAACAATGGTGGAGACTATGTCGGTGGGCTTGTGTGCAGCGCAGTGAACTCGTCGATATCAAATATTCATATCTTGAGCGGAAAAGTTACAGGAAGAAACCGTGCTGCCGGTGGAATATGCTGTATGGCAGAAAATGGGACTAAGGTTGAAAACTGTATTAACAGAGCGCAAGTTATTTCCAGATATCATGGCGGAATTTGCGGCTTCTTGGTAAATGCGACAGCTTCTGGGTGCATAAACTATGGAAATATTGAAAACTATGAAGTTGGCGGGGATTATTACTATGCTGGCATTGTAGGCAGACTTCAAGGTGATAATCTTGTTGAAAACTGCGTCAATTATGGAAACATTGTAAACCATAAAAGCGTTGACGGAACAGCAGGGATTGTCGGTCAAGTTGAAGTTGGAAACAGCTCAATAATCTCATGTGCAAACTATGGAAATATTATTTCAAATGCAGCTGCAACTCGTTTTAGCAGCGGAATTATTGCAAGAAATTATTCAGAAAACTTGCTGATACAATTCTGCTCTTCAGTTGGGACAATGACAAGTCGAGGAAGCGAGGCTTCAGGAGGCAGTTTGATTTACAATTGCGGAAATAATCCAACTGTATTGGCATGCTATGCTGATATGATTGTGGCTGACACGAGAACAAGACACGCTTATGGCATCGCTGAAAGTTTCAATGACGGTTTCAGATTCGTTGAAGGAATGAATGGCAACTTGCCAATGCAGATTGCTTTGTTCCCTTATGCGGCAGAAATGCCAAAACAAACAGACGTGTTTGAAAGAGGACTCGGCGGATTTACACTTATTTAAAAACAAAGGCAGAAATTTTTCTGTCTTTTTTCTTGCAAGTTGTGAAATAATGTGATAAACTATGTAAGTTAAAAAGGAAGTAAAAGAAATGACTAACGAAAAAATAAGAAATATTGCAATCATAGCCCACGTAGACCATGGTAAGACCTCACTTGTTGACGCACTTCTTAAGCAAGGCAGCGTTTTCCGTGACAATCAAGCTGTGGAAGAACGTGTTATGGATAGCAATGCAATTGAAAAAGAAAGAGGAATCACAATTCTTTCAAAAAACTGTTCTTGCATGTATAACGGAGTGAAAATCAATGTTGTCGACACACCAGGTCATGCTGACTTCGGCGGAGAAGTTGAACGTGTGCTTAAAATGGTTGACGGCGTTTTGCTTGTTGTTGACGCTTATGAAGGCCCAATGCCACAAACACGCTTTGTGCTTGAAAGAGCGCTTGCACTCAAGCTTAAAGTTGTTGTGGTTGTCAACAAGATTGACAGACCTGATGCGAGAATTGGAGAGGTTATCGATGAAGTTCTCGAACTTTTCCTTGATCTTGACGCAGATGAAGAGCAGCTTAACTCTCCATTCGTTTTTGCTTCAGCAAGAAATGGAATTGCGTCAAAAGATAAAAATGTTTTAGGTACAGATATGAGTCCACTTTTTGAGACTATCTTAGAGCATATTCCAGCGCCAGAAGGTGAAGGTGACGACAAGAGTCAAGTGCTTATCTCATCTGCTGAGCATAATGAATATGTTGGAAAACTTGCGGTTGGGAAAATCAGCAGAGGAAGTTTGAAGGTTGGACAAAACGTTGTACTTTGTAACTTCCATGACAGCGAGAAAAAAGTTCGCTCGAAGATTGTCAGCCTTTTCGTTTTTGAAGGAATCAAAAAAGTGCCAGTTGAAAGCGCAAACATTGGAGAAATTGTTTGTATTGCTGGTCTTGAAAATGTTGGCATTGGCGATACAATTTGCGATGCTGAAAAAGTTGAACCAATTGAATTTGTTAAGATTGCAGAACCTTCAGTTGAAATGACATTTATGGTCAATGACAGTCCATTTGCTGGAAAAGAAGGCAAATTTGTGACTTCTCGTCATCTTCGTGACAGATTGTATAAAGAAGCGGTTAAAGACCTTTCTCTTAGAGTTAGCGACGGAGAAACTGCTGAAAAATTTAAAGTTTGCGGTCGAGGTGAAATGCACCTTTCAATCCTTATTGAAAACATGAGAAGAGACGGCTATGAATTTCAAGTGAGCATGCCTAAAGTTCTCATCAAAACAATTGATGGAAAGAAATGCGAGCCAATCGATAGACTCTTCCTTGACGTTCCAGAAAATTGCACAGGAGTTGTTATGCAAAAAATGGGCGTAAGAAAGGGTGAACTTCTTGGAATGACTCCTCACGGAAGCAGAATGAAAATGGAATTTTTGATTCCTTCTCGTGGACTTTTTGGCTTTAAGAGCGAACTTCTTACTGACACAAAAGGCGAAGGCGTTATCAACTCAGTTTTTGAAGAATATCAACCATGGAAGGGCGAAATCAACAGACGTGAATTTGGCTCACTTATCGCGCATGAAAGTGGGGAGTCAATTGTATATGGACTTTTCAATGCGCAAGAGCGCGGCGACCTTTTCATTGGCGCTGGCGTGCCTGTATATGCTGGTATGGTTGTTGGTCAAAACCCAAAAGGCGACGATATTGTTGTCAACGTTTGCAAAAAGAAACATCTTTCAAACTGCCGTTCTTCTGGCGCGGACGAAGCGCTTAGACTCACTCCACCAAAAAGAATGAGCCTCGAAGACGCAATTGAATTCCTTGCAGACGACGAGATTTTGGAAGTTACTCCAAAGAGCATGAGAATAAGAAAAATCATCCTTGATCACAACATGCGTATTCGTGAACGCGGAAAAATTATGAGAGGGGAAGTTTAATGTTAAATCCAAAACAGGGCAGAGATTTAAGAAAGAATTATAAACGACTTTTGATATTTGTGATATCTTTCTTTTTCTTCGCCCTTGTTTTGTCTTATCTTTTGATGAGAGCGGGGCTTCATCCTGTTCTAAACGGATTTATAATAATTGTTGTTGCTTCAATTTTCTACTTGTTATTTTTGTTTATTTGTGCTAAAATTGATAAAAAGAAGGAGTTGCGCCGAAAAGAGGATGCAAACAAAGACCCTTTCACCAAAAGTTAAATTTTCTAAGGAGGACGCATGAGCGAGTTTAAAATAATGCCACATAACTTGGAAGCTGAGCAGGCACTGCTTGGCTGCATTTTGATTGACGTGCAAATTCAAGCTGAAATTCTCGCTCTTGTTGACAGCATTGACTTTTATTCTGATTCTCATCAAAATATTTACAAGGCAATGCAAAATGTTTATACAAAAAATGTCCCTGTTGACTTCATTACGCTTTCTGATAATCTTGAAAAAAGCGGAATGCTTGACAAAGTCGGCGGACTTGAATATATCACAATTCTTTCAAACTCAGTGCCATCAGCGGCAAACTTTAAGTTCTATCTTGACATTGTTAAGGCAGACTCAACAAAACGTAAGCTTATAAGAAGCGGGCAGGACATCATCCAAAAAGCATATTCATCAGATGAGCAACAAGACATCTTGGCTTTTGCTGAAAAGTCAATCTTTGACATCGCTGACAAGCAAGGCTCTTCGGCGCTTGAACATGTCGGCAAGCCTGGCGGGGCAATCAAGCAAGTTATAGACAAGTTTGACACAATTGCAAATGATCCAACTGCGCTTAGAGGAATTCCAACTGGCTATAAAGAATTTGATGCCATCACAAATGGTCTTCAAAAAAGTGACCTTATTCTTCTTGCTGCCAGACCTGGTATCGGAAAAACTTCTTTTGCAATGAACATCATTGTCAACGCCGCAGTTAAGCAAGGCAAAAAATGTGCAGTTTTCTCACTTGAAATGCCTAGATCTCAACTTATGCAAAGGTCAATCTGCTCTCTTGCAAAAGTAAGCATGGCAAAAGCACTTAACGGAACAATGAGTCCAGAAGAGTGGAATCGCATCTGGGCGGCAACAAAACAGCTTGAACAAAGCTCAATCTATATCGACGATTCGTCAATGACAACTCCTTCAAGTCTTATTTCAAAGTGTAGACAACTTAAAGCCAAAGAAGGACTTGATATAATCATGATCGACTATATCCAGCTTATGACTTCAGGCAAGTCAAGAGTTGAAAGCAGACAGAATGAGGTTTCTGAGATTTCAAGAAATCTTAAGATTGCAGCAAAAGAGCTCAATGTTCCAGTCATCGCACTCAGTCAGCTTTCTCGTGCGGTTGAACAGCGTCAAGGCGACCACAGACCAATGCCGTCTGACCTTCGTGACTCTGGTGCAATCGAACAAGACGCAGACATCATTCTTTTCTTGTATAACCCTGAAAAATATAATGATGTTCCGCAAGAAGAAGATCCTGGCACAATGGAGCTTATCATTTCAAAACATAGAAATGGTAGGACAGGCACTGTTAAACTTCGCTGGATTGGTGAATACACAACTTTTGTTAATCCTGACGAAAAAGTGCAAATTAAACAGACTCCAGTTGTGGCTGCAAAAGATATTGAAGAGACTCCATTAAGTCAGATTGATGATGACGTTTTTGGGGATAATGAATAGGAGGGAATATGGTAGAAAAACAAAGAAAGTTATTCAATAAAAAATGGCTTATTGCTCTTTCAGTTTTGGTCTTGATCGGAATTGTTGTGACACTTGTCATTGTTTTCTTACCAAAAGATACAAAAAAGGCTGTTGCGAAAGTTCATAACGCAGAAGAGACAATGTTTCTTGTCAGTCAAACTGAAACGCTGGCGTTTGAAGAATTTTACGGTAAATTTGGTACATCACATGAATATAGAGTTGAAGGCGAAATGATAAGTAAAATTTCTGCAAATTTAAATTATATGATTTCGTTCTACAACGATTATCTCATCTATGCAAATGCTGACAAAACATTCCAAGGCAATTATAACCATATCGTTGGCGGAATTGATAAGGCAAACAAAAGTCAAAAGTCAATGAATGAAGTTTTGAAAGATGTTTCTGATTTTGTTCCTGACTCTACAACATATTTAAAAACTGCTTGGCGCGATTTCAGAAAAGACTGGGTTGGATATTTAAAAGGCTATCAAGAAACAATTGAAGGCTTAAGCAAAGTATATAAATTCAGTCTTCCAAAAGGCGCAATTCAAAACAAGTTTTCTTACCTTGTTCTTGACACGGCCAATGATTATATCGATGAAATTATTGTGAAATTCGAAGCGCTTGTTAAATCTGATGTAAAAGACAGCGCAACAATCACAACTTTTGAAAAAAATCAAGGAAAGGCTATAAGTGAAAAATTCTGCAATTT
>CAOKRZ010000047.1 GCA_948471335.1 uncultured Christensenella sp. | reverse complement strand
TGCAAGGCTTTTCTTAATCTTTTTAACAATTTTTTCATACTTGGCATTAAGAATGTCAGTAAATTCAGTAGAGTTTACATTATATTGAACTACTGGTTCTTGTGCAACAGTTCCAGTTTCATTTTTTGCTACAACTTCGTGAAGTGTTACGATTTCTTTAGCTTGAACTTGTTGTTCGTAAGCAACAGCATTGTCCCAGAATGCTTTGCGAGCTTTGTTGCCGTTTGCCTTCTTTCTGAAGTCATATCTAACATCATCTTTTACATGTGATTCTTCAAGTTTGTCAGCCGTTTTGTTACGATTTTTCATTGGAATATGTTTTGGATAAGATTTGCCATAGTTTTCATAATCGTCGTCAAGTTCTTCTTCAGCTGGTTCAGCAATAAGGACTTTTGAATCTTCTTCAACTTCTTCTTCAACTTCTTCTTCAACAAGTTCTACTGCAGCAGAGTATTTTCTTATAGATTCATAGAAGTTTTTCAAATCTTTTGGTCTTTTATTTTTGTAATTGCCAAGTCTTTTAGGTGTTCCGTCAGCATTAAATGGTGCAATAACATATGTTTCAGTTGGCAAATTTGTATCTGGGTTTACGATTGTAGTTTTCTTTTTCCCAAATGATCCATTTCCTCCCATTCTTTCACGCTTTGGAAGAACGATATCGTAGTTTTCGTCTAATTGATTAATATTAATGCTCATGTATTTTCTCCTTTATTAATGGTCAAATTATAACATGCCAAAATGGCGGTGTCAATACCTTTTTTGAAAATTCTTTTGACTTTTTTCGACTTTTTTATCAATGAATGTGAAGTTGACATTTTTAAGCTTTGCATAGCAGGGTTTGTCAGTTATTTTCAGCTCTCCGCGATAGAACATCTTGGCTTTTTTGACCTCTTTTTGATCCTTTTCATGATAAGTTATGTCGTAGAAATTGTATCCCAAAATGTTGAGAAGTGGGTTTATATAGAAAAGGGCGTTGCCAACGTATACAATGCCAATCAAAATGAGAATGATGACGTAGATAAAGTATCCGCTCATATACGATAGGTCAAGCGGAATGGCAAAAAAGACAAAAAGAGAGAAGTATCCCAAGAAGTGCTTGTCAGTGATATTTTCTTTTGAAAGAATGACAATCTCTTTGGACTCTTCGGTGTTCCAGTGAACATTCCAAATAAGCCCAAAGATGCCGCTTGTAATGAGGAAGAGTAGGGTGACAAAATTGACTGTATTAAGCACATTAAATGTCAGGTTGCCATTTATTATCTCAACGATAAGCTTAACAAAAATAAGCCCATACATAGGCACAAAAGCCGAGATATATAAAAGGAGGTTTTTAAAAAATCGCATACAAGATTTTTGACGAGATTTATGTTAATAATACTTTGATAACAAAAAAACAGGACTAACCCTGTTTTTTTCCTAATAATTTGTCTATTTGTTTTACAAAATCAGCATCACGGTATTGTCTGGCGCTTTGCCAATATTCGTTCATAAGCGGTTTGCGATAAACATTTGCAAAGTCTCTCATAGCAGCTTTTCTGTCATTAAGCACCAAATCGTATTTAAGCATTTTGTAAGCGCTTTCTGCATGATTTGTAAGCATTACAGCAAACATGTGTTCTTTTTTCGTCAATGCTCTGACTTTTGCCTTGTCGTCAAAAAGATCTTGAAGCTCTTCAAGATGATCGCAATAATAAGTCCAAAGCTCTCTGTGGTTTTGCACCAAAAACTTTTTGTTGTCCATCTTGGTTTTTAATATATGGAAGGTGAATGCGCCGCAAAGGACCAATGCGCCCCAAGCAAGAAAACAAATAATAACTGTTTCAAAAGTTGTCATAATCACTCCTTTAAATATATTGTATTTAACTTACTATTAATATAACACAAAATTCATTGAAAGTAAAATAAAATAGCAAGTTTTTCGACCTGCGTTTCTACTTGCTTGCGGGAGCTCTTTTTGAACCACTCCCGACAACGCGGTTATATCTTTCGATATATCCCGAATAAAAAAAACGAAGCGTGTCACTTCGTTTAGTTCCATTGGTAGCGGGAGCTCTTTTTGAACCACTCCCGACAACGCGGTTATATCTTTCGATATATCCCGAATAAAAAAACGAAGCGTGTCACTTCGTTTAGTTCCATTGGTTGCGGGAGTTGGATTTGAACCAACGACCTTCGGGTTATGAGCCCGACGAGCTTCCGAGCTGCTCTATCCCGCGTCAACAATATTAAGTATATGTTAAGCGAGATCATTTGTCAAGAGAAATTTGAAAATTTATAGAAAATATATTGAAGAAGCGAAAAGTATTAATGACAAAATTCGCAAAGCACTTGTCAAGATATTGAACAGTTTGGTGTTTTTTGAAAAAGTTGAAAGGAAAACTGAAGTTGTCATAAATATTGCGCCAATTAGAAGGAAGATCGCGGCAATAACAGTTTTTGTCACAATGATTGTTGAGATTGACTGCATAAAGAGGATGAAAGTGGCGGCAAAATTCAGCCCAAACATTGCCATTTCATTCCAAGAGCAATCTTTTTTGACAAGCTTTGTGACAAGCATAACGCCTAAGCCTAAAAAGAGTCCAGATAAAATAGCCCAAGGAGTGAAGTTTGTAAGGCTTACTGCAGCGAAAGCGAAGAGAATGATTGCCGTAAAACTGCAAGAGGAAGAAATAATAAGTTTCGCTTTGCCTGTAAGGCTGCAAGAAAATGCCTCAAATGTGATCATGATTGCAAGGGCAATTGTGATTAAAAGGGTGCATGCTCCATACGAAGATGAGAGGTTTGCATTGACAAGTGCAAGAACAAGACAAGACAAAGGCGCAAGGCATTTGAAGAGAATGCTTTGCCATGACTTATCATAACCAGAAATTGCATAGAATGTGCCTAATATGACGCAAACTGCAACTAATATAATAAAAGGAACAATAATCATAGATATATTTTAACCTAAAATTCAAAAAAATCAAAACAAAACAAAGCGATTCGCCCTTTTCCATATAAATAAAATAAAAAAGATAGGTTGTGTCCTATCATTTTTTAAATCCATCTTTAAGTGATATGGTGTTGTTGAAAATATAGTTATCTTTTGTGCTGTCTTTATCCATGCAAAAGTATCCTTTTCTCATGAATTGGAACTTGTCTTCCACCTTTGCATTTTTTAAGAAGTTTTCAGCGTAAGCCTTGCTTTCTGTAAGGGAATCAGGCTCTAATATGTCTTCAATCTTTGCGCCTTCTGCAAGTGCCTTTGCTGGACTTACAAATTCAGGCTTAACAAGACTTTTGATGTTTCTGATTGTGATTTCAAAGAAGTTGTCAGCACTGACAAAGTGGATCGTGCCTTTGCATTTGATATTGCTTGTGTCATTGCCGCTTTTGCTTTCTGGGATATATTCACATTCAAGATGGTCAATTTCGCCTTTTTCATTATATATAACCTTGTTGCAACGGATGATGTAAGCGCCTTTAAGGCGAACGATTCCGCCTTCAACCAAGCGGTTATATTTTGGTGGTGGATTGAGCGAGAAGTCTTCTTTTTCAATGAAGATTTCACGGCCGAACCTTGCTTTATGTTTGCCAGCATTTTCGTCGTTAGGGTTGTTTTCAATTTCAATATCTTCGCCATTTCCTTGATAGTTTGTAATGACAACTTTCAGCGGTTCCATAACAACCATAGCGCGTGTTGCTATTTGGTTAAGGTCGTTGCGGACGTAATATTCAAGCGCGCTGTATGGCACAGTCACTTCAATTGTGCTTCCCCAGCCAACAGAGCGAACAAAATCTTTAAGCGCTTTTGCGGTGTAACCACGACGACGCACGCCAACAAGGGTAGGGAAACGTGGGTCATCCCAGCCATTGACAAGCCCGCTGTTTACAACTTGTTTAAGCCAGCGTTTGCCTGTTAAAACATTTTCAATTGTCAAACGGCTGAACTCTCTTTGCTTTGGTGCGTAAGGCTTTCCCCAGCCATGCTGAACAAACCATTCGTAAACAATACGGTGATCTTGAAACCCTTTGTCGCAAAGTGAATAAGTTGTGCCTTCAAGGCAGTCTTCCATAGGATGCACAAAATCATATTGTGGCCAGATGCACCATTTGTCGCCAACGCGGTAGTGATGCTGTCTTGCAATCTTATACATAATTGGGTCACGCATATTGATATTTGGATGTGACATGTCAATTTTTGCACGAAGAGTCTTGCTTCCGTCAGGATATTTACCGTCACGCATTTCACGGAATAATTTCAAGTTTTCTTCAGGAGTTCTATCACGATAAGGACTGTTTTTGCCAGGCTCTGTCAATGTTCCACGAGAGGCAGAAACTTCTTCTGCTGAAAGCTCGCAAACATATGCGTCACCATTTTTAATCATTTTTTCTGCAATGTCATAAATTTTGTCAAAATAAGATTCACTTGCATAAACAAGTGCTTTAGGCTTAAAACCAAGCCATTCAAGGTCTGCCATATAACTGTCAGCAAACTCGCCATCTTCTTTTGTAGGGTTTGAGTCATCCATACGAAGATAGGTCTTTCCACCAAACTTTTGTGCAGTTTCAAAATTGATTGTCCATGCTTTAACATGGCCAATGTACCAATATCCGCTTGGCTCTGGAGGACAGCGGGTGATGACTTCTTTGCTGCGTCCTGACTTCAAATCCTCAAGGATCTCCACTTCAAGTTCGTTTTCAGGGGTGATGTTGTTTAAATCCATTTCGTTCTCCTTAATTGACCTTTTTAAGAAAGGCAAGTTTATATTTTATTCTTGACAAGGCATTGTCGATTGATTTTTTTGATATGTCGCCTTTTTTGGCTATCTCTTGGTAAGAGAAGCCTTGCAAATATAGTGACAGCACTTTGATTTCAAGTGGGCTTAAAAGCTTTTTGATTTTCTCTTGAAGCTCAGTCAAACTCTCTCTTTCAATGACTTTATCGTCAGGTTGTGGAAGGGTGGAAGGAAGGATGATTTCAAGCAATCCCTCTTCGTCGTCTTCGTTTTGTTCGGTTATGGGAAGAGCATTTGACAGAATGGTGTTTTTCTGAGAAGACGCTTTCTTTACCAGTGAAATTATTTGGTGCTTTATGCAAGTTGTTGCAAAGGTTTTAAATGAAGCTGACTTGTTTGGCTCAAAGCCCTGAATTGCTTTGTATAGCCCAATCATCCCTTCTTGAATGATGTCTTCAATGTCTCCACCAAGAAGGAAATAGCTTCTTGAAATCTTGTTGACAAGACTTTTATGTCTTTCAAGAATGTCGTTCATTGCATTCGCGTCGCCAGCCTTGGCTTTTATGACAAGCTCTTCATCTGTCGCCATATTTCCTCCTTGTGAATTTTATTTTTTTGATCTTAAAACTTCAAACAGCACAATCCCGCAGGCAACACTTGCATTGAGTGAGTTGACCTGACCTTTAAGAGGGATTGAAAGTACGCCGTCGCAATATGAAAGAACTGATGGCTTAACGCCTTTGCCTTCGCTGCCGATTATGACTGCAACTCCGCCTCTGAAAGTTTTAGAGAATATATTTTCGCCAGAAGCTTCTGCTGCGTAAACCCAAACGTCGCGGCTTTTAAGTTCTTCAATCGCTTCTTTAAGGTTCGTAACTTTGGCAATCAGCATGTTCGCAATTGCGCCAGTGCTTGAGCGAATAACTGTTTCATTGACTTGACAGGCGCGGTTTTTTGGAATAATGATTCCGTGAACGCCAGCGCATTCGCAGGAACGAATGATTGCTCCAAAATTGTGTGGATCTTCAATTCCGTCAAGAAGAACGACAAAAGGCTCTTCATTTTTTTCATTTGCTTTGTTTAAAATGTCTTCCACGCTTGAATATGTGAAATCAACAGTTTCTGCGATATATCCTTGATGATGAAGGGTCTTAGACTTTTTGTCAAGGATTTGACGTGGGAGATATTCAATCTTGATTTTGTTTTTCAAGGCTGAAGAGATGATTTCATCTTTGCGCCCTTGAAAGTTTTTATCAACCATAATTTTGTTGATTGTTTCGCCACGTGAAAGCGCTTCACGTATTGCGTTTTTGCCTTCGATATACATGTTTATTTTCCTTCTTTTTGGACTGAAAGATTTAAAATTTCTTCCAGCCTTGAGTTGTTTTCATTGAGATATAGAAACCCAATAAGTGCTTCAAACGCGGTCGCATAGGCATAATCTCTGCTTGTTGCGTTCTTTGCCGTGTGCTTTGGTCTTGCATTGCGCGCACGCCTTACAATTTCGCTTTCCTCTTCACTTAGAAGGGGAGAGATTGTTTCAAGCACTTTCGCTTGATGTGAAGCTTTGCATAATGCCGATGCTTTGTGATGAAAGTCATCCATTTTGCCTGCATATTCTTTAAGGACATATTCGCGCACAAAATTTGTGTGAATGCTGTCTCCAAGAAAGGCAAGTGACAAAAGGTTGCCGTATATAAGTTTGTTTAAAAGTTCTTGCTTAGTCACGTTTTTCCTCACACATTAAATCTGAAGAGAACAACGTCTCCGTCAACAAAAACATAGTCTTTGCCTTCAATGCGCACCTTGCCTTTTTCTTTTGCCTTGACAAAGCTTCCGCATTCGACAAGATCGTCATAGGAAACAATTTCAGCTTTAATGAAACCTTTTTCAAAGTCAGAGTGAATTTTTCCAGCAGCTTGTGGCGCTTTTGTGCCTTTTTTGATCGTCCACGCGCGCACTTCCTTTTCGCCCGCTGTCAAATAGCTCATAAGCCCCAAAAGGTCATAACTTGCAGATACAAGCTTTTCGAGCCCGCTTTCAGTTATTCCAAGCTCTTCCTTAAATACTTCGCGCTCATCAGAAGGAAGTGAGATAAGTTCTTCCTCGATCTTTGCGCAAAGGGTGATAACCTTTGCGTTTTCTTTTGAAGCATAGTTTTTCACTGCTTTGACATGTTCGT
>CAOKRZ010000046.1 GCA_948471335.1 uncultured Christensenella sp. | reverse complement strand
TTATTAAAAAATGGCATTTACATCTCCTTTTATTTCTTTGCCCAGTTCATAGTATGCAAAAAAATAGGGGATGGTTAATGTTGAGAGCCCTATTTTATTGACTTAAAAAACTGCTCATTTTTGAGTGCTATTTCATTTTGAGGATTGAGTGAAAGTGCTAAGTCGTTATAAAATTTTGATGCTTCCATGTCGCCGATTTTATAATAAGCAAGGCAGAGCTGAAGGGCAGGATAAACACCATAATATTCTTCATTTATAAATCCACCATTTGTGTAATTTTTACTTGAGCTTAACGCGTTTTTATACCAGAATATGCATTCGTTAAATTTATTTTGTGTTAAATAGATGTCGCCAATCATACACAGAAAATTTGCACGTGGCGCATCAAAATTGAAACTTTGAAAAAGTGTGAGAAGGGCTCTATCTTTTCGACCTAAATTCAGCTGACAGCTGGCTTTGATTTCAAGCGCGCCAAGTCTATCTTCGATCCATACATTTTCCATTTTTAAAAATCGGTTGGCCTCAGTGAAAGCTTTCTTATATTGACCGTTATAGAAAAGTTCACGGCTATAGTAATACTGTTCTCTTGCAGAAAGAATCTTTCCTTGCTTTAAAAGTTTTTGATAGATTTTTAGGTTGCGCTTTGACGGATCTTTATTGACTTTCAAATGCTTTATTGCAATGTCTGTATACTCAATTTTTCCGTGAGGAGTTATCACTTCATGGACTGCGCCTTGCCAAACAAAACTTGAATCGTTTTTCAAAATTCTTTCACGATAGTATGTGAACGTTGAGTTGCCTGAGCGGTCAAACGCGATCTCATATTTAAGCATATACACATCAACAGAGACGTCGATACTGTTTTTTAATGCCATCAGTTTTTCAAGGTTTTCGGGGGAGATATAATCGTCAGCGTCAAGCCACATCACATACTTTCCTTGTGCTTTTTCAAATGCAAAATTTCGTGCTTTTGAAAAGTCGTCCACCCAAACAAAGTCATAGATGTTTTTTGTGAATTTGCTTGCAATTTCTTTTGTTTTATCTGTTGAGCCAGTGTCGACAATGATGATTTCATCAGCAAAACTTTCTACGCTTTTTAAACATCTTTCAAGGCAGCTTTCTTCATTTTTTACGATCATGCAAAGGGATATAATTTTCTTATTCATAATAAAAATATATGTTTTTTATTAAAAAAACGTTAAAAAAGCGATAAAAACATGAAATTTTCATAAAAAACTTGATTTGCAAGCCGGGTTGCTTTTTGTTTTGCACTATGCGACTTTTTATGATATAATGATTATATCTTATTGGAGGACTATTATGCTTATCAAAAACATAAAAGACGAAGTATTGGATTTAAATGAAAAATATAAAAAGAGTGCTGAGGATGGCTATGACTTTTGGGAAAACCATGTTAAGCACGTTGTAAAAGAAAGTTTGCTTTTGGCAGAAAAGTATGGTGCTGACAAAGAAATTGTTGAAATTGCAGCCATGCTTCATGATATCGCTTTGATGAGCAATGTTGGAACAAAAGCCGACCATAACGTAAATGGAGCAAAAATTGCCGAAGAAATTTTAAGTAAATATAATGTAGAGAAATCAAAAAAAGAAAGAATTGTGGGTTGTGTTTTGCATCACAGGGCAAGTAAATATGCTGAAAACATTGAAGAGCTTTGTGTAGCTGATGCTGACATAATCGCTCATTTCGATAACATCCCAATGATATTTTTCAAAAGCTTTACTTGGGGGAAGATGACGCTTAATGATAAAGATAAATTGATTCAGGGATTTCAAAATGATTATGAAGACTTGAGCGAGAGAAGCAAAAAAGAATTCAAGCCAAGATATGAAAATATTATGCAAGTATTATTTAAATAACAAATTTTAAAGTTTTAGAAGCTATTGAAATTTAAAACATAAAGGAGATAAAATGAAAAACTTATTTAAAATAGTAAACAAAATTGCATTAGAAGAAATTGAAAAGACTGGAGGACCATCTTTGTCTCACTATAATTTGTCAATAGAAAAAGGCATTGAAATTGCAAAAGCTTTGAAAGCTGATGTTGAGCTGGTTAAATGTGGCATTGCGCTTATGTATATAAAACTCGGCGAAGCTATGAAACTTGGCAAACAAAGTGAACATGTGAAGATGAGCGCTGATTTTGCTAAGCTTATTTTAAAAGAAAACGGCGTAAATGAAAAGGATGCAGAATTGTTATTAAACTGTGTTGAAGCCCATCATGGAAAGGTTGCTTACAAAAGTTTGGAAGCGGAAATTTGTGCCAACGCAGACTGCTATCGTTTCATTCATCCGCAAGGAGTTTTCACTTTTATTCAAACTGTGACAAAGCGAGGGAAAGCGCAAAACGAAGCAATTGAAATGGTGCTTGCAAAACTTGAAGAGAAACATGACATTTTAAGTTTACCAATTTGCAAACAAGAACTTGAGCCTATTTATCAAGAAATTAAAAAAATGTTGTTGGCGGCAAAAATTTAAAGTGAGTAGTATAAGAGAAAAGTCCCATTGAGGACTTTTTTTAGTCGCGGCTATTTTTATTTTGCTTTAGAAAATATTTGATATATAATAAAAACATGAGATATATGTATAGCCCTTGGCATGGATGTCATAAAGTCAGCGAGGCATGCAAGAACTGCTATGTTTTTTCCTTTGACAAAAAGCGGGGGATTGACAGCGAGATTGTGAAAAAGAACAGTGATTTCAATCTTATTATAAAAAAAGATAGGCAAGGCAATTTCAAAGTTCCAGACGGAGTGGAAGTTGCGGTTTGTTTGACGTCTGACTTTTTTGTCAGTGAAGCTGATGCGTGGAGAGATGAAGCTTGGCAAATGATTAAGTCGCGCCCAAACGTCAAGTTTGTGATATTTACAAAACGTTACAACCGCATCAAAGAATGTTTGCCGCATGACTGGGGCAAGGCTTACGACCATGTTGCAATCAATCTGACTGCAGAAAACCAAAAACGAATTGATGAGCGGTTGCCTGTTTTTATTGAACTTCCTATTAAGACAAAAGGCATCCTTGTTTCGCCTTGCCTCGAAAAAGTTGACATGGAGAAATACCTTAAAACTGGCAAGATCGACTATGTGTATGCTAGCGGAGAAAATTATGACGGTGCGCGTGAGCTTGACTATGACTGGGTGAAAGATTTGTCAGAGCAGTGCAAACGCACAAACACAAGTTTTTCTTTTTATGACACAGGCTCAAACTTTGTTAAAGACGGAAAAAGATATTTCATTCCGCACTCGAAAGGAAAAGTTCAGGCAAAGAAAGCTGGGCTTGACTATGTCGGGCGTTTTAAAAATTAAAAATCATTTTTGGAATGTGAGCATATATATTTTTGTAACATGTTAAAATTTCTTGACTTGATTTTTTGAGAGAGAGTTATAATTTGGGTGTAAAAAGGAGGAGCTCATGGAGGTAATGTTCTGGGTTTGGCTTGGCGTTATCGTCGTGACTGCGGTTGTGGAGTTCATAAGCTTTGATCTCACATCGATTTGGTTTACTGCTGGGGCAATCATTCCATTCATCCTTGCAGCAATTGGAGGAATTCGGTGGGAAATTCAAGTTGCAGTTTTTGTTGGAGTTTCAGCCATTCTTCTTATATCACTGCGAAAATGGACGCGAAGAATGCTTCTTAAAAATGCAAATTTTAAAACCAATATTGATGCTCTCATTGGCAAAAAGGTGAGGATGATTGAGCGGACTGACTTTGAAACGCTTGGAGCTGTCAAGATCGGAGATGTGGTTTGGAGCGCCAAAAGCGAAAACGGCAAAGCCATTGAAAAAGATGTCATTGTAGAAATCAAAAAAGTTGACGGCAACAAACTTATTGTTTCAGCCGTGAAAGACTCAAAAGAAAATGAAAAGAAAGAGGAGGATAAAAAATTATGAGTGCTTGGGGAATTGTTTTAATTGTTTTAGGAGTTCTTGCTTTGATTATTCTTTGTGCTTCAGTGAGAATAGTTAAGCAAGCAACTGCAGTGGTTGTTGAAAGGCTTGGCAAATATTGCAAAACTTTGGAGACTGGTGTTCACCTTGTGATCCCATTCTTTGATCGCACAAGCAAGCCAATTTCACTTAAGGAAATTGTGGCTGATTTCAACCCACAACCTGTTATCACAAAAGATAACGTAACTATGCAAATTGACACTGTTGTGTATTTCCAAATTACTGATGCAAAATTATATTCTTACGGAGTTGATCAACCAATCAGAGCGATTGAAAACTTGACTGCAACAACTCTTCGTAACATTGTCGGCGAACTTGAACTTGACCAAACTTTGACTTCAAGAGACACAGTTAACACAAAGATGAGAACTATTCTTGACGAAGCAACTGACCCATGGGGAATCAAAATCAACCGTGTGGAACTTAAAAACATTCTTCCACCAAAAGATATCCGTGATGCCATGGAAAAACAAATGAGGGCAGAACGTGAACGTCGTGAACAAATCTTGAAAGCAGAAGGTGAGAAGAAGGCAACAATCCTTGTTGCAGAAGGTGAGAAGGCTGCAAAAATTTTGCAAGCTGAAGCAGATAAAGAAGCTGCAATCCTTGCCGCAGAAGCTGAAAAAGCAACTAAGATTGCAGAAGCTGAAGGTGAAAGCAAGGCTATTGACCTTATCAATAAATCAAATCCAGCAGCTGCATATGTCACTCTTCAAGGCTTTGAAGCGCTTAAAGCACTTGCTGATGGACAAAGCACAAAGATTATCGTTCCAAGCGAGATCCAAAATGTTTCTGGACTTCTTGCAAGCATAACTGAAACAATCAAATCTGATAAAACAGCAGAAAACAAAAAGAAAAGTAAATAAAAGGGGAAAGTTATATGAAAAATTTAAAGAATTTTATTGCACACGTAGGAACTTTGATTGCATCAGTTCTTATGATTGTGTTCTTAACTCAAGCTCACGTAACTATGAGCACTAAACTTGGAGTAGTTTCAAGTTCATCTTCTGTTGGTGGTTTCGGCCTTAACGGCGAAGGCGCTTCAGAAACAATGATTGCAGCTTATGCTTTCGTTATTATTGCAATGATCATTGTTTCTTTGCTTGTTATCCTTTCTATTCTCAACATTTTGACTGACTTTAACGTAATCAAAGAAAACAAAGTTATGTCAATTTTGAACATTGTTCTTTCAGCACTTGCGCTCGTTTCAGTTGTTATAATCTTCGGATGCGTTGCTTCAGAAGTTGCAAAAGCTGCAAAAGAAATGAAAGATCTTGGCGTGGAAAATATATGCGTAACTGTAGGATTTGGCGCTATTCTTGACCTTATCCTTGGAATCGTTCTTGCAGGTTTGGCTATTGTTCCTTTCGTTGGAAAGAAAAGCAAATAATTAATCTTAAAATCAGTTTTATCAGTTTGATATAGAAAAAACGCTCAAATTTTGAGCGTTTTTTGTTGTTATGTTTATTTTTCAAAGTAAGCAACAGCATAGCACTTTGCGCCAGCGTGAGAGCCGACCACGCAACCGATTTCGCCGATTATTATCTCTTGGTTTGGATCCATTTGATCTTTATATTTTTCAATAACTCGGTTCACTGCTGGAAGGTTGTCGCTGTGGGCGAAGTATAGGGCGTGAGAAGTGTCATTATTTTTGACAAAGTTCCATAAGAATGCATCCGCTTTTGGTGTGCCCATGCATTTTGCAATGTTGACAACTTTTCCGTCAACGATGGAAACAATTGGTTTGACATTAAGCATAGAGCCAAGCACTGCGCCTGCAGAAGAAAGGCGTCCGCTTGCTTTAAGATATTTAAGGTCATTGATTACGCCAGCAAGTTTGATTTTTTCACGAAGACGATAGAACTTTTCCTTGATTTTTTCAATGTCTTGGCATTTGTCAATAAACTTGCAAAGCTCAATTATGATTGCGCCTTGTGCAATGGTTGTTGCGGCGCTCTCTTCAATGAAAACATTTTTCATGCCAAGAGAATCGGCAGCCATTTGCGCTTGAATCTTTGTTGTTGACATTTCCATTGAAATCACAATTGTGATCACAAAAACATCTTCTTTGTTGCAATAGTCTTTATAAAAGTTTTCAAATTTGTAAGCGTTTGGCATTGCTGTCTTTGGAATTATTCCTGTGCTTTCCATTTTGTCATAGAAAGTGCGGTTGTCAAGACCTTCTGGGAAGCATTCTTCGCCAAAATTGACTTCAATTGGAATTATTGAAATGTCATACTTTTCCATATATTCTTCTGGGATGTCGCAAGAAGCATCAGCTACAATTTTGAATTTCATTTTTTCCTCCATACAAAACTATTCTATCACATTTGAAAATTTTTTCAAAATAAATTTAAAAAAAGACTTGTTTTTCAAGTCTTTGTTTAAATGCAGTTAACATCTTCTTTTACGTATGGAATATCAGTAACGGCTTTATACTTTTGTCCTTCTGGCAGCGGATGCTTTTTTGAGTAATGGACACGCTCCATATATTCATCGCGTGCAAGCATATAGTGAGCAGGGTTCATGTTCTCGGAAAGTTGATGTTTGCAATATTTTAAATAGAAACATTTGTCCCAAAATACAATATTGCTTGGAATTTTGGTCAGCTCTTTATATGAGAATATTTCATTATACAAATCAACTGGAATAATTGAAAATGTTGCGTTGTCCAAATAAAAATTGCCCATGCGAAACATGCAGTGGATATTTGCAAAGTGACCTACTGTGCCACCATAATTTAAGGTTTTTATTCCGCAAACCGCATCGCCTGCAATTCCATTTTTGTGCATTAGGTAAGCTGTCCAAGCTGCATTATCATAACATTTGCGATTGGCAACATGATTTTTTAAAAATGGATATACTTTGAGCAGAGGTTTGATTTTTCCGTGAACACCATTAACGGTCAACTCAATTGAGCCGTCTTTATTTTTGGTAAGGCTTTGAACGGGTGGTAAATTCTTGAATGTTTTCAAAAGTACGTGTTTTTCTATAAAATTAAACTTTTTGTCAAAATAGAAATCAGACTTTTTATCAAAATACATTAT
>CAOKRZ010000045.1 GCA_948471335.1 uncultured Christensenella sp. | reverse complement strand
AAACATTAAATATAATTAAACGAATAAGAAAATTTAATTCCTTAAATTTTCATACTTTAAGCAAAAAAGAAATCTTTCAGGAAATAATGAATGTATTATGCGAAGAGGTAACTCCAGGGTTTAAAATGTATATGTTACCTACCAATGGCGGGACATATCAAGCAAATACAATATTTTATAGAGTAAGACATCTTAAAGAAAGCCCGCTCTCTAATAAAAATTTGATTAAATATAGTGACCTCTGGGAACCTCCGGCGAATTGCGTTAATAAAAGGGGGAGATTAAATGAAGCCGGAGAAAGTTTGTTATACACTTCACCAATTGATCCTTATGTAGCAATTAAAGAATCTCACATTAAAGAAGGAGAATTTTTTATCTTAATAAGCTATCGATCTATTAATCCTGTTAAAGTTAATATAATTGGTGGGGAATATGATTACGATAAACTTGGCTTCACAAATAAAACCGCTATAACTAATAATGAACTTTATAACGAATTCTTAAGAGATATTTTTAGTAGGGATGTTGGTGAAGGGACAGGGTATCTTTACGCTTTATCAAACGAAATAGCCAAATCTTATTTTGATCTTCCACCAGAAGTTATTCAAGATGCATGGGCTTATAGTTCAGTCCAAGATAAATCTAAATTTAATGTTTGTTTTAGACCAGAAATTGCGCATAAATTGCTCAAAGTTGAAAGCGCATCAATTTATAAAAAGGTAAGCGATGGAAATTTTCAATTTATCGGAGTTATTCGTGTCGATTCAGATAATCAAATAAAATTTTTGCCTGTAGAAAATTGATAAGAACAACTTATTTGAATAAAAAAACTCGGGAACCCGAGTTTTTTTGTTTAGCTTTTTATTTTGCCAAATCTTCGTCTTTTATGCAAAGAACTAAGATTCCGCCGATAAGCCCGCAGAAGAATATATCAAGTATTCCCCAAACTATCAGTTCATCTGCTTTTTTAGCTGTTTTCAATTTTGAAAGTGTAATTCCGCCAAAAATGAGTGGAAGAATTGCAATGCATCCAAAGATCATAGCTAAGATGATAAAGACTTTCGCTGCAGTTTTCATATGTTCCCTCCTTTGTAAGATATTTTATCATATCTTATTTTATGCTTGTATGTCAAGCAAACGGAGATGGAATATTCATATTTGGCATAATCTAGATATTTGAAAACTGCTAAGAAAGTTTCATCAATTTTCTACAAAAAATCCAGGCATCTTCAAATGGGCTTGGGCGTAATATACAGTAAGCGATCACATGGCCGTGATAAAATTGCATTGTGGCAATGTGGGCTAATAATTAATAGGAGATTTGATTTATGGAAAAGAACACAAATGCATCAGCACTTACAGGAGAACAACTTTGCGGATCAGAGAACATCCTTGACATCGTGCATCTCAAAAATCTGGTGGAAGATCTTTCAAAGCTTTACGCAACACCAGTTTGCACAAAGGTTGCAAAAGACAAGAAGGTTGAGGCTGAGAAGCGCCTTATCGAAGCGATTCGCGCGAACCTTGATCGCTATAAGGGCTAAAAAAGATTGAGATAACAAATCATCAAAAGAATTTCAAATTCGTTTCATATATCGGAATGAGTTTGAATTTTTTTTAATTTATGATATAATTACTTTAAGGAGAAGTTTATGGACGAAAGCGTTGAGGCTAAAGAAGAATTTTTAGAGATATATTATGACAAGATTGAAAGAGATGGCGCGGACAAGCTGCTTGAGTGGCTTGAGCGATCTGACTTTTTCACTGCGCCTGCAAGCACGAAAAGGCATTCGGCTTATAGAGGCGGACTTTGCAGACATTCAATCAATGTTTACAAAAGGTTTGTGAAGCTTATTGAAGGCGAGTTCGGTGCAAACTGGGAAGAAAAGATAAGCCCTGAAAGCGTTGCGATCATGGGGCTTTTGCATGACGTGTGCAAGGTTGACTTTTATGTTGAAGATGTTAAAAACGTCAAGATCGATGGAAAGTGGGAACAAAGACCGTACTATAAAGTCGAAGACAATCTTCCTTACGGGCATGGTGAAAAATCGGTATATATTCTTTCAGCGTTTATGAAACTTACACGCGAAGAAGCCCTTGCAATCAATTGGCATATGGGAGAGTTTGACCCAAGGGTTAGAGGCGGCTCTTTCAGCGCGGCGGAGGTGTTTTATCGCTATCCGATCTGTTTCCTTATGCACCTTGCTGACCTGACAGCAACTTATCTTGACGAACAATGCGGAGAATAACTTTAAGCTTGCTGCAAGGTTTTAAAACTTTTGCGCAAGCTTTTTTGTTTTAGGAATAAAATATATATGTAAGTTTAAAACAATGTTTTTAAGCTGATAAAGCCTCTCAAAAAGGCTTAAAAGCCCCTAAAAAGGGCTTAAATAACCCTAAAATGCCAAAAAAACACATATTTTTGGAAAATGACTATTGACAAACATGCATAATTGTCATATAATATACGTGAATTTAAGGAGGATATTATGGCTAAGACATATACCACAACCGGTGTAGGTGATAGACAAAGACAGGGTAACACAGCAATCTTTTATGATGGCGTTAATGGTAAAGTTAAAGCGTCAAGTGTTAGAGCTATGTTATCTTTGGCTAGATGGGGAAGAGGTGAGGCCTCAAAGGAAGGTGCCGCTGAATGGTTTAGAGTTTATCCTTTGTATCGTCATGAAATGAATGGTGTTGATGCTGCGAATAAGGCGGCATATCCAACATGGACAGCTATCAAAAATGGTATTACTTTTGACGGTACAGACTTCATCAAAAATGAAGATGGCTCAAAAGCCAAGATAGAAGACATTGAAACTTTGGTGAATAATGCAATAAAATATCTTCCTGCTTATGAATGGAAAGGCAATAAATTCGTAAAAGCAACAGACGGCTGGAGTGATGCGAAAAAAGAGATTGCTCAATGGGCAGAAGCAAATTCTGAAAAGCTTCTTCTCTCTAAAAATGAATTGAGATCTGTGATTGCGAAAATAGTTACTATAGCTGGACTCGGCAGTGCTGCAATCGGTGGCATTGCTACAGGTGTTGCCAAGGCTGTTCAATCAGGCGACCAAGTTACTCAAGTGCTTGATTCTGCCGCTGCTGCTAGTCTATTGCAAAATACAGATGCAAATGCATATTTTTCACAAAATATATATAACGCATTATTTTCACCTTTTGAAAACAACAGTTATGCTCTCGGAAAATATGATGAAAACAAAAACGACTTTAATATAACTGTTTCAGATGATTCTCTTAACTTGCAAGCTCCTGTAAGTTATTCGAAAGATTCTAATGATAATCAGGCAGCAAAATCTGTCATTCTTTCAGTTCCTAACTCAAAGATAGATGAGAAAGGAAATGCTTCAGCAGTAATTGATAAAAATTCTTCACTTGAAGAAGTTAAAACTCAATTTGAAGAAAAAATTAATGATAAAGATTTTGAAGTTACCATTAATTTGGGAAAAGATGCGGTTCTTGATGCTGGCACTTTGACATCATTTGTTACGGCTAAGTTGCCAACTGATAAATATGATGTTGCTGCTGATGTAACAATCACTGCTGATACAAACGATTTAAACAACATTATCATTACAGCTCCTGCCAATGAGAAAAGCAAAAAAACGGGAGTAAGCACAATTGCTACTGCTGGTGGCACAAAGGGATATACAGGCATAGTGAGCGCGACTTTGAAATTGACTAATGACGAAAGAAGTGAACTCACTCGTGCGGCTGGAGAAACGGAAGGTCATTATTCTGCAAGAGTAAATGCGATTTTGGATGAAAAAGATCTTAGTTTCAGTTTTAAGTCTAATCAAGTTGTTTCTGACTATAATATTGATGCCACAATGCAAGGTGCTATGAATTCGCTTTTTGGTCAAGACAACATGTCAGATCTTGAAAATGTTCTTACAAATAGAGATGCTTATGGAATAGTTTCCGCTTCACAACAATGCAAATTTGTTGATGGATATCTTACCTTCATGGTTGGGCTTACAACTGATAGAGATGCAGAGGCGGATGCTGAAACTGTTATTCTTTCTGGTGTTAAGTTTACAAATATCACAGAATCTTCAATCATAAACGGCGAGATGACTGCTGATGCACTTACTGAAAAGATTAATTCTGAGCTTCGCGCAAAAAATTTTGATAAAATTAACTTTGAGCAATTAAGTTTCCGCTATGCAATCAATGGAGAGTTAAACGGATGCAATGCAGAAAATATTTTTGTCAGAACAATTCGTAGCGAAGATGAAAATGGAAATTCAAGTGTAAGATTTATGTATCTCTTAAATGACGGAGAAGGTGGGCAAATCAAGCAAGGGTCTACGCACGCACTTGGAAGAGGCGTAACTATTGAAAAAGCGCTGCGTAATGATTTGGAATACCTTGGACTTAATCAGAGCGAGATCTCAAGATAATTAAAAAGGAAGCTTTTTAGGCTTCTTTTTTTCTTAAAAGTTTTGAAAAGTTGCGAAAAACTGTTGACAAAGGATGCGTTTTGTGTTAATCTATGAGCGCATTCTTGAAACGGGGGATTAGCTCAGCTGGCTAGAGCGCTTGCCTTGCAAGCAAGAGGTCATCGGTTCGATTCCGATATTCTCCACCAGAAAAACCGCGAAAGCGGTTTTTTTATTTGCGTCAGCAAATGCAGACGCGGAGACGGATGCGGTGGAGAATAACAAGGTTCTGCTTTAGCAGGTTCTTCTATTCTCCTTAATTTAAGAAAGATTGAAAGCGGTTTTTTATTTCCCGTAAGGGAAAGGCGATTGCAACGCAAGCGCAGTGGAGAATAACAAGGTTCTGCTTTAGCAGGCTGTATTTGATTTTGAATTTGGCAAATAATATGCTATATATTATATAGAAAAGGAAACGGAGGATGAAATGGAAGAAAATCTAATTGCAAGCAATGTGACTGGTTTAGATAAGAAAGGGCTAAGCAGGCTTCATAAATATCAGTTCTTTAGGCAAAACATTTTCTCTTTTATTGTGTTTCCCGTGCTTATAGTGATCTTTGGTGCGATTTTGGCTTGGGTTTTTGATGATCTTATTTGGGGAATCGCTCTTATGGCTTTGGGTGCTTTGTTTGGAATATTTTATCCACTTACATTAAAAATACTTTTAAATAGAAATCCAAACAACAAATTGATTAAAGCGGGCAGACTTGCAAATAGATATGACTTTTTTGAAGACTATTTGCTCGTGCAAACAAAACTGTTGGATTCTGAGCAGCCTATTGGCATGTCAAAAGTATTTTATAGAGATATAACAAAAGTTTTAATTGACAATGATTATCTTTTTGTGTTTATAAACAAAGTTCAGTGTTTTGTTATTGGCGTGAATGGAATGCTTGATGGAACCATTGCGGACATCAAAATCCTATTAAAAAGATTTTGTCCAAACTTTGTGTTGAAGAATAAGGGTTAAAGCGTTAAAATCGTGAATTATAAAAAGAAGACAGAGTCGCCTTCTTTTTTCATATAATAATATAGCTATACTTCAGCGTAAGGATTTGTGATTACGTAAAGCTTATTTAAAATATTTTCATATGGGTCATTTGGGTTAGGATTTATGTAACGCCTAGGAAGTTTGTTAAATCGTGAAATTGTTGAAGTGAAGCTTTCCTTTGCTGTCCATGAACCATCAAACTCTTTTCGTGCGAAGTGATAGCTATCTATAGCTGCGTCATACAGAGCTATGAGCCATTGATTTTTTGCGAGTTTTATTTTTTCGGTTTTGATTGGTTTTATTTCAAGTCCAACCATTTTGATAAATGCATATAGACATTCTTCCCAGTAGTTATCATCGTCAACATTGCCAAGTCCTGCTATATCGAAAATCTTGAGAGAAGGGTTGGCTTCTCTTAAAGCATTTATTTGTCTATTCGTTAAGTTAAGGCATGCATGACCAAAACAATTTATATTTTTTGAATAAGACAAATACTCTTCATTCCCGCGACGTGGAATGTATCCGTCCGTAAAAATATCTTTAATTTTCTTGATGCTTTCTTTGTTATTCATAGTAAAAGTATACTTTGATTTTAAAATTTAGTCAATAAATTGAGTCATTGGATGGCTGAAGTTTTTGGTTTTTTGAGCAAAATTAGAAAAATCTTCATAAATTTTTATCTTTAAAGATGCCATAAAATCAGTATTTTTGAAGGAGAAAACAAGCAAAATCGCGAACACTCGGGAATGTGTCGCGGGCAAAATTGTGAAATAATAAAAAACTTAAAAAAAAGTTAAAAAAAATAAAAAAAATTTTTGAAAAAGTGTTGACATGGGATTTGGCTTTGTGATATCATTACATCGTTGACACGCGGAAATGCAGTTTTGCATTGGTCAACATAGATCCTTGACAACTACATAATATGAAAGTTTTTACAGAATGTAAGAACGAGCAACAAATATCAATTATGCTTGTTAATAATAGCGTAATACGATACTTTGTGCAAAATTCAATTTTTAAGAACAAATAGTCTAATGATTTTTATTAAAGTAAAAATGCTAAGAATTCCAATTCATTTTTTAAGAAATGATTAAGCTACAAAGAGCATATAGGGGATGCCTTGGCACTAGGCGCCGATGAAGGACGTGATAAGCTGCGAAAAGCTTTGGGGAGATGCAAATAATCTGTGATCCAGAGATATCCGAATGTGGAAACACACTGTGAGGTAATGCTCCAGTATCATAACATGAATCCATAGTGTTATGAAGGGAACCCGCTGAACTGAAACATCTAAGTAAGCGGAGGAAAAGAAAGTAAAAAAACGATTGTGGGAGTAGTGGCGAGCGAAACTGCAAGAGCCCAAACCTAGGGAAGAAATTCCTTAGGGGTTTAGGACTTCAATGTGATAGGTTGAACGATAGGTGAAGAAACTTGGAAAGGTTTGCGAAACAGGGTAATAGCCCCGTAACCGAAATTGAACAACCGTCTAGAAGATTCCAGAGTAGCGCGGGACACGTGAAATCCTGTGTGAAGATGCGAGGACCATCTCGTAAGGCTAAATACGACCTAGTGACCGATAGCGAATAGTACTGTGAAGGAACGG
>CAOKRZ010000044.1 GCA_948471335.1 uncultured Christensenella sp. | reverse complement strand
GGTGCAGGCGAAATTCTGTGGAATGGACCTGTTGGGCTTTTTGAAGAAGAGAAGTTTAAGAAAGGGACAATAAAGCTTGCAAAGATTATTGCCGACAGTCCTGCCTATACAGTTGTTGGCGGCGGAGACAGCGTAAGCGCTGTAAACAATCTTAAACTTGGCGGAAAAATAAACTATATTTCAACTGGCGGCGGAGCAACACTGAAATATCTTGAAAACGGAACGCTTCCATGTCTTGATGTGATTCAGGAGAGGCTTATATGAAAAAACAAGTTGTTGCAAATTTGAAAATGAATATGACGTCAAGCGAGATCAAAAACTATATCATTTCGCTTGCGCCAAAATACAAAGATGACAAAGTTGAACTGACTCTTGCTTTGCCATATGTATCGCTTGAGCTTGGAAGGTTTATGCTTGACGGCACAACCTTCGCTTTGGGTGCACAAAATCTCAGCGATGAAGAGCGCGGCGCTCAAACTGGCGAAATCAGCGGCGCTATGCTTAAAGATATTGGTGCACAAAAGGTTATTGTCGGTCATATCGAACGAAGAGTCAAGTTTAAAGAAAATGGAAAAACAATCAATAAGAAGATTAAGATTGCCTTAAAAAACAGGCTTCAAGTTGTTTTGTGCGTGGGAGAAAGTCTCACAGACAAAAATTCTTTGAAGACAATAAGCACAATTGCATCCCAAGTCGACGAAGCGCTTAAAGGGCTTTATGAAAACGAACTTGAAAACATCATTATCGCCTATGAGCCTGTTTGGGCAATCGGCAGTGGCAAGAACGCAACAGTCAAAGAAATCGAAACTGGAATCAAGGCAATAAGAAAAGCAGTTGAAAACGACTTTTCAAAGAAGGCTGCAGAAGAGATCGGAGTTATTTATGGCGGAAGCGTCAATGCGAAAAACATCTCTCAAATCTCATCATGCAGAGGCCTTGATGGAGTCCTTGTTGGCGAAGCTTGTCTTGACAGCGGAGTGCTTATGCACATCATGACAGCTTTTGCGGGTGGGGCTAAGAAATAACAAACTTGCCAAAACTCGATAAAACGATTTGGAAAAATATAAAATATATGTATAATTAAGTTTAGGAGAAAGGATGGAACATCTGGCATTATACAGAAAATATAGGCCTCAAACTTTCAGCGAGGTCATTGGGCAGGAACATATCACGCGTGCAATCGAAAATCAAATTGCAAGCGGGAAACTTTCTCATGCCTATCTTTTTACTGGCTCTCGTGGAATAGGAAAAACAAGCGTTGCAAGGATTTTTGCCAAAGCTGTCAATTGTGAAAACAATAAAAATGGATCGCCATGCGGTGAATGTGAAACTTGCAAAAGGCTTGATAAGGAAAATGATATCAATATCATTGAAATCGACGCGGCATCAAACAATCGTGTTGATGACATACGTGAAATTCGCGAAAAAGTTAAGTTTTTGCCAGTAGGCGCAAAATATAAAGTATACATTATCGACGAAGTCCATATGTTGACTGACTCGGCTTTCAATGCACTTCTCAAAACTTTGGAAGAGCCACCAAGTCATGTCATATTCATCTTGGCAACAACTGAAGTTCACAAACTTCCAGCAACAATTCTGTCTCGCTGTGTGCGATTTGATTTCAGACTTCTTTCGGCGGAGGACCTCACAAAACTTCTTGCTGATATATTCGACGAAGAAGAAATTGAATATGATCGAGAAGCACTTCGTGCAATTGCAGCAAGCGGCGAAGGCAGCGTGAGAGACACTCTTTCAGTTGCCGATTGCATTGTCGCATACTCAGGCAATAAAGTCACAAAAGCCGATGTGCAAAAAGTGCTTGGCACAACGGATTATGATCTTCTATTGAAGTTCTATGATCTTCTTCTCGATCGTGAGATTGGTGGACTTCTTGCATTTATTGATGAGCTTGATAAAAGTGGAAAAAACATGGCGGTTTTTGTGAAGGAACTTTCTAAGCATGCAAGAAATCTTCTTGTTTGCTCAACTTGCCAAAAGCCGAACGATATCTTGTCACTTCCTGAAGAAGTGCTTGAAAAATATATTGCGCAATCTGCTAAAACCGAAGAGAAAAAACTTATTTCATTCTTGCAAATCTTTGCAGGGGCTGAAAATGAGCTGCGATATACACTTTCGCCAAGATTGCTGCTTGAAGCTCTTTCTTTAAGTGCGATGCTTGGAGGATCTGGCGAAGACGCAAAAAAAAACTAAAAATGACAATGGCTAACGTCTCCCTTTCAGCTAAAACTGTTTGGGGCAAAGTTGTTCTCTTTTTGAAAGAGAGAAAAATGGTTGCACTTCATGTCGCTTGTGGTGACATAACAGATGTTGAAATAGACGGAGGGAAGCTTATTGTTAAAGTCAAGGAAGGAATGATCGTCGATCTTCTCAAAGAAGGTCGTCGTGAAATTGAATCTGCTCTTCGCTGGCAAGGGCTTGACTTGAGGCTTGAAATTGAAACTATAAAAGAAAAAATTGATCCGATTGTTGAGGATATAAATAAATTAAAGAAAATGGCAGGCGAGTACCTGACCATACATGGAGGTAAAAATGGGATTTAACGGATTTGGCGGCGGCATGGGCAATATGCAACAACTTATGCGCCAAGCACAAAAAATGCAAGAAGAAATGATGAGAGCAAAAGAAAAGCTTGAAAGCAGCGAGTTCAAATCTTCTGTTGGCGGCGGAATGGTTGAAGTTGTTATGACTGGCGACAAAACTTTGAAGTCAATCAAAATCAAACCTGAAGTTGTTGATCCAGACGATGTTGAAATGCTTGAAGATCTTGTGATTTCTGCAGTGAATGACGCTATTGGTCAAATTGCACGTGCTGAAAAAGACACAATGCCAAGCATGCCAGGAATGTAAAAATGCAAGAAGAAAAAATTGAAAGACTGATTGAAATGTTCCGGACTCTTCCAGGCGTTGGATACAAAAACGCTCAACGCTATGCATTTTCCATCATTGAAGGAAGTGAGAAAAGAGCAAAAGATTTTTGTGAGGCAATCACAGAAGCTAAATCGAAGATCGGCTTTTGCAAAGAGTGCGGGAATTTCACAGATAAAGAAATCTGCACAATCTGCTCAAAAAGAAATCGCAAAATCATTTGCGTTGTGAAAGAGCCAAAAGACATCATTTCAATGGAAAAAGTGAAAAATTATGATGGTGTTTATCATGTGCTGTTTGGCACAATAAGCCCACTTAATAACAAGGGCCCAGATGACATCAAGATAAGAGAGCTTCTTGCTCGTGTTTCCAAAGACAACGTCGAAGAAGTTATCATGGCAACAAACCCTGACGTTGAAGGCGATGCAACAGCAATGTATATTGCAAAAATCTTAAAGCCACTTGGTGTTAAGGTGACAAGGCTTGCTCAAGGCGTTGCTATGGGAAGTGACCTTGAATACGCTGACGAAGTGACACTGTCACGCGCTATGGAAGCAAGGCGAACAATCTAATAGGCGTCGCCTATTTTTAGTAATTTTGATTATAGGATAAAAAATGATTAAAGAAAAAATAGAAAAACTTTTAAATGAAAGCGTGAAAAAATGTGGATTTGGCGAGCAAAAACTGTCCATATCTTTTTCTTCACGTCCTGAGATGTGTGATTTTCAATGCAATGGGTGTTTTGCGCTTGCGAAGACTTTAGGCAAAAATCCATTTGAAGTTGCTTCAACAATTGTTGATAACATTGAAAAAAATGACAAGTTTGTTTTCTCAGTTGCAAAGCCTGCGTTTATAAATGTTGTGCTGACTGATAAAGCACTTGCAGAAGAAGCAAATTTATATCTTGAAGACGAACGTGGCGGAGTTGATAAACACGCGAAAAGTGAAAAAGTTCTTCTTGATTATGGTGGAGCAAACGTTGCAAAGGCACTCCACATTGGTCACCTTCGATCACCAATTATAGGCGAGAGCCTTAAAAGACTTTATAAGTTTATGGGTGACGAAGTTATTTCAGATGTTCACCTTGGTGACTGGGGACTTCAAATGGGGTTGACTGAGCTTCAACTTTTTGAAGACGGGCAACTTAGTTTCTATTTTGAGGGAAAGGGAAAAGAGCCAAAAATAACTCTTGACATGCTTAACGAAGCTTATCCAAAAGCCAGCAAAAGAAAAGACGCAGACGAGTCTTTTAAGGCGAAAGCAGAAGAGTGGACTCTCAACATTCAAAACAAAAAAGAACCTTACTACTCTGTATACAAAAAGATAAGAGAAGTTTCGGTTGAACAAATCAAGAAGCATTATCATGAACTTGGTGCAAACTTTGACTATTGGTATGGCGAAAGCGATGCTGCTGACTATATTGACAGGGTAGTTAAAATCATTGAAGACAAAGGCCTTGCACGTATCAGTGAAGGGGCGCTTGTTGTTGATGTCGCTGAAGAGGGCGAGAAAAAACCTATGCCACCAGCACTTATCAGAAAACAAAATGGCGCAGCGCTCTACGCAACAACTGACATTGCAACAATTCTTATGCGTAATGAGACTGATAAGCCTGACCGAATTGAATATATAGTTGACGGAAGGCAAGACCTCCACTTCACTCAAGTTTTTAGGGTTTGCAAAAAGTCGGGCATTTCACCAGAAAGCCAAAAACTTGTTCACATGGGCTATGGCACAATGAACGGCAGTGACGGAAAGCCTTTTAAAACGCGTTCTGGCGACACTGTCAAACTTGAGGATATCATAAACTTGCTTATTGAAAAAGCAAGCGCAAAGCTTAAATCAAATGGCGTTGAGTTTGACAGAGAACTTGCTCTTCAAATCGGCGTTGCTGCAATGAAGTTTGGTGACCTTTCAAACTATATTGAAAAGGACTATGTTTTTGACCTTGACAAGTTCCTTGCGTTTGAAGGCAAAACTGGGCCATATCTTCAATACACTGCAGTGAGAATCAACTCTGTGCTTGCAAAAGCAAATGAAAAGGGCGGAGCAATCAAAATCTATTCTGACGACGAACGCAACATCATCAAAGCAATTTTTAAACTTCAATCTTCATTTGAAAGCTGCTACAAAGAAAGAAGCTTGAATGGGCTTTGCCTTGCAACCTACGATCTTGCGGCAACCTTCTCAACCTTCTATAACAACAACCGCATTCTTTCAGAAAAAGACGAAACAAAGAGAAAAAGCTTTATATCTCTTCTAAATCTGGTGAAGAAAGAGCTTGCTCTTGCACTCAATGTCCTTGCGATTGACATTCCTAAAAAAATGTAAAAAATTTTCAAAAAAGGTATTGACGGATTTAAACTTTTATGCTATTATATAGTCACGAAACGGAGGTAAAAAATGGGAGTTCTTAAAGTTAGAGCAGAAGTAGTTAATGTATATAGACAAGCAGTTATGTTTGGCGCAGAAAATCTTGTTGCCAAAGAAAAAACTGCTGGAGTCAAATTTGTCAATAGAAATAAAGAACTAGGTATGTAAAAAAATCCTGCAATTAGTAGGATTTTTTTGTTGCATATAAAAGATGAAAAACGAAGCTATAAGCTTCGCTTTTTTATAATATGTCGTCTTTTTGATTTAAGTTTGAATTGATCCACTGAGTATATTTATTTGTAAACATGGTCGAGTATTCAGGGAAAGCTTCAAGTTCACAAGCTTTAATTTGTGCTGCAATTTCGCGGTCGGCCATATCGCGTTTTTTCAGTTCGTCAATAAGGCTGCTGATGAAGTGATTTAGTTGAAAGTTGAACTTTTGGCTTTGCTCAGGATCGTTGATAGAATTTTTAATTCTTGCAAAAGCATTAGATAAACTTTCAATTTTTCCTTCCAAAGTGTTTTTCGGCTTTACGACAAGGGTACTGAAAATTTTAGGTAAATATGTTTCTATAGTTTTAAGTTTTGGCGCAGTATTGCAATCATATTGAACGCGAACTATATGCCTAGTCCCCACTACAATAGTTTCGCCATTATATTTTTGTTTAAGAATAGGCTCTTCAGACACTTGTTCATAGTTAAGCCTCCTTAGATTATATTTACTTATAGGAGAAAAATCTGAAAACCTATCATTTCTATATTGAGTCATAATCCCTCCCTCTTATATATCCAGTTTATCATATCTTCACATGCCTGTCAAGGCGAAAAAGTCAAATTTCGACTTGATTTTTCCTTAGTATTAGGCAAAAAATCTTAAAAAACTCGATTTTCTTGCCACAACGCCTGCGGGAGTATCGCGGGGAAAGAAAAAAAAGATAAAAAAAATGAAAAAAGTGTTGACAATGGAAATATGTTTGTGATAATATTAGCATGTTCAGGTCTCTTAAGGGATTTGGGCAAGAACCATTAACAATTAAATAGTATAGACGAAATTGATACAAGAAAACAAAGTCAATTTACTTAAAGTTATTGAGTGACGGATCAAAGAGCATTATGCTCAGGGCATTATGCCCATACAAAGTACTATGTGTAAGTACACTAATTAAAGTAGAACAAATCCAAAAGGATTTAAGATACAAAAAACAGCTTGAAGCTGTTTGCGATTAGAGTTTGATCCTGGCTCAGGACGAACGCTGGCGGCGTGCTTCAAACATGCAAGTCGAACGGACATGTTGTCGGCACAAAGACACTTTGGCGTTTGAAAAATTTGAAAAATTTTTCTCCCCGCTGTTTGCAAGTGAAGCAAACAAGCAAGAAGGTGTTTTTGTGCTGATAATATGTTAGTGGCGGACTGGTGAGTAACGCGTGAGCAATCTGCCTATCAAAGGGGGATAACAGAGGGAAACTTCTGCTAATACCGCATAAGACCACGGGAGGGCATCCTCCAGGGGTCAAAGGAGCAATCCGATGATAGATGAGCTTGCGTTTCATTAGCTAGTTGGTAGGGTAACGGCCTACCAAGGCGACGATGAATAGCCGATCTGAGAGGATGACCGGCCACACTGGGACTGAGATACGGCCCAGACTCCTACGGGAGGCAGCAGTTAGGAATATTGGGCAATGGAGGAAACTCTGACCCAGCAACGCCGCGTGAAGGAAGAAGGTTTTCGGACTGTAAACTTCTGATCTGAGGGAAAAAGAAAGTGATGGTACCTCAGGAGAAAGCCACGGCTAACTACGTGCCAGCAGCCGCGGTAATACGTAGGTGGCGAGCGTTGTCCGGAATTACTGGGTGTAAAGGGAGTGTAGGCGGGAAGGCAAGTCAGAAGTGAAAATTATGGGCTCAACCCATAACCTGCTTTTGAAACTGTTTTTCTTGAGTGAAGCAGAGGCAAGCGGAATTCCTAGTGTAGCGGTGAAATGCGTAGATATTAGGAGGAACACCAGTGGCGAAGGCGGCTTACTGGACTGTAACTGACACTGAGGCTCGAAAGCGTGGGGAGCAAACAGGATTAGAT
>CAOKRZ010000043.1 GCA_948471335.1 uncultured Christensenella sp. | reverse complement strand
TAGCAGTTGTTTCCAAAATAGATTATATTAAGATACTGCTCTAAGATTTCTTCTTTAGAAAACCTTTCTTCAACTTTTCTGCTTAGTGCGACTTCTTTAATTTTTCGTTTAAAAGTTTTTTCGCTTGAAAGCTGTGTGTTTTTGACAAGCTGTTGCGTGATTGTGGAAGCGCCTTCCTTTAAAGACCCGCTTTTAAGGTTTTTGACCATTGCACCTATTATGCGCTTATAGTTGACCCCGTTATGCAAATAAAAGTTTTTATCTTCAATTGACACAAAAGCTTCCTTTGTGCTGTCTGGAATGCTGTCGTATTTGACATATTTTTTGCTGACCAGATTTCCCTCTTTGATTTCTTTATTTTCGTTGTCAAAAATGGCAACAGAAAGGCTTGGAGAGGTAAGTTTTTCTTCATCAAGCGGGATTTTTGCTGCTGCAGAGTATACGGATGCGATATAGAATCCCAGAGCCAAAAAAGTGACAATGAGCGTGAATAAAGTTATAAGAAAAATGATCTTTGCAGCTTTTTTCATATCCTTTATTATGGCAAAAAGAAAAGAAATTATTTACACGATATATAATTTCATTTGATTTAACCACTTTTTTATTGTATAATTTAGTGTAGAGAAATTTTTAAACTACTTTCCGAGGAAAAATATGAAATATTTTATTGTTACTTACGGTTGTCAGATGAATGTTCATGAATCTGAAAAAATTGCAACCATTTTAGAAAATAAGGGATACCAGTGTGGGCAATCACGAGAAGAAGCCGACATAATAGTTTTTAACACCTGCGCCATCAGAGAAGGGGCTGAGGATCGCGTTTTTGGAAATGTTGGGGCACTTAAAAAACTTAAAAGAAAAAATAAAGACCTCATTATTGCGCTTTGCGGCTGCATGACTCAAAAAGAAAAAACCGCCGAGTACATTATGAGAACTTTTCCTTTTGTTGATATCTGCATCGGGACTTTCAATTTGCCAAAACTTGGAGACTATATTGACGCGGTTAAGTTTGGAAGAAGGCAAACTGAAATCTGGGAAGAAGGTGATATCGATGAAACTATCGCTTACACAAGAACCAGCGGCGATAACGCTTGGATCAACATCATGCAAGGTTGCAACAACTTCTGCACATATTGCATTGTGCCTTACGTTAAGGGCAGAGAAAAGAGCCGAAAAGAAGAGGACATTTTAAACGAAGTTAGAAGCGTTTTGAAAGAAGGGAAATACAAGAAAATCACACTTCTTGGGCAAAACGTAAACTCTTATGGTAAAGACCTTTTGCCAGCAGTTTCTTTCGCTAAACTTTTGAAAGATATCTGTTTGATTCCTGGAGATTTCACGATAAGCTTTATGACATCGCATCCAAAGGACTTGACGGATGAAGTTATTGACACGATTGCCAATGAAGATAAGATTGAAAAATATATTCATCTTCCTGCTCAAAGCGGAGATAACCGAATCTTAAAGCTTATGAACAGAAAATACACACGTGAAGACTATATCAAAATCATTGATAAAATTCATGCCAAGATTCCAAATTGCCGAATCACGTCAGACTATATTGTAGGCTTTCCAACAGAGACTGAAGAAGAATTTCAGCGCACCATGAGCCTTGTTGAATATGTCAAATATGACAACATTTTTGCTTTTATGTATTCTCCACGCGAGGGGACAGTTGCAAGCAAAATGGATGGGCAAATTGATGAAAAAATCAAACACGACCGCGTGAACAGATTGCTTGCGCTTGTGAAGAGACTGCAAAAGGAGGAGAAATGAGCAAAGAGAAAAATGTATTATCGCCAATGATGCAAGAGTATTTGATTACCAAAGAAAAATACAGTGATTGCATTCTTTTTTATCGTCTTGGCGATTTTTACGAAATGTTTTATGAAGATGCACTAGTCGCTTCAAAAGAGCTTGATCTTGTCCTTACTGGCAAGCTTTGCGGACTGAAGGATAGAGCACCAATGTGCGGCGTTCCTCATCACTCAGTTTTGCAATATGTTGCAAGGCTTGTAAACTTAGGCTATAAAGTGGCAATATGTGAACAGGTTGCTGACTCTTCAAGTGGAAAAAGTGGCAAACAGTTTAAACGTGAAGTTTCAAGAATCATCACTCCAGGGACGCTTATCGATGAAGAAACTCTTGTTGACAAACGCAGCAACTATCTCATGTCAATTTATGCTGAGGATGACAAGATTGGAATAAGCTATATCGACATCTCAACAGGCGAGTTTGAGGCAACTCAGTTTGAAAGTGATGTAACGCTCAATTTGGCAAACCATCTTTCAAGAGTTTTGCCTGCGGAAATTATTTCAAACAAAGAAGGCAAAAGCATTTTTGAAAAAGTTGATGAGTCAGTCAAATGCATGTTGCCAAAATGTCAGGAATACTTTGACTGGGCATTTACAGCTTCTCGCGCAGATGAAAATTTGTCAAATCAACTTGGCGTTAACTATAGCAAGGTTTTTGAGATCAAAGAAGGAAGCCTTATGGCAAAATCGGCAAGTGCAATCATTGAATACATAAATGAAACTCAAAAGAGAAATCTGTCGATTATAAACAAAATCAGGGTCATTAAAAATCAACATTACATGACAATTGACTATGGCTCAAGACGAAACCTTGAGCTGATTGAAAACTCCAACAGCCGTAATAAGAAAGGCTCTCTTTTTGGTGTTATTGATAAAACAAAGACAAGAATGGGGGCAAGAAGACTGAGAAAAATGTTTGAAGAGCCTCTTCAAGATTCAAAAGAGATCAATGAAAGACTTGACATTGTTGAAGAGTTTGTGAAACGAATTGTATCTCGTGATAAACTTAGAAACCTTTTCTCAAAAATAAGTGATATTGAGCGTCTTGCGGGAAGAATTGCCTATGGCAATATTCATCCAAAAGACTTTTTGAAGCTTAAAGATTCACTTGTTGGGATTCCAGAAATAAAAGAAATCTTGAAAGAATTCCAAAGCAAAAAAATAAATGAGGTTGTAAGCGAACTTGGCGACTTTGACGAGGTTTGTGATCTTATTGACCGTGCTTTTGATATTGACAAAATTGAACAAAAGACAAACTTTATCAAGAAGGGCTTTCACAGCCAGCTTGATAAATTCAGAAATGCAAATAAAGAAGCCAGCCACTGGCTTGAGGAGCTTTTGCATAAAGAGCAAGAAGCGACTGGCATAAAGAATCTAAAAATCTCAAGAAACCGCGTTTTTGGATATTATTTCGAAGTGAACAAAAGCCAGATTGGCAAAGTTCCACTTCATTTTGAGCGCAAGCAAACAATTTCAAATAACGAACGTTTTACATCGCCTGATCTTAAAGCGATTGAAAAGGATATTGTTGGGGCAGAAGAGAACGCACTTAAACTTGAAGAGCTTTTATATCAAAACATTCTTTCAGAAGTTGGAGGATATCTGCCTGACATTCAAAGGGCATCTTATGCGATTGGCTGCCTTGACGTATATTTGGCGCTTGCAGAATGCGCTGTTGTCAACAACTATGTAAGACCTGTTATCAACAATAAGCTTGATCATATCAAGATTGTCGACGGCCGCCATCCAGTTGTGGAAACCTTTTCAAGAAATGGGTCATTTATTGCAAATGACACTTTCCTTAACGAAACAACTGATAGGGTGATGATAATAACTGGGCCAAACATGGCGGGAAAAAGCACATACATGAGGCAAGTGGCACTTATCACATATCTTGCACATATTGGCAGCTTTGTGCCTGCAAAGAGCGCAGAAATTGGCATAACTGACAGAATATTTACAAGAATTGGAGCGAGTGACGACTTAGCTTCAGGACAAAGCACTTTTATGGTGGAAATGAGTGAAGTTGCACTTATCCTTGCAAATGCCACAGATAAAAGCCTTATTCTCCTTGATGAGGTTGGAAGAGGAACGTCAACTTTTGACGGCTTAAGCATAGCTTGGGCAGTTATAGAACACATCAGCAAAAACTTTACATCAAAAACGCTTTTTGCGACGCATTATCATGAGCTTACTGACCTTGAAGGTGTGCTTGACGGAGTGAAAAACTATAAAATCGCAGTCAAAGAGACAGATGACAGAGTGATCTTTTTAAGAAAGATTTTAAGAGGTGGTGCAAACAAGAGTTTCGGAATTGAAGTTGCGACAATCGCCGGAGTGCCAAAAGAAGTTATTTCAAGGGCGAAAGAAATTTCAGCTACGCTTGAGCAAGTCAACAGTAAGCTGGACTTAAACCTGTTTAAAGAAAAGAAGGCTGTGGCAGAAGATAATTCTAAACTTGCCCTTTCCATTCTTTCAAGTCTTAAAGATATTGATATGAACAGAGTTTCGCCAATAACGGCATTTGAACTTCTCAATGATGTTGTATCTCGTGCCAAGGAGGGAAAATGAAAATAAATATACTTGAGCCAAAAGTTTTCAATCGCATATCTGCTGGAGAAGTGGTTGAAAGGCCTGCTTCAATTGTGAAAGAGCTTGTTGAAAACAGCATTGATGCTGGTGCAACAAAGATTATGATCGAGATTGAGGGCGGAGGAATAAACGAAATCACAATCTCAGACAACGGCTGCGGAATTGAAAAGGAAGATATTAAAAATGCTTTCATGCCGCATGCCACCAGCAAGATTAAAACGGTTGATGACCTTGACAACATCTTAAGCCTTGGATTTAGAGGGGAGGCGCTTGCAAGTATCGCTTCTGTATGTCATGTGTCAATGACCTCAAAAACCAACGATGGCGAAACAGGGCATATGATCAATGTCGATGGAGGAGTTTTCTCTCCTGTCACTGAAATTGCAAGAACTGTCGGGACAACAATCACGTGTAAAGATCTTTTTTATAACACTCCTGTCAGAGCTAAGTTTTTAAGGAAGCCTAAAATCGAAGAAAGTGAGGTGACTCATCTTATTGAGAAGATTATGCTTTCTCACAGTGACATTGCTTTTGTTTATTATGTTGACGGCAAGATGATATATAACACAACTTCTTGTAGTATGCAAGACATAATATATACGATATATGGAAGAGATGTATATGATAACCTTGTTGAAGTTGATTATGAAGAAAACGGATACAAGCTTTCTGGTTTCATCACAAAACCAAACTTGTCAAAAAGCAACCGCACATATCAAAGCCTTTTTGTCAATGGAAGATATGTTGAAAACTTTTTGGTTTCATCAGCAGTGCAAGGTGTGTATGAATCATTTCTTATGAAAGGCAGATTTCCAATCTATGTTTTGTCGCTTACTCTTCCTGCAGATTGCGTGGATGTAAATGTTCATCCTTCAAAGAGAGAAGTGAAGTTTGAAAACTCAAACAGAATTTTTGGAATTGTAAGACGAGCTGTTGAGAAAGCCCTTCTTTCAATCAATCAAATTGTTTCCTTTGTTGCAAGTGATGAAGAGCCTATGCCTGAAGAGCACAGTGAATTTAACGAGCAATCTTTCAGTCCATATTTTAAAAAGGAAAAAGAGCCTCTTTCATCTAGTCAAGGAAGCAGCTATCATGGAACAATTGAATGTGAAGGAAACAATCATCCATTCCCAGAAGTTAAACCTCACGAACTTGAATATAGAAAAGAAGAGCCTCGAAAGATAAAAGACTTCAATGACATTCAGCTTCTTGAAAGAGAAGTCCCTGTCAACAAGAAGGGTGGGCCTTTCTTCTTTGACAATGACAACGAAAAATATTTGCACGAGATTGTAAGCGCAAGCAAAAAAGAAGAAAAGAAGATTGAAACGACCAAAGAAGAGAAGTTTTTGAAAGCTGACGTCTCAAGCGAGTTGAAGATTTTGGGGACAATTTTTAACACATATATCTGCGTTGAATTTGATGAGTCTATATATTTTCTTGATCAACATGCCGCTCATGAAAGGCTTTTGTATGACAAGCTTGTAGATGGAATAAACAACAATAATTCACATAAGCAGCCAATGCTTGTTCCTTTTGGGTTTACTGTTGGCGCAAAGGAATATGAAAAGATTGAATCTCTTCTTCCAGGGCTCAACAAAATGGGTTTCACAATCATCGAAAAAGGAAAATATTCTTTTGAGATCACTTCAATCCCATATGCGCTTGGCGAACTTAAACTTAACAGCTTTGTTGAAGAACTTGTTAAAGACATTCCGTCGCTTGACAAAAAGCCAAGTGAATTTATCAATGAAAAACTTTGTCAACATGCTTGCAAGCACGCGATAAAGGGTGGAGATAAGCTTTCGATTGATGACTGCGCTTATCTTATCGAGCAAATAAGAAAAGGCGTTATGCTTTGTCCGCACGGCAGACCAATTGCGCTTACACTCACTCGTCATCAATTTGAAAAAATGTTTAAAAGAGTTTTATAAATTTAATGAAAAAAGTTCTTTTCATCTTAGGGCCTACAGCAGTAGGTAAAAGCGACATGGCTTTATTCCTTGCTAAAAAATTTGATGGCGAGGTTATTTCTGCTGATTCTGTTCAAGTGTATAGAGGGCTTGATATTGGCTCAGCCAAGATTGAGAAAGATGAAATGAATGGAGTTAAACATCATCTTATTGACATTTGTGAGCCTAACGATGAATTTTCTGTTGCCGAGTTTGTTAAACTTACAGAAGAAAAAATTGAAGAAATATCTTCAAGAGGCAAACTTTCCATCGTTTGTGGCGGAACATTTTTATACGTAAAAGCGTTGACTGAAGGATATAATCTTGGTGGCTTTAACAAAAATGAAGAATTTAGGCAGCAAACTGAAAAAGAAATTGAAGAAAAGGGTGCTTTGGCAGTTTGGAAAAGACTGGATGATCTTTCGCCTGAGCTTGCTGAGAAAGTTCATCCAAACAACAAAAAGAGACTTGTCAGGGCGCTTGAAATTGCAACGTTTGGAGAAGGGAAATGTGCAAGCAGTCAGAAAAAATATGACTGCAAGCTTGTCGCGCTCACTTTGCCAAGGGAAGAGCTGTACTTGAGAATCAATATGCGCGTTCAAAAGATGCTTGGAAAAGGGCTGATTGAAGAAGTGCGAATGCTTCTAGAAAAGGGCGCGAAAGAGAACTCTCAGGCAATGCAAGCAATTGGCTATAAGGAAACGATCTCTTTTCTTAAAGGCGAGATTGATAAATGGCGAATGGAAGAGCTTATAAAACAGCACTCCAGAAACTATGCAAAACGCCAAATGACATTTTTGCGCAGTTTAAATGATGTGGCAATTGTGGACGTAAGTGATTATAAGAAAGCAAAACAAGAAGTTGAAAAACAAGTGGAGGAGTGGAAATGATAACCATTGAGAAATGTGAAGAAGTGTTGAAGGATCAGTTTAAATATGTTGACCAAGTGGCGTTTTTAAATCAGAAAAAAGTGCTTGATGCTTTTGTCTC
>CAOKRZ010000042.1 GCA_948471335.1 uncultured Christensenella sp. | reverse complement strand
TAACCTTAGAAAGTGCATAAGGCACTTGACAAATGAAATATATTTGATATACTTAAGTCAAGGAGATAAAAGTATGGGAATTTTTAAGAAGAAAAAACAGAAACAAGAGCAATTGTCAAAGGAGCAAGTTTTAAATGAATTAAAAGAATCAGCACCTACATATACAGATGAGGGTATAAAAAATCTTTGTAAGCCTTTTGAAAATGATAGAGAATTTTTGTTGGAAGCAGTAGAATACTCTGCAAGAGTTTGGAATTTGTTTTCAGAAGTAGATAAAAATAATCTGGATTTAGCGAAAGATATTTTATTTAGTAGAAATTTATACGTTTGGAAATATCTTTCACCTATAATAAAAAATCAACCTGGTCTTATGGAAGATGTGCTTATTGCGGCTGGGGAAATTTGGAGATGTTTTACTGATGAGGAAAAAGAAAAATTTTGTGCAGATAAAGAAAACTTGTTTTCTTTCTGCATGAATCGACTTAAAAGTTCTTCTAATGGTTGGAGTTGGTATATTTCATACTGCATGGATAAGATTGCAGATGAAGACAAAATTTTAAAACTTATTGAAACAGAACCTGTTGTTTTTAAGTATGCGCCGACTAAAATTTCATATAGTGCCTCTTTTCTTGAAAGAGTAATGGAATTGAACCCTGGGTTGTATAAGGAATTCTCTGAAGATCAACGAAAAATTTATGATGATTATTTAAATTCGAAAAGAGATAAAAATATAGAGGCAATCTATAAAGAACTAAACCTTTTAAAAGCAGAAATTATAGAATTGAGACTTGCGCTTCCAAAAACAAGCAAAAAGCAAGATAAGAAGACAGATATTATTGAATAAAAATTAAAAAGTGCCGACGGCACTCATTAAATCTCTCAATCTGACATATCATTAGGGTATGAAAAAAATCAGATTGAGAGTTTTTTGTTTTAGAAAAAGTATTGTCAACATTTGCATTGCTTTTATGCTTTGTGTTTTAGGCGGATTGACCATTTGGGGCAGTGTGAGAGCGGTTCCGACTGCAAATATGACCAATGGAGCATATTACAGCGGTGACACAAATTCAAACAATGTTTCGCTTATGATCAATGTCTACTGGGGCACTGAATATCTTGATGGCATGCTTGATGTTTTGGAAGAGAAAGGGGTTAAGACAACCTTTTTTGTTGGCGGAACTTGGGCTGTTAAAAACGAAGAGATGATGAAGAAAATGATTGAAAAAGGTCATGAGATTGGCAATCATGGATATCTTCATAAAGACCACGACAAACTTTCTGAAAGTGCCAATTTGAAAGAAATTTCAAACACTCATTCAATTGTGAAAAGTTTGACAGGGGTTGAGATGAACTTGTTTGCGCCGCCAAGTGGAGCATACAACAAAACAACAGTTAAGGCGGCAACAAGCCTTGGTTATAAAACAATTATGTGGACACGCGATACGATTGATTGGCGCGATAAGAACACTGAGCTTATCTATAGTCGAGCGGTCAAAAACGCGAAGGGCGGGGATCTTGTTTTGATGCATCCGACTGCCAACACATTGGAGGCGCTTCCAAGAATTATTGATACACTGATACAGCAAAATTTGAATGTGACGACTGTAAGCGAAACTTTGGGAGCAGAGTGAACATAAGTCAAAAAGAAAAGGACAAAAAAGGTCAGGATACTTCAAAAAATACCTCAACTTAGTTTGAGATATTTTTATTTTATGATATAGTATAGGTGTGAAAATTTGTGTGCTTTGCATTAAAAGGAAGTTAAATGGCGACATTTCAGATTTCAAACAAAAAGAAAACTCAAAAAAGTAGCAAAAATGTAAAAAAAATATGGGGAATTGCGCTGATTGCTGTGGCAACACTTGCTTTTCTGTTTTCAGTCACAAGGCTTGTTGCGCCTTTCCAAAACTTCTTGCTTGGTGTTTTTGGCGTATTTATCTATCCGCTTTCAATCCTTATGATGATTGTAGGGCTTGCGCTTCTTAACAATAAAAGATATGTTATGCCAAAGCGTTATGCCATCTTTTTGACGCTTTCAATCCTTCTTCTTGTCACAATCATTCAGCTTATCATTCTTAGAGAGCCAAATGGAATGAATTTTGGGCAATATTTAGGTCA
Source organism: uncultured Christensenella sp. (assembly GCA_948471335.1). Taxonomy (GTDB): domain Bacteria; phylum Bacillota; class Clostridia; order Christensenellales; family UBA1242; genus Caccovivens. The sequence goes on along the minus strand of CAOKRZ010000042.1, from coordinate 5,853 downwards.
AAGTTACACAAGAAAGTTTACCGCAGGGGGTATTCTTGCAGGATTTATTGTTTCTTGTCTTGTTATGCCGCTTGGAACTTGGGCAGCGGGAATAATCTTGTCGCTTGCTTTTGTCGTATGTTTGGCATTCTTTATCGAAAGTCTTTTGAAGGTTATGAAGATGAAAGAACCAAAATCTCAAGTTAAAATTCAGATCAAAGAGAAAAAGCCTAAAGAAAAACTTGTGCCAATCAAAGAAAAGAAAATAGAGCCTAACATTATGCTTGGCGGAAATATTCAAGAAGAGCTTTCAAGAGAGCAGATTGCAAAGCAAAAGCTTGGACTTCTTGGTGGAAATAAAAACATCTATGAAAGCTTTGAAAAAGAAGAGCCAAAACCAGCGAAAAATAGAATTCCTGAAGGAATGACAATGAGGGAATATCTTTTGTCGCCTCCAACTGTTGACATGAATTCCTTTACTTCAAAAAGACCTCAAAAAAGACAAAGTTATCAATCAAACCCAGTGCCAAATGTGACAAAAGAAGATATGAATAAAGCACTGAATGAGCTTAAAGAAAATGAAGCGATCAAGCCTTCACAATTTGTTCATGAAGAGCAATTTGACTTCTCAAATCAAACGATAAGACGTGGCAATTTGCCAGAAGTTAAGCCTGAACAGATCACAAGTGAAGCTGAAGATATTTTGCGCTCAGTTGCAATGGAAGAGCGCATTCAAATGGGGCTTGACGATATTCAAATCAACAATGAACCTGTGGAAAACAATTTGGTTTCTCAAGAAGCTGATGAAGAATATTTTGCGCCAATGGATAACTTAGAGCCAGCGCCAAAACCAGAGCTTTCAAGAAGAGAAGATTTTTCAAGGCGTGACAATTTTGAGCGCAAAGAAAGCTTTGAGAGAAGAGATAATTTTGAGAGAAGAGAAAGCCTTGATCGAAGAGAGAATCTTGATCGAAGGGAAGCGCTCGACCGAAGAGAAAACTCTGACATTGCTTCAGAGCGAAAGAAACGTTTTGTTGAGCTTGATGGCGAAGAAAAGGTTGAAAGATTTAAGCCTTACAAATATTCTCGTCCATCGCTTGACCTTATCGCAACAACTTCTGATGACCTTTCAATGTTCAATGAAGAGATCCCTATGAAGAGGGTGGCACTTGAAAATGCGCTTGAAAAGTTTGGAGTGCCTGCAAAGGTGCAAAGCGTTGTTATTGGTCCAACAGTAACTCGGTATGAAATTGCAATGCCTGAAGGAATTTCAGTCAAGAGAATTCTTTCACTTGATGCTGACATTGCTTACGCTTTGTCAGCCCAAGGGCAAATAAGAATTGAAGCACCAATTCCAGGTCGAAGCATTGTTGGTATTGAAGTGCCAAACTCAAAAGTAGCGAAGGTGAGCATCAAAGACGTTCTTCAATCGAAGGAATTTTCGATGAGTCCATCTCCACTTACTTTTGCTCTCGGAAAAGATATCGCTGGCGCAGTGAAGGTTTGCAATCTTCAAAAAATGCCACACCTTCTTGTTGCCGGAACAACAGGTTCAGGAAAGAGTGTGTGCCTTAACTCAATCATTGTTTCAATCCTTTACAAAGCAGCGCCTGACGAAGTTAAATTCATCATGATTGACCCTAAGCAAGTTGAGCTTTCAATGTATGAAGGACTTCCTCATCTTGTTGTGCCAAAGGTTATCACTGACGCAAACAAAGCGGTGAATGCGCTTGGCTGGGCAGTTGATGAGATGGAGCGTCGTTTCAATCTTATCAGTGAAGCAAGAGTGCGTAACATTGGCGAATATAACCAAATCGACGATGTGAAGAATGGCAAAAAGAAAAAGATGCCATATCTTGTTATCATTTTCGACGAGTTCGCTGACTTTATGGTTGAACATAAAAATGAAATTGAAAGCAAGATTCAACGTCTTGCACAAAAAGCTCGTGCTGCCGGAATTCTCGTTATTCTTGCAACACAGCGTCCATCAACAGATGTTGTTACTGGAACAATCAAGGCAAACTTCCCAGCGCGTATTGCCTTCAAAGTTGCTGGAAGGGTTGACAGTGAAGTTATTATGGGCGCAACAGGCGCAGAAAAACTTCTTGGCTGGGGTGATATGCTTTATAAGCCTTCTGACTCAGCACCTGCAAGACTTCAAGGCTGCTTTATTGATACGCCTGAGACAAAAGATATCGTGAACTACATCATCGAAAACAATGAAGAAATCATTGATACGGATGCGCAAAACGCAATCAACGGTATGAACAAATCTTCAGGCGGTGGTGACAGTGACAGCAGCATGGATCCAATGCTTCCACAAGCACTGAAAATCTGTATTGACAATGGGGTTGCTTCAACAACAATGGTGCAAAGAAAGCTTGCAATTGGCTATCCACGCGCTGCAAGAATAATTGACCAGATGGAAGAGAGAGGATACATCTCTTCAGCAGAAGGGTCAAAACAAAGGACGGTTTACACCTCAATAGAGGAGTATTATCAAATTTTTGGGGATAATTATGACTAAAAAAGAACTTTTGGATAAAAAAGTTTCTGCCATTTCACTTGGTTGCGATAAAAATAAAGTCGACCTTGAGAAGATGCTCGGCAGGCTTAAAGAATATGGTTTTGAAATCGTCGCAGATGTAGACTATGCTGACATTGTCATCGTCAATACCTGCGCCTTTATTCAACCTGCTGAAGAAGAAGCGATTGCAAATATAATTGAAATGGAAGCAATGAAAAAGATGGGCAGGATTGAAAAGATCATTGTTACAGGTTGTCTTCCAGAAAGACATTTCAGTGAAATGAAAATCAATTTTCCTGATGTCGACGGCTTTTTAAGAGTGCGAGAAAACACTGAGATTTGCGCAAAAATTGAAGAGCTTTACGGCGTGGCAAAATCGAAGAAATACAGCGAAGGACACAGGGTGTTGACTTCAAGCGGAACTTACGCTTATCTTAAAATTGCAGATGGTTGCAACAATGCTTGCTCTTACTGTACGATTCCACGAATTCGTGGAAGATACATATCTGAGCCAATGGACTCGCTTGTTGACGAAGCAAAAAATCTGCTTGATCAAGGCGTAAAAGAAATTATCCTTGTTGCGCAAGATACAACTCGTTACGGTGAAGATCTTTATGGCAAAAATATGCTGGTTGAGCTTTGTAAAAAGCTTTGCAAACTTAAAGATCTTAAGTGGCTTAGAATTCATTACGCCTATCCTGAAAAAGTGGATAAAGAGCTTTTGGATTTTATCGCAAAGGAAGACAAGATGTGTAAATATCTTGATATTCCGCTTCAGCATATTGACAGCGACATTCTTTTAAGCATGAGAAGAAGACTTGACGAAGAAAAGACACGTGATCTTGTTTCACTTATAAGAACAAATTATCCTTTCATTAAACTTCGTTCGACTTTTATTGTTGGATATCCAGGTGAGGATGGGATAAAGTTTAACAAACTCTGCAAGTTTATAAAAGAAGCAAAGTTTGAATATGCAGGATTTTTCGCGTATTCAAAAGAGCCAAATACAGCAAGCTTTTTTATGCCAAAACAAATAAGAGAGAGGGTTAAACTCAGTCGTCTTAAGAAAGTTCAAAAAATCCAAAGAAATGTTATGCTTGAAAAAGCAAGTCAGGAAAGAGATCGAGAAATAGAAGTTCTTGTCGATAGATTTGACGAAAGCACAGGAAACTTTGTTGGACATAGTCAAAATCTTTCACCTTTAGTTGACTTTGGTGTTCGATTTGTGGATAATGGTTGTGTAAGAGTTGGCGACTTTGTCAAAGTTAAGATTTTTGACTTTGATGGAAGTGATTTTAAAGGGGAGGTTTTATGAATTTACCAAACAGAATAACATTATCAAGAATTATTCTTATTCCATTTATTATATTTTTCTATCTTGCTTCATTCATCCCTTATGGCAAGTTTGTCGCAGCAAGTTTGTTTGTGATTGCCTGTGCAACCGATTTCGTTGACGGGTATGTTGCAAGGAAATACAACCTTGTGACAGACCTTGGCAAATTCTTTGATTCAATTGCAGATAAGGTGCTCATTATGACAGGTATGGTTCTTATCATCGGCGTGCCTGTTTCAATGTCGGCTTTGGTGCTTCCTCAGCTTGTCACAGTTTGCATAATCATTATGCTTGCAAGAGAATTCATTATCAGCGCGCTTCGTCAAATTGCAGCAGCAAAAGGCAAAGTTCTTGCAGCTGAATGGAGCGGGAAAATCAAGGCTGCGTTGCAAGATGTAACAATCAGTTTGTATATGTTCTACGTGGCTTTCTCAACAGAACCAACACTTCTGTTCACGCCAAAAGGCGGACAAGCAAACCTCATCGTTAATATCATTTTGCTTGTGCTTATTTCAACATCAACTCTTCTGACTTTGTATTCAGGAGTAAGCTACATATTCAAAAACAGACATGTGCTTAAAGATGACAAAAAGGCAGAAGAAGAAAAGTAAAACGAAAGAGGATTTATGAAATTTAGCGTTTATGTTTTTTCAAACCAATTCACTAAAGGTCAGATAAATTTTGATATTGTGTCAATGCACAAGCTTTTTGCTATGGGGGATTCTCGATGTGAAAAGCTTGTTTTTTTTGACTATGATAAAGATCAAAACTGGAAGGCTCTTGACAGTGAAAATGAAAACACGATTGTCTTTATGGAAAATAAAAACATTGATGATTTTGTTGTTATGGGACTTGCCAAACTTGGCACACATACAAAGACCATTGATGAGCAAGCTCTTGTCTTTGAAAAAAATGGAAAGACAATTGCATTTCTTCCAATCGACGGACAGTGGAAAGAACTGATTAAAAAAATAGTTAAGCTCAAAGATGGGAGAAAAGTCTATTCATTCAAGCTTTTTGGAAAATCGAAAGAAGAACTTGAAGCTGAGCTTAAAGATATAAAAAACACTTATTCTGGTCTTGAATACCAATATTTTTGCAACAATCTTCTCTATGAAGTTTTCCTAACCTATGAGGGCGAAAACGGAAAAATTGATGAAGTGCAAATGCATGTTGCTTCAAAGTTTAAGGACAGTATTTACAGTGAAAACGAATTGGGGCTTGAGGAAGTGATTTTGGGGCTTTTAAAACTTAAGAAATATAAAATCTCGATTTATGATGATGCAAGTTGTGGTTATCTTGAAAATAGGCTTTTGGGTAACGCTGACTATCATGATGTGACAAATGAAATTCGATGGGATGAAAACTTTTGTCCTAAAACAAGCGAGGGAATATACAACTTTTCGCTTGCAAGGCTTAATGAAGGCTCTGACATAGTGCTTGCCTTCACAAAAAAGAATGCTGGAGATGGGGAAGAATTTCTTTTTGCAGTGGCCGACAAAAAGGCTGTGCATGTTTTTAAAAACAAGTTTGCAAAAACCTGCTTGCAAAACAAGTTTGTCTCAACAAACTCAGCACTATTTCAAATATTTAAAAAATTGAAACAAAATGATTTTGCTTTTTAGTTAATTTTTGGTAAAATATATCTATAAAAGAAAAAGGAAGGATAAGTATGGCAACAATCAAAGACACAAAGAAAGATGCTCTTGCAGAAGCACTTCTGCAAATCGAAAAACAATATGGCAAAGGCGCAATCATGAAGCTTGGTGACAGGGTTAATCAACCAATTGATGTTATTCCAACAGGGTGTTTAACTCTTGATCTTGCACTTGGAATTGGCGGAATCCCTAAGGGAAGAGTGATTGAAATTTATGGACCTGAATCTTCAGGTAAAACAACTGTTTCACTTCACATCATTGCTGAAGCACAAAAAATGGGCGGAACTGCAGCGTTCATTGACGCTGAACATGCACTTGACCCAATCTACGCTGAAAAGCTTGGCGTTAAACTTTAA
>CAOKRZ010000041.1 GCA_948471335.1 uncultured Christensenella sp. | reverse complement strand
CTTCATAAGCTTTGTAATATTCTTTCATATTTTCACTCTCCTAATCTAAGTATATCGGGGGGGGGATTTTTGTCAAATGTTTTTCATAAATTGTGTTTTTGTTCCTTTTTATTATACCACGCCCATCCCTTCGTCACAAAATTTTTTGCAAATATTTCTTTATGGTTTGAAACTTGTTTTTATAACCATAATTAAAACATTTTTGCAACTTAATTACCAGTTTTTAGAAAAAACATGACTAAATCGCCTAAATTAACGATAATACATTGACATTTTGTCATTTATATGTTAAAATTCTCAAAGAAAAGGAGCAGGGAATGAAAACAATAGCAGAAATGGCAAAGATTTGGGATATGTCAACACGTCAACTGAGGTATCTTATTAAAACCAACAAAATTGAAGGCGTCCAACTTGTCGGAAAAACTTACATGATCCCCGATAATGCAAAAAATCCAAACTCAACTGCTAAAGAAGAGCTTTCGATAAATGAAGAGAATTTGATTTTTATCGCAACTAAATATTCATCAAGTTTGCTTTTTAAATCAATCGTATACAACTTGAAAGATGATATGCAAAACTTTTGCGTGTTTACAAAAGACACCGTTTCAGATTGCGAAAATCAATTTAAATTGAATAAACTTAACGAAATGATTGAAAAATATAGCCCAAGCTTGGTTGTTTGCGGTGAGTGTGATACACCTGTCAACTATGAAAAAAGCAAAATTCTTTGCATCAATCAAAAGTTTAACAACTCGCTTAAAGATGTCAGTCAAATATACAACTACAGCTTACCTAAGGAAGAAGATTTCACATCACATGGCCTTCAAATGTATTTCAAAGAAGGCATTTGCCGTGCAATCTATGCAAAACTTATTGACAGTCTAAACAATCAGCAGGAATTAGCAATTGGATATAACCTCATGAATCAAACCCCTTCACCTATGCTTAGACAAAAGCTTCCAACAGTGCAAGCTTCTTACAGTTTGCTATGCAAAAGACTGGATGAAGCAACGCCAGACGACAACATCACGAATGTTTCCATTTGGAATGAGGTCGAGTATTCCGACTCAAACAATGAAATAAATTATTACTCACACATCTTAAGCGCAATTGAAAGAGGTGTCTCAATCGATTTTGTATATATCAATGAGGCTCATACAATCGAACATATGAAAAACAATTTTGCAATAAAGGCAATTTCAAATCACCTCTCTGAAAAAGCCAGATTCTTTATGCTCGAAAAATCCAAGCTTAACGATAAAGTATTGCAAGAAATTTCAGAAGGATTTATTGTTTATTCAAACAAAAGCATCTATTGCGATGAGATATCCCCTTATTCTCTTGGAAGAATAAGCGCAAGAAAAGAAGATATCGAAAAATACTCAGCCCTTGCAGAAAAGCTTAAAAAAATGTCTATGATAATAAGTTCAAAGGAGGAATGGATAAAAAATTATGGAGTTTAAAGATAAAGTTGTTGTGATTACTGGCTCAAGCCGCGGAATCGGTCGCGCAATCGCTGTAAGCTACGCAAAGCTTGGAGCAAATGTTGTTGTCAATTATCACAAAAATGATAGAGATGCAAACATGACAAAACTCGTCATTGAAAGTTATGGCGTGAAATGCCTACTTTGCAAAGCAGACGTCAGCAAAGAAAATGAAGTCAAAAATATGTTTAATAAGGTTATGCACCAGTTCCATAAAGTCGACATCCTGATTAATAATGCCGGCATTGTTTATGACATCCCCTTTGAAGAGAGAACTGTTGGACATTGGACACAGACCCTAAACACAAACCTTGTCGCAATGTTTATCACTTCAAAAATCTTTGGTGAAGAGCTTAAAAAAAGTGAAATGCCAAGCATTGTGAATATAAGCTCAACAAATGGAATAAATTCAACCTTTTCAAGCTCGCTTGACTATGACGCTTCAAAAGCAGGAATAATTTCTCTTACAAAAAACTTAGCTGAAGTGTTCGCGCCAAAAATAAACGTAAATTGTGTCGCACCCAGCTGGGTCGAAACTGAAATGAATATTGATCTTCCCCTAAGCCTTATCGAAGAAGAGACCAACAAAATTCTTCTTAAACGTTTTGCACAACCCGAAGAAATTGCAAACGTTGTTGTTTTCTTAACTTCAAATAAAGCAAGGTACATCACAGCCCAAACCATTTGCGTAGACGGCGGATTAAGATAAAAACTTAAAGAGGAACTTAATCCTCTTTTATTATTTCAAACATATTTTTTGTTGCTTCAATGTAGGAAAGACGCTTTGCATTTTTCTCTGGGTTATGCGCTTTTGTGTCACAAATTTGAACTTGAAACTTTTTCTCAGCAAAAATGCGATCACTTTTTATATCTTCCATTGAAATTGGATCGTCATGCCCTTCAATCAGTTTACAAATGAAAGAGATATATTCTCTTTCAAAGCACAGCCTTTTTAATATTTTTTCGCTCATATCAGCCGAAACTTTTCCGTGCCCGTGAAAGTGCCTTACCCCACCTTCTTCAGTAAAACAATATGGCTTGCCGATGTCGTGAAGAAGCAAAACAAGACGAACATCAAAATCGTTTGGCGCAAAACTTAACGCGCAAAGCGTATGCTCCCAAACGTCAAACTGATGATGCGGATGTTTGTGATCAAAACCAAAAGAAGCTTCAATCTCTGGGATCACTCTTGCAAGCTCAGATATGTTTTTTCTAATTTCCGAAACAAGATCTTCACAGCCAAGAAGTTCTTTTAAAAACTGCTGCCCTGCAATATTCCCCGCTTTATCTATCGCCATTTCCGATCTCCTATAAACATAATATACCATAAACCTTACATTTTACAAAACAAAAAAATACATCTAGAAACTAGATGCATTTTTGCATAATCCATAATTATTTTTTATTAATGTAAGATTTGCGAACAAAAACCAATCTTAGATTAATCCTTTGGTATCAACGAATGAGTTGTGAACAATTTCAGCTTGCTGGCAACAAGTTTTTCCAAGCTCATAATCTCCTGCCGTGAAATGTTTTTCAAACTCAAGTTTTATTTTTTCATCATCCTCTTCTCGACCAAGATGATATTCATTTTTTATATACTTATATACAGCACTGCTGATAACAGCATCTCTTTCATCAAATGGCTTCCTTAAAATTTCAGTTGTGTTTTCAAGTGCAATTTCTAATGCGGCCAATGCATACATGGTCGTCTGAGAAAATTCAAGCCCTCTCAAATCGTCACATTGATTCAGCACGTCTTGCCTACATTGAAGACTTACGAGCCCGTCATCTGTTAAAACATAGCCATAATCTCGTGTTTCAGACCATATCCCAAGGTTATTTAACCAAAAATGTAAAGAGATTGCAGCCATAACATCCTTTTCGTCCTGAGGATTATATTCTCTTCCAAGAACATTTTCAAAAATTAATTGGTCTATTTTCATATCTCACCTTCACGTTTAGTTTATCACAATTTTCACATCATGTCAAGTGCAAACATTTTATAGTCATTAAAAACAGCTACAGAGCATTATTTTTTATATCTATTTCACCGATCTTATTTGCTTTTAAGTCATCATTCCAAATGTCACAGTTGGCAAGTTGTAAATTATAATATGACGTTCCATCAACTTCTTCTCCATATAAAGCCAAATAAACTTGATATTTGCCATCATCAAAATTTATATCTAGTGAACAATCGATATTCTCTCCACCTTCAAACTTTTTTATTTGCTTGAAATATTTGATTTCACCATTTTCATTTACAAATAGAACTTTAGCAAGCTTTGATTTGTTTAAATTCCCAAACCCGACATTATCCAAAGATAATTTTATATTAAGTTTATCAAACCGATCAGAAAACTCAAACACAGATTCGGTCAAAACAAATCTGTAACCCATATGATTTTCGATATATGTGAAAGCAGACTGCCCATAATAATTTTCATCTTTTCCACAACTTTCAGTATAAATTGATTTTTTCCATTTGTCTATAACTAAGTTATTCCACTCAACATTTAAATAATTTAAATGAATTTGAGCCATTTCTGGCAAACAGTTTTCAATATCGTGAAGTGAGCTTTCTGGAGCAACCACCTCTCCGCCAAATGGCAAATGAGACGTTTGTTGACTTAAAAACTTAATTTCTTTTTCACGGTTTGTGTATGTTCCAAGGTCTGTTGAAGAACCTAAATAACCATCGTTATACAGCCCAAGCCAATACGCTTTACTTGTGTTATCAATCTTGTAATTTTCTATATCGTTGATTGTTATACCTAAATAATTATAAATCATATTTGGAGTTCTGAGCAAAATTGGAAGATTGTTTGTCTGATCTAAAAACTGATCAATGATAGGATTTATGTATTCTTTGTTTGCAATCGTGCTTGTATGCATCTCTCCCCATGGGCCAATCAATCCCACTTCTACACCTGTTATAGTAGTTTCAAACTTGTTTAAAATTGGGCAAACTTGCTCTATATGCTTAATGATCATATCAAGCCCAGCTTCCTTGTTCGCTTTACCACTAAACCCTGGATCATATGCAAATCTGATTATTGCGCTTTTGTTTTGTTGCTTTAAAAATATAAGAAGTTCTTCTATCCCACTCAAAACTTCATTTGTCAAAAGTTTGTCAGCATCACCATTCACCACTTTTGAAAATGCACTAATATCAATTCTCAAATGATAAAGTTGTGTTGCATCAGTGACAATCCATTTTGCATAACTTACACCATTTTCTTTTGCAGTAACATAAATTGGATGATAAAAACCTTGATCGGGATTGTTGATTCTTTGTAAACTTTCTTCAGTATTGATGCTTTGAACGTAACTTTTAAATGGGCTTACAGGCTCCTGTTCTTTTTTGGGCCAACAACAAATACTTGTTATCACAACAGCAAGAATGATAACAAAAATTGAAGATAAACATAAAATTAACTTTTTTCTTTTCATAATTTCTTATTCTATCCTATTTTTAAAATTTGTCCAAACTTTTGCCATATAAAACTTCAAAAGGTTTTAGCATTTAACAAATAACGAACCTTTGCTCGTAATTTTTCTATAAATTATTTTCTAAAAACTTTATGCGATTTTCAACACATTCCCTGACAATCTGACTGTTTGACACCATATCAAATCCATGCATTGTGCCTTTGGTATTGTAAAGCAAAACATCAACTCCGTGTTTTTTCAGCTTTTCTGCGTATATTATGCCTCCATCTCTTAGGCAATCAAATTCAGCAGTTTCAATATATGTGTTTGGCATGCCAGTCAAATTTTCATTTTCCATCAGCAACACTTTCTCTGCATTGAACTTGTTTTGATAATAGAGTTTATCAAATTTTTCAGCGGCTTTACTGTTGCACATTGGCGTATCTGTAAATGTCTTTTTCGATTCTGTATCCCCATTGCAAACTACGGGATAAATTAGCATTTGACAACATGGCATAGTTTGATTGTTTTCTTTCGCTTTAATACACACCTGAGTTGCCAACTGGCCACCAGCACTATCACCAGCCACAGCAATTTTTGAAGTGTCAATGTTTAAACTATTGGCGTTATCAACAGCCCAATTATACGCACAATAGCAATCCTCCATTGCTGTTGGAAATGGATGTTTTCGAGCAAGCCTATAATCCACAAAAAGCACCTTGCAATGAGCTTTTAAAGCATATTGTTTTGCTAGCCTAAAATGATATGGTGCTGCTGGAAAAACAAAGCCACCGCCATGAAAATATACCAAACATGATGATTTTTCAACTAGGTCTTTTGGGCAATATAAAATTGCTCTTATATTTTTGCCATCAGATGTAGGAATGGACATCTTTGTAATATTCAATTCTTTTGTTGATTTTTCTTTTTTAAATAATATAGGCAAAAACTTTTGGACCATAAAAATTGTAAATTTGTTTATTGGCACATTCATATTTGCCAGCTTCTTAAAATCTGAATGAATTGGATATTTTGTTTTTTTGACATTTCTCTTCCTTTATCTATTCTATTATACCACAACGCTTTGAAACCGCAATCAGTTTTAACAAAAAATCACGAAACATTGCTTCGTGATTTATATTAAAGTTCTATTGTTTCAATTTTGAAATCACAATAATATTCGGCTTCTTGTGCTGTAAATTTTAACACGCAGTAATCTGGATCGGTTACGCCTTTCTTATAAAACAACTTGTCGCCAAATCGCCAAATTCTATCCTTTGTCGGTTGGTCAGTACAAACCTCTATAGTACCTTTAATTGTTACACCCTGATACTTAAATCTGCCCCGCTCATAGAAATACACACAAGCCTTGTCGTACTTTTGGTATTGCTTAACCTTTTTGCTTGAAGTGTTGGTTGAAAAGTAAATATCATTGCCGTCAATTTCTCTTGGCGCAAGCATTGCTCTTGTTACGGGGTAACCTTGCTCATCAACCGATGAAATGAATGCCGTCTTTTGCTTTGCAATAAATTCAAATAACTTTTCTTTGGTCATAGTTCTTTTCTCCTATGAAGCCATTATATCACAACTCTTTGCAATCTGTATCAGTTTTGGCTCATAATTTTGATAAATCAATGAACGAACTGTGATTATGCTTGCATAATTTCACAAGTGAGTGAAGCAGATTTATATCTCTTTGATATTTTTTGATTATTTTTGATTTTTATTTGATTATTTTTTGATTATCGCAAAATAATTTTGCGACAGCCATTTTTGTGTAAAAAAATAAAAATTTGGGGCAAAAAATCAAAAAAATCAAAAATTTTATGCTTTTGAAAAAAGACATATTTTGCCCATGTTTGAAATGCTGATTTTTGGCATCTCTGCATACAGTGGTGTTGTTATATCAAAACCCCTGCATATTGTGTTTTTAACAATGAAAAAAGCTTTTTCAAAAAAAGACTTTTTAGTTAGTATATTTGTGTCAATAACCAACGAAGTCTTTTTTTGATTTCTTCGTTTTGGTTTTGCGATAATCAGAATCTCTTCAATTAGGGCAATTCTTTATAAAACTCTTCCAAGAATATTTTCATAAATTTGTCGCGCTTTTTAGCAATCTTTTTTGCAGTTTTAGTATAAACTTTGTCTTTTACAAGAAAAAGCCTATCATAAAAAAGTGATAATGTAGAATTTGTTGTCTTACCAAATTTCCCATCACTACCTATATTCTCAGGATCATAAAATTCTCGACCAACATTACCACCATATTCAACTGCTCTGACAATTCCTATTGCACCAATCCCGTCAAGCCTGTCAGCATCCCTTACAATCACTGCATTGATATTATCAAGATTTGCATCTATACCGTGACTCCAAGAAATGTGTGTAATGATATACAAAATTTCATTTATGCTCTCAGCAGAAAAGTTTATTGATGTTAAAAATTCTTTAATTTTTGAAATTTGTCTATCAACATCTTGAAACAATTTTTTGTCAATACAATCGTGCACTAATGCAGCAGTTAAAACAATTTTTTCGTTACACTTTTCATGCTTAGCGATTTTTTGCGCATTCACAAAAACACGAAAAGCATGATTATAGCCATGCCCACCCTTATCAAACTTCATTTCCTTTCGAACAAAGTTCTTTATAATTTCGTAATCAGACATATTTATCCTATTCCTCAACAAAAGACTTTTTAATTAGTATATTTGGTGCTGGTGGTGGGAGTCGTTCGGACAACAGGGTTGTCCAGTGGCCGAAGCACGCACGCTTCCTTGCCGGCTTCCGACCACACGCGTGTGGGTTCAATGGCGAGTAGCCATTATCAAAACTTGTAAGTTTTGATTGACTCCCACTTGGGTAGTTTTATTGTTTATTTATATGCTTGACAATAGCCGCTAAGCGTAAGGTTTATGGTGCTGGTGGTGGGAGTCGAACCCACACGGTGTTGCCACCTCGGGATTTTAAGTCCCGTGCGTCTGCCATTCCGCCACACCAGCATATTAAAAAAATTCTAAAGTTATTTAGAATTTTTTCGCCGACTGGAGGTACCACCCGGATTTGAACCGGGGAATGAAGGTTTTGCAGACCTTTGCCTTACCGCTTGGCTATG
>CAOKRZ010000040.1 GCA_948471335.1 uncultured Christensenella sp. | reverse complement strand
TGCTCTTCCGATCTCGGCAAGCTCTTTGGCAAAAAGTGCAATTGTTTTGGGCCCGATGTCACAACCAACCATATCTTCAATAAGTTTGTCCGTCACAAACGCTTTTTGCTTTTTATCGCCATACTTTATTGCGACATGGTCAACAGGGAGGACAATCTTTTTCCCATTATTCTTGGCTTCAGCCAAAATTTCTTTTGCAAGCACAATTGCATTTTCTTCAAGCATAGAACGCCCCACCGAAACCCCTGAGGCAACAAGAAATGTGTATGCCATTGCTCCGCCAATTAAAATCGTGTCACACCTTTCCACAAGTTTTTGAAGGAAGGCAATCTTGCTTTCCATCTTTGCACCACCAAACACACCAACAAAAGGTCTCTTTGGCTCTGTCAAAACTTGATCCAAAACTTGGCATTCTTTTTCCACCAAAAATCCAATAGCGTTTGGCAAAATTCTTGCAACACCATAAGTTGAAGAGTGCTTTCTGTGTGCACAACCAAAAGCGTCCATAACAAACACGTCTCCAAGAGATGCAAGCTGTTTTGCAAAGTTCATATCGCACTTTGTTTCGCCTTCGCAAAATCTCATATTTTCAAGCAAAAGCACATTTCCATTTTCCATGGTTTTGATGCGCTCTTTCACATTCTCTCCAACGCACTCATTGACGAAATATGTTTTGCATTTAAGCCTATTCATAAGAAAAAGGGAAATCTGCCAAAGCGACTTATTGATTTCATATCCTTTTGGTCTGCCAAGGTGTGACATCAAAACGACCTTCGCTTCTTGTTGAATAAGATAACGAATGGTTGGCAAAGCAGCCACAATTCGCGTTGAGTCAAGAATCCTTCCACTTTTGTCAATAGGGACATTGAAGTCAACCCTCACAAGCACAATTTTTCCTTTAAGGTTTACAAGATCTTTAATCGTCCTTTTCATAAAGCTCTCCTTCTATAAGCATTTTATCACTTTTGCCAGCAAATCCCCAAACAATTTATCCTTATTGCTGACCAAAAATTTCTGCCAAAATTCGCAGACTTTCGTCAACGGAAGGGCTTGTTGCAAGCCTTAGTCTTTTTTCAGCACCACCAACAAGCGATTGAGTATACCAAAGAAAATGTTTGCGTAAATAGAGAGTAAGATAACTCTCTTCATAATATTTTCTCAGCGTTTCAACATGCTCTCGTATCACCTTCATCTTGCTGATGCCTGAAGTGTCTTTCCCTAAAACCTCATTAAAGATCCAAGGCTTCCCTTGCGCGCCTCTTCCAATCATAACCCCGTCAACACCAGTTGAAAGCATTCTTTGATAGCTTACTCTATCAACCACATCCCCGTTTCCAATGACTGGAATAGAAAGCGACGCTTTAAGCCTTGCAATTGCATCATAGTCTGCCTTGCCGCTGTAGCCCTGCTCTGTCGTTCTTGCATGCAAAGTCACATAGCTTGCCCCAGCCTCCTGACACATTCTGCCAAACTCAAGTGAAATGTCTTTGTCGTATCCAAGCCTAAACTTGACAGCAACTGGCTTTTCGGTTGCTTTGACAACTGAAGAAATTATTTCTTTTGCAAGCGGAATATTTTTCATAAGCGCGCTGCCTTCGCCGTTTTTAACAATTTTAGGCGCAGGGCAGCCCATGTTTATATCAATAACATCATACTTTGAAAGAAGCTGGTTTTGCACTGCAAGTTGCATTGGAATTGGCTCATGCCCAAAAATTTGCCCAATCTTAATTTTTTCTAAAGGCGAAGTAATTGTCATAAGTTCAGTTTTTTTAGGATTGTGAAGCATGGCGCGTGCCGAAAGCATTTCACTGCAAGTTGCGTCCGCACCGCCTTTTATACATTGTTCCCTAAAGCCTATATCACTCACGCCTGCCATAGGCGCGAGAAAAAGATTGTTGCCAAAATCGATATCTTGAATTTTCATAACTTTATTTTACCAAATAATGAAAGTTTGGCAAAACAAAATGCTTATCTTTTCTTTATAATTTCAAGACTATACTTTTTAAACAATGGGAAGTTTAAAACCAAATAAATTATCGCGCCAATAATGACAGACAGCAAAAGCAAGACAACTTGCGGCAAAGCCACTGAGGATACAAAAATTTTGACGGCTGTAAACATTATAATAGAAGAAAACACTGGCACCAAGATATCGAAATAATTGACTTGCAAAAGTTTTCCCAGTTTTATAAGCCCACCGATACATACGATAAGGGAAAGCGCGATGTTAGAAATTGGGATTGCAAAGATATTAACTTCGGGTATCCTTGCAGTTATCACAACAAAAGCCACTTTGGAAATTCCTCCCAAAAGTGTTATCAGAAAAGAATAAAGAAAATGCCCTTTCGCTTGCAACAAAGAAAGCACAAATTGCATAATTGCTGTAAGGATTATTGCAAGTCCACTTAAGTAAGAAAGATCGACAGCAACTGTCAAAAAGCCCTTGATTGAAGAAGGATATAAAATTTGATAAAGCTGCGCTGAGACTGACATGATCCCTACTACAAGCGGCAAAAGAAGAAGCCACATAACAGAAAAAGCCTGACAGATGATTCTTTTTTCTTCAGCTGTCTGACCGTTTCCAGAAAGAAAAGCCACTTTTGGAAGAAGAGCAATGCCCACTGATAGCGATATGATCAGAGGGAAATTAAAAATAGCGCCGACGACTCCCGTTTGCAGTCCAAAAAGCGCTGTCGCTTTTTCGGCAGAAAGCCCTGCAAGTGAGAGAAGTGAAACAATGATCAGTGAGTCTATTGCATGAGTAAAAGGAACAACTGCCCCGCCAAAAGAAAGTGGAAGCACTGCTTTCAAAAATTCAGCCCTGACATTTTCTTCACGGCTTGGAGAAATTTTCATTTTTGTAAACATAACAAAAAGAAGATAGATAAATGCGATAAGCTCGCTAAGCGTTATCCCAAGGAACGCACCAAACACACCTTGCACCGCCCCGCTCTTCGCAAATATGAAGGCAAATAAAAGCCCGAAAGCGAACTTGACAATCTGTTCAATGATTTGACTTATGGCGGTGGGCAACATGTTTTCGTAACCCTGAATAACGCCACGAAAAACGCCAATAAGCGCGCCGATTGGAATGAGAATCAAAAACAAAAGATAACTTGCATATCCGTCAGAAATACCTTGCCAAGAAGAGATATTTTTTGAGAAAAATGCAAAGAATAAAGATATCGCGAGGCTCAAACCAAGGGCAAAACATACAGACACAAACAGATAACCGCCAATCTTCGCCTTCTCGCCCCTCGCCCTGGATGAAGAAATCAGCTTAGCAAGGCTGTTTGTCACCCCACCAGTGACCAGAACAAGCATGAGCGAATATAGGCTCATAATCATCTGAAAAACGCCAATTCCTTCAATTCCAACGATGTTTGTCAGTGGCAAACGAAAAAGCGCGCCAAAAAATTTGCACACAAAACCACTGACTATTAAGACAAAAGCACCCTTTCCAACCGAACTTTTCATATAATTAGAGTGCTGAAAGCCTCAAAAAATATGTAAAAATCTTTAAAAAGGGTATTTACAAACGCAAAAATATGTGTTACAATAGAGCCAAAGCAATACAAAAGGAGAACAAACGTGGATAAACTTGAATTTGAGACATATAGAGAAAAACTTCTTAAAGATTTGGAATATCCTGATTTTTCATATGACTACAAGACTGGTGAAGCAATGGATCTTTCCGCTTTAGATGAGAGCGAAAAAATAGAAATTCGATCAGTAAGAAGAGATCTTTTTAACACTTATTTGGCTATTTCAAAGTTTCTGACTGACGAACATAAAGATTTTGTTGATACAACCCCAACTCCTGATCAAATAGTTTCTCTAACTTCGGAACTTTGGGACTTACTTAAAGGGTCTTACAGATCTGAGGCATTTAACACTTTCAAGGCTATTTTGAAAAACGCTAGAATATATAGAGAAACAAAACTTGCAAAAGTTATTAAAAACGGGAAAATGGTCATTGACAACGTTGAATTCTCAACCTACTATGTTTTTAAGCCGTCAGAAAAAAGTCAAAATGTCGCTGCCCAAAAAAGCAGAGCATTACATGCAATATGCGATTTTTGTACTTTCCAAGGATGGAAAGGAAATGTCCAAAAGTATACTGCTGTAATGGAGCATTATAAGGATAAATTAGGCAAAGGAATAAAATCTGTGAATTTAGCCCCTGTTGCCACAATGCTCAGCGATTATGCTTGCGGAAGATTATCTGATTCTCAATTCAAAACTATAGATCTAGAATTGGCACAAAGAGTAAATGAATTTAAAGAATCTGCTATATCTAGTTTGAATAAAAGCAATATACTTGTTTAAAAAAGAGCGATGTTTGACATCGCTTTTTTTATTCCCTATTTAAAATTCTAGTTATTTCCCCAGTTCGTCACCAGTTACTAATTCTACGAATGCCCCTTCACCAAGAATCTCTCCTGTCACCTCTTCAACTATTTCGTCAACATGTTCGTCCCTTACTTCTTCTGCTTCTGCTGGATTTATACTTTCCACTCCCACTACTTCTTCTACCACTACTTCTTCTACTTTTTCTTCATAAACCTCAATGACTTCAAAATATTCGGATCCGCTTCCAACAATCTCAGTGGCAGATTCTTGTTTCTCTACAGCAACATCTTCTTGCGCCTCTTCCTTCTTTGGCTCTTCTTTCTTTTGCGCTTCTTCCTTCTTTTGCGCTTCTTTCTTTACTGGCTTGGTTGTTGTTGCAGGCGTCGCTTGTTTCTTTGGCTCTTCTTTCTTCTTTGTTTCAGGCTTATTTTCTGAGACAGGGAAAGTTTCTCTCTTCTTTTCCTTTTCTTTCCCGCCGTCTTTCTTTTTATCGTTCTTGCCGCTTCCTGATCCCCCACCGCCAGCTTTTTTGGTGTTTCCGCCAGCTTTTTTACCCTTGTCAGAGCTTCCGCCGCCTGATTCTTTTTTTGGTTCAGATTTCTTAATAGGAGCGGCTGGCGCTGATTTCGTTTCCTTTTTGGCTGATTTCTTTTCAGGGTTGCGATAAGACTTCCTCAAATCTTCAACCTTTTCAACAGGCTCATTGAAGTCATCAAAAATTTTATCTATCTTTTCGCTGTCAATTGGAAGTGTGTTGTATCCGCCCTTTTCTTCAACTGCTTTATCAAGTTCTTTTCGCATTTGGGTGTATTTTTTAATCACATCTTCCTTATGCTCAGAAGCTTTTTGCTTTTTCTTTGCAGGTTCTGCAACTGGCAAATTTTTCATTCTTTCGTTGAAGATCTTGATGATATCTTTTCCTATATCTCCACAGTTTTCAAGTTCTTCAAGCATGCGCATAACAAAGATTTGCGAGCCGAGTTCAATCAGTTCATCAAGGAAAACCCCATTATCAATTTGCCCTTGAAGAAGGATTGCTATGTTTGGAATGTCTGTGTCATGCATAACCGGCAAGATGTCAACAAGTTTGAAAGCGCGTCTAACGTTTCTGTCAAAATCGTCGTTATAATCATCTGCAAACGACGCAACGAAAGTTGTAAGAGTGCAGGCATGCGCCCCACCTACTTTTTCGTGCAAATAAAGTTCTGCCCTCGCTTTGCCATCACCCAATGAATAGGTCTCGACAGTAAAGTTGAAATTTTTGCCCATATAGGCAGATGCAGCCTTGTAATTTCCGTCTTCAACAGACTCTATCTCTTTATACATTTTCGCAAGGTCGCGACGGATATCAATGTCTATGTAATACTTTCCAAACTGGTCAAAGTTTCCAAGCAATTTGTTTTCGTCGATAAGCTCACGAAGGTATATTTTATAGTAGTTTATAATCTTAGGTTCAGTGATAATTTGATCACTCCAAAAAACCTTGAAAGAGCTAGGCATGCCATTGCCTACGGTTTCAAGGTTTTGCGATTCATCATTCAAATGAAACATCTCTTCTGCGTGTTTTTCTTTCATGGTTTTATTATACACCAAAACTGCCTAAAAAGCAAGACAAAAATCATCTTTCAAAAAAACTTATGCAAAAGGGTTTTTCTTTAATGGAGTTGACCGTGATGCCGTTTGAAACACACTTGCCGTCATGATTGAACTGGCACTTCGCCTTGCAGCCAATGTGGCAAGTTTTGCTATCGCGTTGAGGAGCATATTTTGGTGGCTGTTCAAACAAATGCTTTGTGCTGTCAACCTCCGCCTTGTTTTCATCTTTTTCAAAAGTTGAACAAAGGATTTTTTGATCAACCATAATCCCTTTTGCTTTGCATGTATAGCAGTCGTTATACACACATTTTGTTTTTCTGCAACGAATATCCATATTTTTCTCCTTAACCTATGCTTTGCAACTATTATTCCCTTTTGTTTGACTTTTTACTCTTTTTTAAGTTAAAATAATTCAAAGGAGAATAAAATGAAAGTTGTTTTACTTAAAGACGTTAAAGGCACAGGCAAAAAAGGCGAAATCAAGGAAGTTTCTGATGGATTCGCGAAAAACTTTCTTTTGAAAAACGGCAGCGCAAAAATTGCAGATAACAGCGCGATCTCAGAAAATAGTTCAAAAAAATCTGCGACTGACTATCACAAAGAAATGGAAAAAGAAGCGGCAAAAAAACTTGCAGCAGAGATTCAAGGCAAAAGCATGATTCTTAAAATCAAATGTGGAGAAAACGGAAAAACATTTGGTTCAGTGACAGCAAAAGAAATTTCTGATGAACTTGCAAAACAAGGCATAACCCTAGATAAACGCAAGATTGACCTCAAAGAGCCAATCAAAACAATTGGAAGTCACCAAGTTATCGTCAAAGTTTATCCAGAAATCTCAGCAAAACTTAAAGTACAAATTGTTGGGGAATAAAAAATCAAGGAGGTCGAGTATGAAAAATATAACAATTATCACCGGAGGCTCAAAAGGAGTCGGCAAACAACTCGCAAAAGAATTTTTGCTTAAAGGTGAGAATATTTGCATTATTTCGAGAAATAAGGAAAATCTCGAAAAAGCAAAGAAAGAACTTTCAAAATTTTCAAAAAAAGACATTATCACTTATGCTGGAGATGTAAGTGATGAAAACTTTGTTAAAAGTATGTATGCAGAATTGACAAAGAAATATAAAATCACTTGCCTTGTCAACAACGCAGGCGTTGGCAGATTTGGAACAATATTTGATAATAATAAACAAATGCTTGAAACAGTTTTTCCAGCAATTGTGTATGGAACAATTTTAATGACTACAAACGCTTTGCCATATGTGAAAGAAAGCAAAGATATTGTGAAGATTGTCAATATAATTTCAATTTCAGGATTACGAGGCTTTAAGTTCGAAAGTCTTTATTGCGCTGCGAAAGCTGCTCAAGAAGGATATACACAAGTTTTACGCACAGAGCTTTTTGGAACGAATGTAAAAGTTGTTAACGTTTATCCTGGAGGGATTGATACGGACTTCTGGAAAGACAATAGAAACTATGTAAGTGAAGAAGTTCAAAAAACTTTTGCAAAGCCTGCCGAAGTTGCAAAAACAATTGTTGATAACCTCTACGATAAAAAGAGCTTAATATTAAAAGATTTAGTTTTCGAACAAACTCATATGAACTTGCAATAAATTTTCACATTAAATAAAAAAAGGATACTTAATTTCAGTATCCTTTTATTTATTTTGATAGTTTAAAAGTTTATAAACATTATCCACTTTTTATATGGGGAAAATAGTTAAGCATTTGCAAGTTTTTCTGCGCGGTCTTTGACGATAAGCGCTTCGATAAACTGCTCGATATCGCCATTCAACACGCCTTCAATGTTATATGAAGTCACGTTGACGCGGTGGTCGGTTACGCGGCCTTGTGGATAGTTATAAGTCCTCACGCGCTCCGATCTGTCACCAGTGCCCACCTGACTTTTTCTTTGCTCTTTATATTCGCTGTCTTGTTGTTCTTTGTAAAATTCATAAAGTTTTGAGCGCAAGATTGAAAAAGCGCGTTCTTTGTTTTTAAGCTGGCTGCGTTCGTCTTGACAAGCAACAACAATGCCTGTTGGAATGTGAGTTATGCGGATTGCAGACTCTGTTTTGTTAACGTGCTGTCCGCCTGCGCCTGATGCGCGGTATGTGTCAATGCGAAGGTCTTTGTCTTCAATCTCAATGTCAATGTCTTCAACTTCTGGAAGCACTGCAACAGTTGAAGTTGAGGTATGTATTCTTCCCTGAGATTCGGTCTCAGGCACGCGTTGAACGCGGTGAACT
>CAOKRZ010000039.1 GCA_948471335.1 uncultured Christensenella sp. | reverse complement strand
CCTTACTCGCCAGAAAAATTGTCCATCGGAAATTTTTCAAGAGGGAAAGGGGCTCATGGGGAAAACGAATTTTAGCGGTTAGGCAGTTATGCCGTGCCCGCGTATAGAAATTCTAGTTGTCCCCGCGCTTAGTCTACAACAACTTCAGGATCGCTTCCGTTGTTGTTATTGTTGCCGTTTGGATCTGTTCCATTAGTGCCAGCGCCTGCGCTGTTTGCAGATTGATACATCTTTGAAACGATGCCGTTTGAAACCTGAGTGAGTTCGTCAATTGCTTTCTTAAGCACATCAATATCATCACTTTCAAAATCTTTCTTTGCTTTTTCGATTGCTTCTTCAAGTTTCTTTTTGTCGTCTTCGGCAAGTTTATCGCCGTTGTCTTTGATCATTTTTTCAAGGCCATAAACCATGTTGTCAGCTTGGTTCTTTGTTTCAACAAGTTCTTTTCTCTTCTTGTCTTCTTCAGCGTGAGCTTCAGCTTCCTTGATTGCCTTTTCAATGTCTTCTTCTTTAAGGTTTGAAGAAGCTGTGATTGTTATGTTTTGTTCCTTGTTTGTGCCAAGGTCTTTTGCAGAAACTTTCACAATTCCGTTTGCGTCAATGTCGAAAGTAACTTCGATTTGAGGCACACCGCGTGGTGCTGGTGGAATGTCAGAAAGCTGGAATCTGCCAAGAGTTTTGTTTTGTGCTGCGAATTCGCGCTCCCCTTGAAGGACGTGAATGTCAACGCCTGGTTGGTTGTCAACTGCAGTTGAGAACACTTGAGATTTCTTTGTAGGGATTGTTGTGTTTCTTTCGATAAGTTTTGTGAACACTCCGCCAAGAGTTTCAATACCGAGTGAAAGTGGAGTTACGTCAAGAAGAAGAACGTCTTTAACTTCTCCGCCAAGAACGCCCGCTTGAATTGCTGCACCAACAGCAACGCATTCGTCTGGGTTTACTCCCTTGTATGGTTCCTTGCCAGTGAAAGACTTAACAGCTTCTTGAACAGCTGGGATACGAGTTGATCCACCAACAAGAACAACTTTGTCAACTTGAGATTTTGAAAGTTTTGCGTCAGAAAGCGCTCTTTCTGTGCAAGAGATTGTCTCTTTCACGAGATCTTCTGTGATTGCATCAAATTTTGCGCGAGTAAGCTCATATTCCATATGTTTTGGGCCAGTTGCATCGGCTGAAATGAATGGAAGTGAGATTGTAGTTTTTGGAGTTGCAGAAAGGTCAATCTTTGCTTTTTCTGCAGCTTCTTTAAGTCTCTGCATAGCGAGTTTATCGCCTGAAAGGTCAATTGAGTTTGATTTCTTGAATTCTTCAATAAGAAGATCAATGATTCTGTTGTCGAAGTCATCTCCGCCAAGACGAGTATTTCCGTTTGTTGACAAAACTTCAAACACACCGTCACCTATTTCAAGAATTGAGACATCGAAAGTTCCGCCGCCAAGGTCGTAAACAAGAATTTTTTGGTTTGCGCTTTCACCTTTGTCAAGGCCGTATGCAAGGGCTGCAGCTGTTGGCTCGTTGATAATTCTGAGTACTTCAAGCCCAGCAATTTTACCAGCGTCTTTTGTTGCTTGACGTTGAGAGTCGTTGAAGTATGCTGGCACGGTGATAACAGCTTGAGTCACAGCTCCGCCAAGATAGCTTTCAGCGTCTGCCTTAAGTTTTGAAAGCACCATTGCAGAAATTTCTTGTGGTGTATAGTCTTTTCCGTTAAGCTTTGCTTTATAGTTTGTGCCCATTTCACGTTTGATAGATTGAATTGTGTTGTCAGCGTTGACAATTGCTTGACGCTTTGCAACTTTGCCGACAAGTCTTTCTCCTTCTTTTGTGTAAGCAACAACTGAAGGTGTAGTTCTGTCCCCTTCAGCGTTTGCGATAACAGTTGGCTTTCCGCCTTCCATAACTGCCACGCATGAGTTTGTAGTTCCTAAGTCAATTCCAATAATCTTTGCCATAATTTTAATCCTCCTTTTTGTTTACTATGACTTTTGCATATCTAATGACTTTATCATTAAGTGTATATCCAGCTTGGTATTCATCCAAGATGATATCGTTTTCTTTGCTCTCATCACTGAGAACAGCAATCACATTATGAAAATGTGGATTGTAATTTTCGCCAATTGACGAAATCTTTTTGACGCCAAGAGTTTCAAGCGCCTCACCAATTCTTCCCTCAATCATTTCAACGCCTTTTAAAACGTTTTCATCGGTGATCATCTTCTTCGCGTCTTTGAATGTATCAAGACAAGGAAGGAACACTTCAATAACCGACGCTTGACCTTTTGAATAAGAATTCTTCACTTCTTCGCCTGCCCTGCGCCTGAAGTTTTCAAAGTCCGCTTGTATTTGACGTGCAAGATTCAAATATTCTTCCTCGCGACCCAATTCATGTTCACATTTGCATTCTTCGCTGCAACGCTCGCCGTCATGACAGTGACAATCCTCGCCACATGTGCAGCCTTCATGCCCGCAGCCACAATCGCAGCCTTCGTTGCATTCGCATTCTTCGCCGCAAGAGCAGTCATGCCCACAGCAGCACTTTTCTTCTTCCAAATTTTCTTCTTTCTTTGACAATGTTCTATTCCTCTCTTTTTGTTTGATTAAGTTCGTCTATAACAACTTTCAAAGCTGACGCAATACCAGCATAGTCCATTCGCTGAGGCCCAATAACGCCAATTGACGCAAGCTGCTTGCCTTCAAAACAGATTGGCGCTTTGATGACCGAACAATCGCTTCCGTCTTCTTCAGCAACCGAAACCTCAATTCCGCCATTGCCGCTAAGCTCAAGCGCGCCGGTAAGCTCCTTTTCGTCATCAAGGATTTTAAGCACTTTCTTTGCGCCTTCAATGTCACTGCTGTTTTCAAGAAGCTTCGCGCTTCCCTCTCTTCGCACATCGATAAGCCGCTGATTATTGAGTTTCTTGAGCCCCCCAATAAGCGTGTCAACAACTTTTTGGAAAGCTTTGATCTCTCCATGCATTCCAAGGCTATATTCTTCAATGTTTTCAATCATCGCCCCAATGGTTTCGCCTTTGAAATTCTTGGTCAGATACGCCGATGCGTCGTTGCACTCCTGCGCAGTTGCAGCTATGTCAAGCGTGTCAGTGATGTATCCTGCCATTGTCCCAATCAGCACCATAACTTTGTTTTCAAGAAGCGGTATGATTTTAAAATCATTTAAGATAAGTCCGTCAAGCCCTTGCATAACAACAACTGTTGGATAGTTTGTTGCCTGACTTACAATCTTTGCAATGCCAGAAACAATATCCGTCAAACTGTTCGTCCTTGAAGAGATAAGTTTTCTTACATTTTCAAGTTCACTGTTTGAAGCAGTGACACTGCTTAAGAGGTTTTCAACATAAAACCGATAGCCCTGTGGAGTAGGAATTCTTCCCCCCGAAGTGTGAAGCTGCCTTAAAAAGCCCATCGCTTCAAGAGTGTTAAGCTCATTTCTCAGCGTCGCCGTTGAACAGTCAAGCTTTGCCCGATCCTTAATTCCTCCGCTTGTAATTGGCGAGCAGTCTTTAATATAGTCCTCCACCGCCATACACAAAATGGCTTTTCTTCTTTCTGAAAGTTCCATAGATTCTTCCTTTAATTCGACTTTTGTTAGCACTCTTTATCTCCATGTGCTAGCACTATTATACGCCAATAACAAAAAAATAGTCAACTAATTATGACTATTTTTTAAAAATTTTTTGCAGAATTTTGTTTTTTAGTCTTCAAGCCCCACTAAGAAATCAATACTAACCTCGAAAAAAGTGGCAAGTGCAATAAGCGATGTCATATTTGGCTCCCTAAGTCCGTTCTCCCATAAACTGATAATGCCTTTACTTACACCAACTTGTTTTGCAAGCTCCACCTGCCCTATATTCCTTTCAAGCCTAAGCGTTTTCAAATTGTCTTTAAAAAGACTTTTACTTTCCATAAAAATATTATCTCACAAATGTAAGAAAAATACTTGACTTCTTACAATTGTAAGATATATAATAGGAATATAAAAACAAAGGAGAATTGAATTTTATGGGAACAGCAATTATAATTATTGGTATCGGACTTATATTAGGTCTTTTCTTATATGGAATGAAAAAACAAGGGCTTTTCAAATTCCTTTCAAAAAAGAAGTTCTCAACAGACCTTCTAGACAACCTAAAATCTGCAACAAGATTAAAAATAACAAAAGAAATTTCATTGGTCTCAAATTTCTCAACTTGCGGAGATAATTGCTCGATTTTGTTAGATATCGACAATAAAAAATGGGCAATAATAACAGAAGGGCTTGACAATTATATTGTATTTAACTTTTCTCAACTTTCTTATTTCGAGATTTTAGAAGACGGAAATAGTGTAACATCAGGACAAAGCGTAGAAAAAAGTAAATATAAAGCTAAAATGTTATCAAACGGCATAAAAGGGAGAAGCACCACTCTTTCAAATTCTGTCACCTATGAAACTTGCCATTCTATGATATTACACATAGAAACCAACGATTTGTCAAACTCTTCATTTGATATCAACTTGATTGATAAGACGATTAAAAAAGAATCAAACACATATAAAAACACACGATCAAAAGCAATGCAAATAGAATCCATTTTAAAAATAATTTTAAAAGAGAGCGACTCAGAAGAAGAATAAATATATCAAAAACAGCGAAGACTAATCGCTGTTTTTGTTTACTCTTAAGATGTCGCCTTTTTGAAGGTGGAAAGGAGTTGAAATTGAAACAATTTCTTGCACACGTTTGCAGTCGTCAATCTCTTCACCCTTTTCATTTATTATTTTGTCAATTATGATCGTTTTGCCAAATGCGTCAGTTGGCGAAAGGATTTCAAGTTTATCGCCTTTTTTAAAGCGGTTGCGCATTTCGACTTTTGCGTAGCCGTTTTTTTCATCTTCAACAACCTTCGCGATAAAAACTGCAGTCTGCACTGGCATTGAAGTTTCAAGATGCTCTTTGTTGTCACTTCCAAAATAGAAACCTGTTGTGTAGCGGCGGTGGCTTGTTTTTTCAAGTTCGTCAAGAAGAGTCTTAATATCAGCTTTTCCGTCGATTGCACGACGATAAGCGTTGACAACAGAGGCAACGTAATAATCTGACTTCATGCGCCCTTCGATTTTTAAGCTTGCAATGCCAGCTTCTTCAAGTTCTTTCACATGCTCAATCATGCAAAGGTCTTTTGAGTTTAGGATGTATGTGCCACGTTCGTCCTCTTGAATTTCATATTCGTCGTCGCGACTTTCTTCGCGGATAAAATATTTCCATCTGCACGCTTGCACACATGCACCACGGTTGGAGTCACGTCCAGTCAAATAGTTTGAAAGCAGGCAGCGACCAGAATACGAAATGCACATTGCTCCATGGACAAAGGCTTCAATCTCAACATTTTCTGGAAGATTTTTTCTTACGCTTTTGATGTCAGAAAGGCTAAGCTCTCTTGCAAGCACAATTCGCGTCACGCCCATATCGGCATAAAACTTTGCTGACTGACTGTTGTTGACATTTGCTTGTGTTGAAACGTGGACATTAAGCGAAGGAAAGTTTTTTCTTATATAATAGATAAGTCCAACGTCAGAAACAATAAGCCCGTCAACCTTGCACTTTTCAAGGTGCGCAAGATAAGGATCAAGATTTTCAAAGTCGACATCTTTTGCAACGATGTTGAGCGTGATATAGCCCTTCTTGCCATTTTCATGTAAAAAGGTCATTGCTTTTTCAATTTCTTCATCTGTGAAATTGCCGGCAAACGCACGAAGTCCAAACTGCTTACCAGCAAAATATACAGCGTCAGCGCCGAAGTGCACTGCCGTGACAAGCTTATCAAAATTGCCAGCTGGCGCAAGTAATTCTAACATTTTTCCTCCTCATTGTTTTCTTTTTGAGATTTTTCAAGTTTAAGCCAATTGATAAAGCCATAAATATTGTTAACAAAAAATGCAAGCATGCTTACTGCGATTGGCACAAAAGTTGTCCCGTTTGCTTGTCCGCTGGCAAGCGGCATAATCCACATAACTAAGCACAAAATGTTCACACCCATATATGCCAAAAACTGAAACTTGCTGCCACGCATAGTGAGATAGTTCGCAAGTACGGAGATTGCCAAAGATGCAGTGCTTAAAATGAGGAAATTTGTATTGAATGCTTTAAGCATAAAATATGCACCAACTGCAATAGCGCAAGTCGCAGCTGCTATGATTGTCCATTCCTTCCAGCTAAGTTTTCTCACAATCATTTTGCCAGAAAGGTCTTCGCCTTTTCTCTTTTTTATAATCCAGTGAATAAAAGTATAGATTTGAAGAGGAACAACAATTGCAAGTGATACAATCATTTCTCCATAAAGGGCTTGCAAATATGACTGAGCGGAATAAAGCCCATACATCGCAAGCAAAACAATTGGTGCAAAGAAATATCCTTTTGAAAGACTAAAAACTGCAATAATTCCTACAATCGAATAAACAATTGAAAGTGCGTCACATTTGAAAACAATTGAAACAACTGTTATCGCAATCAAGGCAACTGGCAAAAAGATTTTATCGTACAAATTGAAACTTTTAAAAAAGTTTTTCATTTTCTCTTTCATTATAAATCCACATTCGGCTTGGCTGAAAGACTAAGGTCAGCAAGCCCAATCCCCTTTTGTATCATATAGAAAGCGGCAGAGCCAATCATAGCTGCGTTATCAGTGCAGTATTTTAACACTGGATTAAAAAATTCAATGCCTTCATTTTGACAAGCTTCAAAAAGCTTTTCTTTAAGACGATAGTTTGCACCAACGCCGCCAGCGACAACAAGTTTGTTAAGTCCGCTCTCCTTGCAGGCACGGATCGCCTTGCCAGAAAGTTCATCAGTCACGCACTCTTGAAAAGACGCGGCGATGTCTGCTTTGTTTATTTTTTCGCCTTTCTGCGTTTTGTTATGCACAAAATTGACAACTGCGGTCTTAATTCCACTGAAAGAGAAGTTAAGACTGTTTTTCAAACTGCTTGAAACGCTGAACTTGATGCTAGGCTTTCCATTCTTTGCAAGCTTGTCAATTTCAGGCCCGCCAGGATAAGGAAGCCCCAGAACCCTTGCAACCTTGTCAAAAGCCTCTCCGACAGCATCGTCAACCGTTGTTCCGAGAAGAGTCATGTCATAATAGTCACTCACTTTAAGTAGCACTGTATGTCCTCCACTGACCATAAGGCAAACAAAAGGCGGAGTGAGAACGGGATGAGAAATGTAGTTCGCACTTATATGCCCGTGCACATGGCTGACTGCAATAAGAGGCTTGTCGAGAGAGTAAGCAAGAGCTTTTGCGAAATTCACGCCAACTAAAAGTGCGCCAACAAGCCCTGCGCCATAAGTGACAGCAATTGCGTCAATGTCTTCTTTTGTTATTCCTGCCGCGACAAGCGCCTCATCCAAAATGTTTGAAATTGCAGTAATATGATTTCGTGAAGCAACTTCAGGGACAACTCCCCCAAAGCGCCTATGAATCTCAATCTGAGAAGCAACAATGTTTGAAAGCACCTCTCTTCCGTTCTTAACAACGGCTATACTTGTTTCATCGCAAGAAGACTCAATAGAAAGTATAAGCACATCTTTTTTGTGCCTAAGAGCTTCATATTTTTCCTTCATGCGTTCAAAATAACTTTTCACAACAATAAATATACCACAAATATTGCCAAAAAACAAATAAATTGCACATTTTTGCACATATTAAGAATATGAAAAAATCAATACTTATCAAAAATTTAATTCTTTTAACCTTTGTGCTTTTGCTGGCATTTCCTTTTTGCGTATTGTCAAACGTGAGCATCTCTTATGCGATTGACGGACAAGTGAACGATAGCTATATAGTCTACACAACTGAAAATGAATATCTTTTCGAAAAAAGCGATGTCGAAGTCGGAGACCTCATACTCACAAAAGATTTCAAGCAATATGAAATTGAGCGCATTGACGAAGAAAACAGAATTGCCTATGCAAAATTTATTAAAGATGTTGAAAGACCAAATATAACAAAGAAGCAAAAAGGCAGAGCATCTTCTATGAGCAAAGCCAATCAAAACAAAAATATCTCAATGTATATGACGCACAACGATGAAAGCTATAAGCCAAGCGACGGCTATGACAGCATCTATGGTGCTGGCGGAATCCATGACGTAGCGAAAAAGTTTAAAGCAGAGCTTGAAAAGAAAGGCATAAAGATCACTCTTGACGAAACGTTGCATATCCCTCACAACTCAAGCGCATATTCAAGAAGCGGAGTGACAGCAAAGAAACTTAATGACTCAAGCCCTGACGCACTTTTTGACATTCACCGTGACGGAGTCGCAAGAAGTTATTATCTAACCAAAGTAAATGGTCAAGAAGCCAGCA
>CAOKRZ010000038.1 GCA_948471335.1 uncultured Christensenella sp. | reverse complement strand
ATAATAAAAGGCAAAGTATTGATAAGGTGAGCAAATTGAAAGTTGAAACAAAAAAGAGATTGGATATATTGTTAGTGTATATACCTTTTATTGTTTTGACATTGGTATTGTGCGTCGGTGCAGGAAGGCTTTGGTATGGCTGTTGGGAAGAAAAAGGTAGACAAAGTGCGATTGACGGAGGAGTAATTGCCGAAGCAGAGATTGTTTGGGTTACGAATGACGCTGGCGGAGGAAGTTACAATAACACAAAGTCCTATGTGGTTTGGTATCAATATATAGATGAAAACGGTATAGAATACCACGGTATAGTGAAATCAAATATGTATCAAAAAGAAGCGGAAAGTTATATAGGAAAAAAAGTCAATATCTATATTGATGGAGAAGGAAATAGCATTATAGTAGGCGATAAAACCAGTATGGGACTCTCTGTGGTGGGTGCGATAGTTTTGACAGTTTTGTGCATTGGTTCATTAGTATTTAATATATGGTTTATGTTTTTTCAAGGCAAGAAGCCGAAGAAGGAAGAAGTCAATAAAACGAAAAAGTAATACAATGAGTAATGTCCATAAGGCATATTTTATGTGCATAAATTTCAATTTAGCGTCAAATGGCTGATAAGAGCCACAGTCTTGTCAGTCATTTTTTTGTGCAGAGCGACTGCCTTTTTGCAGGTTTTTGAGTCTCCGTGATTTTGCCTTTCGTTGTGGCTGTTGTAGCACAGTTCTCGCAAAAGTAAACGGCAAAAAATAAGCACTTAAAATTTCAATATTGACTTTACAGCCTGACGGAAAACGTCGGGCTTTTTTGTTATGCAAATAACGCACTCATTTTTTGGTAACGGAACACAAATAAAGACCTGTCGTTTACTTTCGCTGCCTCGCCAAGCAAAGCCTAAATCGAACTCTTGATTTGGGATTGATTTTACATAACGGATATGATATAATATAAGAAAGGGGAGTTTCCTATGAAAAAAGGATTAATCGTCACAATTTGTACGCCTTCTCAGGGAAGAAAGGATTTTATAATGGGTGAGTTGTGAAGCGTTTGACGGCGGAAGGTTTTGTATGTGGAAACGCGACCGCCTATAAAACAAGATCTCCTAGAGAAAATGACCCAAACTATATTAGATGCGTTGAAAGCATAGAACAAATCCCTGTGCAACAAGATGATCTCATTTGTTCCAATTATGGAGACGATAAAATATTTTATGATAAACAAGGAATAGAATCTGCTATAAGCAGAGGGGAAATTGTTTTTATGGCAACGGGTATCCCTGATTTAGCCAGTCAAATTAAAGGACTTTTTAAAGGCAACTGTTTAAGCATTTTTATTAAAAGACAACAAGTTGACAAAGAAACAATGATTCGAGAAGAAGCTAAAAGACATGGTTTTACTAAAGAAGAAATTGCAAAAGCTGAACAAACTGTCAATGCACGCATTGCAGTATATGAAAGTTTAAAACCAAAATATGTTGAGTATGTTCAACACGAAGAGACTGGCGCAGATTATATTATGAGCAATTACTTTACATTATTTGGTGGGGATTGGAACACGAGCATAGATAATCAAGCAAAGTCGGAAATATATAGTGCTGTTTATGAAATTAAGCAAGTATATGACAGAATTCAAGCCAATCCAGAGCAAGATTGGAGAAGTGATAGAACGCTGGTTTCTTCAAATGAAGATCGAGAAAATCCATTGACATTATTGGATATATATTCTGAATACTTAAGACGTAAACGTGAATGGACTTTTGATTAAAAGATAAAAAGCACAAACTAAAAATTTTTATGTTGTTGCTGGTATTCAGCAGAACATTTCTTATTAGATTTATATTATGCTTGCTCCGTCAAAATTCGACAAGTTTCGCATATGAGGCTTGTCGTTTTTTAATGTGGCTGGTGGAGACTGTTAAGCAAAATTTATAATGGTGTTTTATAAACTTTTCTTAACCCAATAAAATAAAAATAGGGTTATTTGAAAAAAATGCAAAAGGGGTATTGAAATTAAGTATATTTTAAGTATCAAAACCAAAAAGCTCATTAGGGGTGATTTTTAATAATTTGCAGATATCAACGATTTGTTGGTAGTTGAGTTCAAATACGCCATTTTCAAATCTGCTATATTGTTGTTGAGTCATGCGGAAAAATATGGCAACTTCCTTTTGTGTCATGCCCCTATCTTTTCGCGCTTCTTTCAAGCGTTGTCCAACACTTTTCGCTAAACTCATAGAAATTGTATACCACAAACTGATGTAAAATATTTGACTTACATCACTTTATGATGTATATTTATTGTAAGAGGATACTAATGAGAATTAAATATACTGTTACAACGTATAAATGCCCACATTGCCATAATGATTTAAAGAACGAAAGTGATAATCCTTTGCCTTTCATGCTTTTAATAGCATTAACGGCAGGAATCGCTTTGTCTTGGTTCATTTCGATAGCTGTGATGAAAAGAATTTTGGGAATTGATTATATCTATAAATTGGGAAGTCCATATTCAGAATGTCCAAACTGTGGTAAGGTAGTGAAGACCAATGAAGCAACTTGGTGGGCGAACTTCAATTTTGATGACAAAAAGCAATGGAGCTTTAAAAATAAATTTATGGTTTGTTATGTTTTAAGCGGGTTTGTTCCGATATGCCTGTTGTTGCAATTCCTTTGGAAATCAAATTTTCAAGCAGATCATGTATGGGCGATAGTCTTCCTTGTGATCGCAATCATTTGTATTTTTATAATTTCATTTATTATATATAAGTGGGAAAAATACAACACTGTTAAGAGAATTGAAATATCAAATGAGTTGTATGACTTGGTTCAAGAAAATATAGCTGAATTTGAAGAAACAACAGGTGAAAAATATATTGAAGAATAC
This sequence comes from uncultured Christensenella sp., assembly GCA_948471335.1. Classification (GTDB taxonomy): domain Bacteria; phylum Bacillota; class Clostridia; order Christensenellales; family UBA1242; genus Caccovivens. The sequence goes on along the minus strand of CAOKRZ010000038.1, from coordinate 5,637 downwards.
GACATTTATTTAACAACTAGCAGAGAACTAATCAAGGCCAAGAAGGCTCGTAAAACAAACAGATAATTATTTATTTTAGTCAAACCCAACCAAGTTATGCACGGAACTTGTTTTTTGATAATATTGGGTATTGACAGAAATTAAAGTTTGTGTTAACCTTGTTGTAGCAGAGGGAAGACATGAAAGAATTATTGAATGAGAAAGGTTTATTAAAAAGAGAGAAATTGTTGCCGCCTAAGTTCGCTTCAGACTGGGGAAAGAATTTGCCGCAAAGAGAAAAGTTCGCGATTTTACATGAGTATCAAGCGGGGCCAGCTTTGGAAGATGTCCTTAGAGAAAAGCTTGACAATCTTTATATTGAGATTGGCGGCGGAGATAAGGGAAAAGTTTTTAATTTGATGAAACGCGGAAAGCTTGAAGGATGGTGTTGGCAGACAACTCAAAGTGTAGCACCATTTATGGATGACGATGCCCACATTGAAAGAGGGAATTTGTTTCTTGATGAGCATCAACACGATTATTTTCATTCGTGGCTTACATTAAATTTTGATAATTTAGATTTCGTTTTTGATCCTGCCTTGTCAGTTCTTGCTTTGAAAGAATTGTATTACACACTTTTTCAAGTTGAGAAAATGGGGGAGACTTCTGCAAAGAATGTTAAAGAAGCTTTATTTAGCAGCATTCAAAATACACCTAAGCCTGATGAAAAGTATTTGCAAGAAAGATGTTGGAGTAAAGCTCTTAGAGAGCAAGCGTTAGAAATAAAAGTCAAAAGAAAAAATGACGTCAACGCTCCATTCTTTAGAGGAGACGTTGGGTATAGACGCCCAAAGGTTGAAGGCAACAAAATCAAAGAATTGACTGCTCACTATTATTATAATGGCTGAGTCTTAGACTCTTAATATCATTTTGAAATGTCAATAAGTTTAAGAAAGATTAAAATAAAAAGCCAACTTAAAATAGTTGGCTTTTTCATGTTTATTTTTTAACAGTCTTTTTTGTTGACGATTTTTTCACTTCAGTTTTCTTGTCTGTAGTTTTCTTTTTAGGTGTCCCTGCTGTTTTTACGGCAACGTCTTCTTGAGCTGCGCTTTCATTTTTTATCTTCTTTTCGTTCTTTGCTTTCTTTTCTTTCTTAGACTTTTTGTCCTTGTCTTTATCTTTGTGAACGAAGAATTTTGTTAAAGCTTCGATTCCGTATTCCTCTTTGTTGTTTCTTTCCTTTTCAATACGTTTTGGAAGCGTTTTGCCAACAACTGGCATTTTGACAACATCTTTGCGATCGCGTACTTCAAGTTGATTGTAAGGCACTGAAATGTTGTTACGTTTAAATTCGTTGTAAACGTTTTCAACAATGTAATAGTATACATCCCAATAGTCTTCATTGTCGCACCAGCAATTTGCGAAGAAGTCAATGCTGCTTGCGCTTAAAAATTTAAGTCTGCAGAATGGAACAGGATCAAGATATACCTTTCCATTGCTTTGCATAACATCAGTCACAATCTTTTTCACTTTTTCAACATCGCTTTCGTAAGCAACTGAAAAAGTAAAGTCAACTCTGCGTCTTGGATAAGCGCCAAGGTTTGTTACATTGTTGTTAAGAAGGGTTGTGTTTGGCAGGGTGATCTTTTTGTTGTCAGGGGTGATCAAAGTTGTGAACATGAAGTTGATGTCAGTTATGCTTCCTTCCACACCATTTGTGATTATGTAGTCTCCCTTTTTAAACATGTGGCTTGAAATTATGATAATTCCGTTTGCCACGTTTGCAATTGCAGTTTGAAGAGCCATACCAACAGCCAATATAACAGCGCTGAAAGCAGTAAGAATTCCTGTAACTTCAATGCCAAGCTGTGAAAGCAGCAACAATAAAAGAATTAACCATAGAATAAATTTCAGTATGGTGCAAATAAATTGCTGCGCAATCTTTTCCATGCGCGTGTGTTTCAATATTTTCCTTACGACTGCAAGCAATACTTTTATCACTATTATACCAATGATCAAAATCGCAAAAAACAAAAGAATGTTCCAAACATTGGTTTTGAAATAATTGCAAATGTCGTTCCACATTTTTGCCCAATCCATAATCTTTCTCCTTTGTATCTGATTTGAATTATAGCCATGTAAAGTGTTATTGTCAAATAAAATTAAAAAAAATATATAACGTTTTGGATTTTGTTTGGAGTTATGATAAAATATCCTTGAGGTTAAATTATGGCTAAGAAATACAAAGTGATTACATTATGTGGAAGCACAAAGTTTAAAGATGAATTTATTAAGGCAGAAAATGAGCTAACTCTGAAAGGTAATGTCGTTTTATCATGCGTGTTTTTAAGTCACAACAGTGATTGTGATATTTGGCAGAATATGATGGAAGAGCAGCAAGAAAAGATAAAAGCTATGCTTGATGAAATTCATAAAAGAAAGATTGACATGGCAGATGAAATTTTTGTTATCAATAAAGGCGGATACATTGGCTCAAGCACAAGATCAGAAATCGAATATGCAACAAAAACTGGCAAAAAAGTCAACTATTTGGAAAAGTAAAAAAGATTGTGAAAATATTTTATTTTTCTTCAAAAAAAATGCTTACAAATTTTTGTTTTTTATGATATAATAACAATGTTTTCCGGGAAGGAAAGCCGATTTGCGTATAATCATAAGAAACAGCAAACGCGAGAATAGCCCCTCGTGTTTTTTTATGTGGTTTATTCTTAAGAATGATTTTTTAAGGAGAGTTTTTTATGGAAAAAGTTAAAACTGAAGCAAATGAAAATTTTTATTTGACGCAAACGCCTGTTAAGAAGCTTTTATTGAAATTTGCCATACCTTGTGTTTTGGCAATGCTTGTCAGTGCGCTTTACTACATTGTTGACCAAATCTTCCTTGGCAACAGTTTGGCAGGTTAAGACGGAATTATGGCAACAACGGTTGTCTTTCCTTTCACTGTTGTGGCACTTGCGCTTGCTCAGCTTGTAGGTGATGGCTGCGCGGCTTTATACAGCATTTCACTTGGCGCAAAAGATGATAAGACAACCAAAAAGTGTATCGGAAATTCCATTATCGTCACTGTCATCTTTGGCATACTTGTCATGGCTATTGGCTTTGCGGCAATGAACCCAATCTTAAAACTTCTTGGAGTGTTTGGCTACAGTACAACAACTCAGCTTTTCACTAAGCAGTATATGACGATCATTTTGGCAGGCATACCATTTTACATTTTCTCGTCTTCAAAGTATTCGCCATTGTGATTGCTTTTTCACTTGGTATTGCAGTTGGCGCTCAGCCAATCATAGGATATAACTACGGTGCGAAAAGATATGACCGTGTTATTGAGGCTTTCAAACTTGTGATCATTTGCAACATCATACTTGGCATCATCGCCACCATTTTGTTTGAGGCAGCGCCAAGTGTTATTGTCGCGATCTTTGGGAAAGGCAGCGCATTCTACAAAGATTATGCAATTCTTAGTTTCAGGATCTATCTTGGTGGAATTATGCTGTGCTGTCTTCAAAAGGCAAGCTGCGTTCTTCTTCAGTCGATCAATAAACCTTACAAGGCACTTTTCCTTTCACTTATGAGAGATGTCATTATGCTTGTCCCAGGCGTATGTCTGCTTGGGCTTCTTGGCAATTTGCATCTCATGCTTTGGGCGGGGATCATTGCCGACGTAGGCGCTTTCATTCCAACAATCATTTTCGTGCTTGTTGAAATGCGAAAACTTAAAAAACAACAAAGAGTTGATGTTTCAATTCCTGAGCAAGCCGCGGCTGTTGCAAGTGGAAATTATGTAATCACAATTGGAAGAGAATACGGAAGTGGCGGAAGATTTATTGCTCAAGAACTTGCAAAAAGGTTTAAGATAAAATGCTATGATAATGAGCTTATCTCAAAGGTCGCAGAAGATTTCAATATTGATATTGAACTTTTAAATTCTGTTGACGAGAAAAATAAATCTAGTTTTTGGTATGGCTTTGCAAATAGTTATGTTTTCAGCAAAAATAAGGATCAGGTTTTGCCAATAAGCCCAGAAGACGGTTTGTTTCTGAAGCAGTGCAGAACAATTGAAAACTTGTATGAAAATGAAAGTTGTGTGATCGTTGGCAGGTGTGCAGACTATATTTTGAAAAATAGGCCTAATGTCATAAAAATCTTTGTTTATTCAAAAGATCAAGAATTTAAGGTTCAAAGGAAAGCAAAACTTGAAAACTGCGAAGAGGACGTGATCAGAGAAAAAGTCAAAACCGTTGATAAAGGGCGCGCAGAATATTACAAACACTTCACTTCTCAAATTTGGGGAGATAAAGAGAACTATGACCTGTGCATTGACACTTCAGTAGTTGGCTTAGAAAATGCAATCAACTTAATTGAAACATATGTTAAAAGCAGCATAAAAAAGAAAAGCAGATAGTTAATCTGCTTTTTTTAACAAAATTGAGCTTTTATTCTTGCCCTTATTGTCACTTTGCCAACAAGATCTTCATGTGCAGGCGAAGCGTCGTAGCAGCGGTAAAGACTTGATGAATAATAGACACTTTCTTCTTCAATGTTTGTTAAGGTCAGGTCATTTCGCCCAAGCAAATTTTCTGCCTTTATACGTGCTTCTTCCAGTGCCTTAGAAAGTGCTTCGTTATAGCTTTCTTTTTCATTTGATGCTTCATAGCAAATGTTTTGCACACAAACACCTTGACTTGTGACTGAATCTATGCTTTCTTTGAGATTTTCAAGAGAATCTACGCTGAAAGTAAATGATAAATTTGAGTAATATCCAAGCAAGCTTTTGCCGCAAGAATAGTCATAGCTTGGATATGAATTATAGCTTTCAACCACGATGCTTTCTTCACTGACTCCAACCTCTTTCAAGGCTTTGACAGCATCGTCAAAGAGGGCAAAAGTTTTTGCCTGTGCCTGCGAAACATCTTTATCTACATTTTCGATTGATAAATGAATTGTCGCGCGATCTGGCGTAAGCTCTAAAGACGCCTCGCCGACAACGCTTACACAAGTTGAGTAAGCATAAGTTGATGCTGAAGCTGAAACAATAGGTGCAGTGGCGGCTAAAACCAGCAGACAAATAAAAATTGGCAATAAAATTTTCTTCATATCTTTCTCCTTGCTTTGTATGTTTTGCAAGTATAAAGAAAATATTTATCGCCAACATTATTCGACATTATTAGTCTTTTATATAAGTGTGTTCGACAGAAACTGGCTTGCAAGAGAAGAGTGTGCTTAAGATTTTTGACTCTTCAACATCGGCCGATATCCGGAAAAGAATTTCCATATAATCTCTAAAAATCGTGTAAATTGCGTCTTTAATAAAAGATAAAAAGTTTGCTTGACCATTAAGACAGGTGAGAAACTTTGGTTTTAAGCATGAGCTTGTTGGCTTTTCGCATAAAAGCCATCCGTTAACAATTCCGTCCTCAATGAAAAGGTAGCTGTTTTTATAGTCGATAAAATCTTTTAATTGGTTTTGTGGAATTTCGGCGGTTGCAAATTGGGCAAGAGTTTCACTTGGCAGTTTGCTTTTTAAGAAAGAGATAAACTTGCTTTCAAATTCACTTATTAAAGCTTTGTTTGTTTTTGAAATTGGGCTGAGAAAACATCTTGGCAATCTGTCAATAAGGTCTGTTTCTTTTG